>JAGQXQ010000433.1 GCA_020436535.1 Phaeodactylibacter sp.
GTTCGCAGGTTCGCAGTTCCCACAGCGCCCTACCTAATTCCGAACCTCCGAATTCCGAACACCGCAGTCCCCAGAGAGCTCTCCCACCGGCCCATCCAAAGTCCATAAAACAGTACCTCCCCTACTTTCTCCCAAAATCCGCCGGTATCTCCCCCCACCGTTCCGTATCCCATTTCAAAATAGGATTCTTCCAGGTATTGTTCTTCAGCCAGGTTTCTGCCCGGGCGATGAGGTCCCAGATCAGTTTGGTTTTTGCATTGCGCACCAGCTTAGTGTTGGCCTTTTTCTTTCTCACCCAGCTCATAGCCGTTTTAGAGTCGGTGTAAATGGGAGTATTTTTGCCCTGTTGCTGAAGAAGGGCCAGCGCATGGACGATGGCCAGGAACTCTCCTATATTATTAGTGCCCAGGCTGAATTTTTTGTGAAAGATCTGCGATTTGTTCCGGGTGTCAACACCCTGATACTCCATCACGCCCGGGTTGCCGCTACAGGCGGCATCCACGCTAATGCTCTCCCAGACGATTTCTTTGCGGGCTTCCTCGGAAACAACCGGTTTGGCCTTCGCCTTGCCGGGGCTACCCTGGCTGATGTGGTCGCCAAAGCTGCCACGAAAGGCTTCCACTGCTTCCTCATTAGAGGTAAAGGACTTGTATTTGGCGCCCGGATAGCCCTTGATCTGCAGCTGGCAGTCTGTCCAGTTGTCATATACGCCAGGGTTATTGCCTTCCCATACGACGTAGTATTTTTTCTTTTTGGCCATTTTGACAGTTGATTGTTGTTGGCTGTTGGTTGCCCCTGTAGAATAGCCGCTTTTGTCCTCAGAGTATATTTGGAGAAGAATGGCATGGCGGATCCTACAGGGTTAGGCTGCTTGTTTCCTCAAAGAGGCGGGAAGTTAGGGAATACCCGTGGATTTTTAAAAGATTACAAAATTTGGGGCCTGTTATTCTTTTTTCAAAAGAGTTAATAAGTTTTTTACCCCACCTACCCACCAAAAGCTTGGGAAATATAATCCTTCCTTAAGAAACAGGGATTCTGGCTAAAAATAATGGCCGGTTCTGTTGCTGCCTTCTTTTTTTAGCAGGCTTAAAAGCATACTAATCTAAAAAAGAACCAATATAATCTATACCTTTACGGAAAAGAGCATTGTAATGCGCTTGATCGATACGCATACCCACATTTACCTGGAACAATTCGACGAAGACCGCGAAGAGATGATACAGCGGGCGCTGGATAGCGGGGTGGAACAATTCTTTCTCCCCAATATAGACAGCTCCTCGATCACCCGGATGATGCAGATGGAGGAAGCCCATCCGGGCCGATGCTTTGCTATGATGGGACTGCACCCCTGCTCGGTGAAGGAGAATTTCCAGGAAGAACTGGCTATTGTCCGCGACTGGCTGGATGAACGCCCGTTTTGTGCTGTGGGAGAAATCGGCATCGACCTGTACTGGGATAAAACCTTTATAGAACAACAAAAAGAAGCCTTTCTCCTGCAAATGGAGTGGGCCAGGGAATTGGGTATTCCGATCGTCATCCACTCGCGTGATGCAACAGATCTACTCATCGATCTGGTCGAAAAAAACATAGATGAACGCCTGAAGGGGATCTTCCATTGTTTTTCCGGAACCGAAGAACAGGCCCGGCGGATCATAGAGCTGGGTTTTTATCTCGGGATTGGCGGCGTGTTGACTTTCAAGAATGCCGGGTTGGATAAGGTGATGGAAAAAGTGGCGATGGAGCATGTGGTGCTGGAAACCGATTCGCCCTACCTGGCGCCGGTTCCCTGGCGGGGGAAGCGCAATGAGAGCGCTTATGTAAGGTTGGTAGCCGAAAAACTGGCGGCGCTCAAAGGAGTTTCGGCCCAGGAAGTAGCGGAAGTAACGGCCCGGAATGCAGAACAGCTGTTTCCCGTCACCGCTTGGACAGAAGGCAAATCAACAGGGAATTAAGGCCTGAATAGTTATAATATATGGCCAGCAGAAGACTATACGACGGTTCAAAATTTTGATATGTTCCATCTTTTTATAATTTTTGTGTTGTTCAGCATTGGCAAAAAGTTCTTAATAACTATATTTGCTCAGGGCGAACGAATCTGAACCGCTTTCATTTTGGTTCGCTGCCCATTTTTACAAGAAGTCGGAGAGGTGCTCGAGTGGTTTAAGAGGCACGCCTGGAAAGCGTGTATACCCCAAAAGGGTATCGAGGGTTCGAATCCCTCTCTCTCCGCTAAACCAACTTAGTGTTCAACTAAACTTTCAAAAACAATCGTAAAACCGTATTGACTATGCGAAAATTAATAGCACTGCTGCTGGTATTCGGCTTAGCAGTATTCTCCGGCAATTTCGTATATGCGCAGGATGCAGAAGGTGAAAGCCAAACAAGTACCGAACAGGAACAAGCTGCTGCGGAAGAAGAAGCTGCCCCGGCCGAACAACCGGCCCCCGCTCCCGCTCCTGCCGCTGAAGAAGCTGCTGATGAGCC
>JAGQXQ010000434.1 GCA_020436535.1 Phaeodactylibacter sp.
TAGGGTGCACATTGATATCGATGTGCGCCGGGTCCGTTTCTATAAAGATGACATACAGCGGGTAGGTATCGGCCGGCAAGAGCTTCTCGTATGCGCTGGTTACGGCGTGGTTGAGGTAAGAGCTTTTGATAAAGCGGTTGTTGACGTAGAAGTATTGCTCCCCTCTGGTTTTCTTGGCAAATTCAGGTTTGCCTACAAAACCGGAAAGCTTCAGTATATCGGTTTCCTGGGCTATTGGGACCAGCTTTTTATTAGATTGGGCTCCGAAGATGCCGATCAGGCGCTGACGAAGGTTGCCCGTTGGCAGGTGGAACACTTCCGAGCCGTTGTGATGCAGGGAAAAGAAAATATCCGGGTTGGCGATGGCTATGCGCTGAAATTCATCAATGATGTACCGCATTTCCACGGAATTGGACTTAAGGAAATTGCGGCGCGCCGGGACGTTAAAGAAGAGGTTCTTCACGGAGATAGCAGTGCCGCTGGAGCACTGGCAGGGCTCCTGGCTCTTTACGGTTGAGCCTTCCACCTGAAGCAGGGCGCCCAACTCATCCGATTGGCGGCGGGTGCGCATTTCTACATGGGCGATCGCAGCAATAGATGCCAGCGCTTCTCCCCGGAAGCCCATGGTGCGGATGGCGAACAGGTCGCTCGCCTGCCGGATCTTGGACGTGGCATGCCGCTCGAAGGACATGCGGGCGTCCGTTTCGGTCATGCCACAGCCATTATCGATCACCTGTATGAGCGTTTTACCGGCCTCTTTGACAACTAGCTTGATGCTCGTACTTCCGGCATCGATCGAATTTTCAACTAACTCCTTAACCACTGAAGCCGGACGCTGAATGACTTCGCCTGCCGCAATCTGGTTGGCAATAGCGTCGGGTAGCAGCTGAATGATATCAGCCATAGTAATATCTTACTTGATTTAAGGCCCGTAGTAACCAAATCGTGCTACCGGCCTTTTGTTTAGTAATTGGGTTAGCAGCTGCAGAAGGCTGCTGTTTTGTAGCTCTAAATTATCCGCCGCCACTTCCTACACGATCAGCAATTTGCGGTAAATATACGATGATGAATAAGTATGATAAAATAATGAGCAGGACTATTATCCCCAGTAAAATGAGGTTGGAGCGCATCACCTGCCGTTTGCGAAAATGAGTGTCATTGGAATACCCCTTGCGGAAGGTAGCGGCAAGGCGTGCCTTCATCGCCTCCACATCTCCTTCTTTTGCCGCTTCTATCTGTTTCATCCGTTCTTCCAGTTCTTCTTTCTTGGGATCCCAGAAACGCGGCTTGTATTGGTATTGCTGGTGCTTCGGAGTTTTAAAAAATCTCAGTACGGCCATGATAAAGTACCTGTGGTTAAAAAATGGTAAAATACGGTTTTTGGAGCAATAATTAAAGGTTGATCCCTATCCTATGAACAGCTTGAAAAAGGGAATGGTTATTCGGCTATACCCTTCTCCATCAATCCAATATAAGGAATAGATGCAGGATTGATGGACTCCAGAGGTATCCCCGACCGATTTTTTTCCGCTTTTAAGGAAAAAATTTGTCCTTTTGCCCTTGTTCTTGGCATATTGCCGGCTCAAAACCTAGTCTATGATTATTAGAAATTCACTTATCACTTCTATTTTTTTATTCACGCTCTTTACTCAACTCTTTGCCGGGGGCGTCTCCGGAAGGGTGACTGATACCCATGGCGCTCCGCTCGCCTTCGCCACCATTTTCGTCAAAGAAACGGGTAGTGGAACCACAACAAACGAAGAAGGCCAGTATGAGATCCGCCTGGAACCGGGCACTTATACTCTGGTCTTTCAGTTCCTGGGCTACCAGACCGAAGCCCGGGAGGCCCGTATCGGGCAGCGCACCGAGCTGCTTAACGTCACCTTGCAGGAACAACCGCTGCAGCTACAGGAGGTCGACGTATTCGAAGGGCGTGAAGATCCCGCCTATACGGTCATGCGCAAGGCGATTGCCAAAGCCAGTTACCACCGGCAACAACTGGACAGCTACGAGGCTACCGTATATATCAAAGGGTCGGGACGGTTGAAAGATTCTCCCTTCTTTTTGCGCAAAGCGATAGCAAAAGAAGGCATCGACTCTACCGTGGCCTTCACATCCGAATCGGTCAGCCGCATCGAGTATCAGCGGCCCAATACTTTCAAGGAAACGGTTATTTCCATCTATAGCCGGGGCAATGACAACGATACCGGCCCCAATAGTTACATCAACGGCAGCTTTTACGAGCCCAAGATCGCGGAGGCAATCTCTCCCCTTTCCCCCCAGGCCTTTGCCTACTACAAGTTCAAATACGAAGGCTTCTTTCTGGACCGTGGCTACGGCGTCAACAAGATACAGGTAATCCCCCGCAGCCGGGGGGAAGGGGTGTTCGAAGGCTATATCTACATTGTAGAGGACTGGTGGAGTATTTACAGCCTGTCGTTGAAAACCTATAAACTGGGAATTGGCTTCAACATCGATCAGGTTTATGCACCTATTGATGACAAGGCATGGTTACCGGTGAGTCATAAATTCTATGTAGACGGTAAGGTTCTGGGCTTTGCCTTCGAGTATAATTACCTGGCTACCGTGAGCGATTACAAGATAGAGCTCAACCCGGAGCTCGACGCCAATTTTCAGCTGATTGACGAAAAGCTAAACAAAGAGCTGGCGGCTCAGCTGGAACAGGCAAGAGCGGGGGAGAGCGATGACAAAAATGCCGAAATCAAAGAAAAACTGGCTTCCGGCGAGGAGCTCACCCGCAAGCAACTCCGCAAGCTGATGCGCGAATACGAAAAAGAAGAGCGCAAAGAACAGGAAGAACCGGAGGTGGTTATGAACACCTCCTTTGAAGTAGACTCTCTGGCGCGAAAACGCGACTCAACTTACTGGGAAGCCATACGGCCCGTGCCGCTCACCAAACAGGAAGTGAAGGGCTATGAGCGGATTGACAGCCTGGCGGTGGTGGAGGCCGAAAAAGGGTCCGCCGATTCCCTGCAATCGGTAGGCCGCCACAAGAAGGGAACCGGCTTTAGCCCACTGGATATCATCGGGGGCAGCAACTACAAAGTAGGGGAAGATCAATTCATTGCGCACGGTTCCTTGTGGGACCGTTTCTTTTTCAACCCGGTGGAGGGCTTCAATATCCACGCCCCCCTTTCCTATTCCATTAATAAAGACAACCGCTTTGCTTTTACCCTAACCCCCCGGTATGCCTTCGCCCGGGAAAAGCTGACGGGCAAGGGGCAGTTCAGTTATAGCTACGGCCCCAAAAATGAGCGAAACAATTTCAACCTGGAAGGCGGGCGCTACATTTACCAATACAACCCACAGGAACCGATCAGCAACCTGTTTAACACCTACCTCAATTTGGTGGAAGAGCGCAACTACATCAGCCTTTATGAGAAGGACTACCTGAAACTAACCCATAGCAACCGCCTGCGGGAGAACGTCACCATCAACTTCAGCGCCGAATGGGCCAATCGCTATGCTTTGGAAAACACCACCACTCAGGTATGGTTTCCAAAAGACGGCCGCACCTACGCGCCCAACATTCCGTATAATGAAGAATTGGGGCTGGAAGTGCCCGAAACGGAAAAAGCCTTCGTCCTCGGCTTCAGCGCGGTGGCCCGCCCCTGGCAGAAGTACCGCATCAAAAATCAGAAGAAGGAGCCGATCGAGAACTCCTCTCCCGAGCTGCGACTGGCCTTTCGGCAGGGCTTGAAAAATATATCCGAGAGTGTGACCGACTACAGCTTTCTGGAGGTGGGTTTTCAACATAAATTCCGCCCCGGTGTGCGAGGCATCATCGATGTAAAAGTAGAAGCCGGCATGTTTTTGAACAACAACTACGCCGGCTTTGCCGACTACCGCCACTTCATGGGCAACCGCATTTCTCTGGTGACGGCCGATCCGGTGGGCAGCTTCCGCCTGCTGCCGTACTATGAGCACAGCACTATGGATCAATTTGCCGCTGCCCATATACATTACCAGTTTCGCAAGCTATTGCTCACGCAGATTCCGAAGGTCTGGTTGCTGGGCATTAAGGAGAATGTGTTTGTGAATTACCTGGCAACGCCTACTTCCGATCATTATACGGAAGTGGGCTACTCCATCGACAATATCTTTCGCATCTTTCGGGTGGAGGCCGCTGTTTCCTTCCAGGATGGGCAATACAAAGACTGGGGCATTCTGATCGGGGTTGCTTCGAATATTGGGGGGAATTTTACGGTGCGGTAGGATCGGGCGTATCCTTTTATAGAGCCTCCCTTTACCAAAAAGTATGATCAGAGTAATGCAGTTGGCACAGGTTCCTCAGTCTGTCGGTTGACTCTTTTGGCGGCTCCGAAGTTGCGTACCGGTGTCCGCTTTCCAAATTTTGTCAAGCTATGGATGGAAAACAATTTTCAACTCATGTGGAATAGTTGCCAGAAAACAAATGAGATAGGAATGTAAACCGGATGATTCCGGTTATTTTAGCCAGCTAACAAAACCTCACTTATGAAGAGATGGCTATACCTCTTGCTGTTGATCAGTTTTTCTTCGTGTAAAACTGAAAAGGCCAACACCGAATTGGCCCGCTGGGAGCAGCAGGCTGCCAATATCACCATTATTCGAGATAATTTTGGCGTACCGCATGTTTACGGCAAAACAGATGCCGATGCTGTTTTCGGCTTGTTGTATGCTCAATGTGAAGACGACTTCCAGCGGGTAGAACAAAACTACATCTGGGCCATCGGCC
>JAGQXQ010000435.1 GCA_020436535.1 Phaeodactylibacter sp.
TGAAACTGGGCGGAAAGCCCGTCCACCAACTGATAGGAAACCCCAAGGCGTAAACCAACGTCTCCTCTATTCAATTCGTTGCGGACAGGCCAATTCGGGTCAGTTATCTCGATCCCTCTCCGGCCGGGTTTTTCAATTGACGTGATCGAGAAGTCAAAGTCCTGCCAGTGGACAAGGTGAGCGTAGTATGCTCCGGCGTAACAGGACCATGGGCTCTCCGGGCTGGGCTGGAAGGCCCAGCCTACCTCGGCGTCCAAATAGCGCAGGGCAGTGAGCTGTATCACTGAAACCGTTCGCTGCGTTTCAGCCGGGGTATTGCTTATTCCGGTTTCCAGGTAAAGCCGATTAAATCCGCCCAGGCGGCGGTGGCCAATAGACAATTGCAGCCGGCTTTTAGGGGTAACCGGCCAACTGGCCCATACCCCGGCTTGTACGCCGGGGCCCAGGCTATAGGACTCGGGTTGTAAATGCATCAGATAGCCCGCGTTCACACCGGACTGAAACCCCTGGCCTGTAACCATTGAAAGGTTCCAGAAAGTAAGTGCTGCAATGAGGAATGGTAAAATTTTCACGTTTTTTTCGTTTAATAGTGAGGTTAAAAACGATAGCGGAACCCTGCCCAGATCGTCGTAGAACTATATACTGCTAATCTGGGCTGCAGGACGGCGGCCACCTGCGGCTCCAGGCCCCCGGGCAACGGCTGCCGGGGCTCAGGGAATGCATTCCGGCCCGGCCCTCCGAAGGAATCGGTTGCCTCCAGCCCGACAGCTATTCCAAAACGCCGCTGTGGCCAGTAGGTGTAATCCATACGGAAAGAGAAGAAGTCATTGTTCACTCCTTTGTATTTTATCAAATATTGTTGGTTGTTTACACTGTTGCTTTTTTGATCATACCACTGCCGGTACCGGCCAATACCCAGCGCCACTCCGAGGTCGCCCTGCCAGATACGGAACTGTATTCTGGGGGCGATCAATGCGGTGACGGTTTGTATGCGATAGGCGTAGAAAAAAGGATAGGGAGTGGTGTTCAGCAATTGCGACTGTATACTGCTGGTGTGGAGCTGTCCGTATGAAAAGCTGGCCGTAAGAGAAAACAGGCGGGATAACCGGTACTCCAGGGTAGCTTCCACCGGGATGAGGTTGGCCTCTCTCTCCCCCTGGACACTGTCTCTGGGGGTGTAAGGATTCATGGAAAACCCAACGCCGACGCCGGCTACCCAGCGGCTTTTGGGAGCAGATTCCTGTGCGTGCAGGCACAGGGGGAGCAGTAACAGCCAGGCGGCTGTCGTACACAATGATCTTACTTTCATGGCTTGATTAGTATTTTTCGATTACATCAGGAAATAGCGTTTTTCGGTTGCGCCGCCGCTTTCCAGGTTCGGGCAAGAGCAGTTCCAGCTCCGGCGGCAGCGAGTCGGCCTGCTCCAGCAAGGCCGGAGGCCGGGAGGGCAGGCTCGGCGGCACAGCCCAGCGGGGCCTCGGTTGTTCCTCCCGCAGTGGAAGCGGAAGGAAAGGCGTTTCCCTACCCGGCAGTGCTGGCATTGGAGACTGTTTCCTCCCATCCTGCGCCGGCCGGGGGGCGGGACGGAGCGGGGTATTCATTCCGGGCATCAACTGCTGCTCTTCCGGTACAGCAGGTTCGCCAGGTTGTAATGGCGTATCCGGGAGGGCCGGTGTTTCCATTCGGGAGGGCGGGAGTGGCGCAGCCTGCTCGGCCGGCCAGAACCACCACAGCAACAGGCCGCCGGCCCCAAACAATAAGAAGATCAGCACTTTCCAGCTCCAGGCCCGCCCTGCTGCTCCGATGGCCGGAGATGCGCCGCCGGCGCCATCCAGTAAACGCTCCATCGCCGCCCAGGCTTCCGGGTCGTAGCCGAACTCATGCGTTTCAACTGCGTGGCGAACATCCGCTTCCCATTTGTTGGCGTCATGGCTCATGCCGATTGTCCTTTATTGTTATTGTAATAGGGTTCCAATGCCACCTGTAGCAGCTCTCGGGCTTTGGCGAGCCGCCATTTGCTGGCGCTCACAGTGATACCGATCATAGCCGAAATTTCTTCGTGTTTGTATCCGTCGATGACGTACAGGCTGAAAACAGCCTGCAGGTAATCCGGGAGCTTTTGTATGTGCCGGAAAATATCCTCCGCATGGAGTTGGCTCTCGGCGAAATTGTAAACCGGCCGGGCCTCGGCAGTTTCCAGGCTGAAGCGTTCGCGGTAGCGTTGCTCCATGCGCAAGTGGTCCATCGTCACCCGAAAGGTGATGGTGGACATCCAGCCGGCGAAGCTGCCCGTTTCTCTGTAATCCTCCAGGCTTCTGAATATCTGGAAGAAGGCCTGGTTGAGTAGGGCATTAGCTTCCTCCCGGTTGCTGGTATAGCGCATGGGGATACCCAGCAGTTTGCCATAGTACCGCTGGTACAAGACCTGTTGCGCGCGCCGGTCGCCCTTCAGGCAACCGCGCCGCAACTCTCCGTCTGTACTGTTAGGCCCGTATGACATTGGTTTCCGCTTTTACCTATACTATCGGTGGGGAAAGGAAAAGGGTTAGCGGAAGCTGGAATTTTTTTGAAAATTTTTCCGACTCACTCATATACGTACTCATACTCGAACAACTGGCACCTTACGGTAAGGTTCAGCTTTCATATCCGGTGTCTTTATTTCAGGTAGTTTCATCCTCCAACCGGATCACCCGTACCGTCTCGATCTTCGTATCACTCACCAACTCCAGGATAAAGCGGTAGCCGTTCATCTCCAGTATGACCCCCCGATCGGGAATGGCTCC
>JAGQXQ010000077.1 GCA_020436535.1 Phaeodactylibacter sp.
TGATCTTTCCGGAGCGCGTTTTGGGCAGCCCGGTGACGATCTGTATCTTGTCCGGCTTGGCAATCGGGCCGATCTCCTTCGTCACCACCTTCAGGATCTCTTTGCGGAAGGCATCCTCGTCCCCGACGGGCCCGGAAGTGATCACATAGGCATAAATGCCCTGCCCTTTGATGTCATGTGGATACCCAACGACGGCCGATTCCACCACTTTAGGGTGTTCGTTGATAGCATTTTCTACTTCGGCCGTCCCCATGCGGTGGCCGGAAACGTTGATCACATCATCGACCCGGCCGATGATCCGGTACATGCCGTCCTTATCGCGGCGGGCGCCGTCTCCGGTGAAGTATTTGTCCTGGAAAGCGGAGAAATAGGTTTGCCGGCAGCGCTCGTGGTCACCATAAGTAGTACGGATCATTGAGGGCCAGGGAAATTTTATGCAGAGCAGGCCTTCGATGTCATTACCGCTGAGCTCATTGCCATCGGCATCCATCAGGCAAGGTTGTACTCCAGGCAGGGGATAGCCGGCATGGGTCGGTTTCATGGGGCTGAGCGAACCCAGGCCGGAGATCATAATGCCGCCCGTTTCGGTCTGCCACCAGGTATCAACGATAGGCGAGTTGCCTTTTCCGACCTTGTTGTAGTACCATTCCCATGCTTCTTCATTGATGGGTTCACCCACCGTTCCGAGGACTTTAATGGAACTTAAGTCATAGCCTTCGACCCATTGGTCGCCCTGCGCCATTAGTGCGCGGATGGCAGTTGGTGCGGTGTAGAACTGATTGACTTTGTGTTTGTCACATACTGCCCAGAAGCGGCCAGCGTCCGGATAGGTCGGTACCCCCTCAAACATGACAGTGGTCGCTCCGGCCAGCAGCGGCCCGTAGACGATATAGGAATGCCCGGTGATCCAGCCGATATCGGCCGTGCACCAGTAGATGTCGCCCTCCTGGTATTGAAATACATTCTGAAATGAGTAGGCGGTGTAAACCATGTAACCTCCGCAGGTGTGGACAACCCCTTTAGGCTTGCCGGTAGACCCGGAAGTATAAAGGATAAAGAGCATATCTTCAGCATCCATTTCTTCCGCTTCGCATTCGGCGCTTTGGCAGTCCACTTCGTCATGCCACCATTTATCCCGGCCGCTTACCATGGTGAGCTCGTCGCCGGTATTTTTGTGAACAAGGACGGTTTCAATACTGTCACAGTCCATGGCCAAGGCATCATCAACGACCTTTTTTACCGGGATGTGTTTGGCGCCACGGTCATTGTAGTCGGAGCAAATGACCATTTTACAGCTGGCATCTTTGATCCGGTCGGCCAAGGCTTGTGCCGAAAAACCGGCAAAAACGACGGAGTGAATGGCTCCGATCCGGGCACATGCCAGGACGGCAATGGCCAACTCGGGGACCATGGGCATATAGAAGCAGACGCGGTCTCCCTTTTCTATGCCGTTGGCCTTCAGTGCATTGGCTGTCTTGCAAACAGCGGCGTACAATTCTTTATAAGTATATTTTTGGACCGGGGCATCCGGCTGGTTGGGTTCAAAAAGGATCGCAACCTGATCCCCGCGATCTTTCAGATGTCGGTCCAGGCAGTTCTCGGTAATGTTGAGTTTTCCTCCTGCAAACCATTTGATGTCAGGTTCGCGGAAGTTCCACTCCAGTACCTTGTCCCACTTTTTGCGCCAGGAAAAGGTAGAGGCTTGTTGCGCCCAGAAGCCTTCGGGGTCTTCCACGCTTTGGCGGTAGACATCCTTATATTCATCGAAGGATTTGATTTGGTGAGTCATATTGCTATGGTTTTATTTTAGGATCGGCCGAAAAATAGACTCCCTGCACAGCATTGGCAGGGGAATTATTTTAGGGCTCTACTTCAGATTGTTAAGGTATATAGATATTTATATGTTTATATTTGTCAAAGTAAAAAAATTTGAATGAATTATCCAAATTCTACTACTTCATTTATGGTATTTATCAGGTCGTCGTTGTCGAAAGGCTTGGTTATGTAGACTTCGCCTCCAGTGGCGTATCCTTTGAAGCGATCTTCCTGGGTTCCTTTTGCTGTGAGGAAAATGATCTGGGACTTATCGTATTGGGCCTCTGCCCGGATCTTCCGGGCTACTTCGAAGCCATCCATTCCGGGCATCATAACATCCAGGACGACAATTTCCGGCAGGTGGGCAGCCATGGCCAGCAGAGCCTGTTCCCCATTTTCGGCTTTAAAAACCTGATACCCTTCTTTCTTTACCAGGAATTCGAGTGCCACCAGTATATTGGGCTCATCATCGACCAGGAGGACCTTTGTGTTGGTTTTATCTGTCATATTGAGTGGGCTCCAAAAGTTATACTATGCCGTTCAAAAGGAATAAAGCAGGGCTTCCTATCCAATGGAAACGGTATTTTATCAAAGTTAAATTTACAGTTTTTTAAGAGAAAAAAAACCTTCTCAGCAAAATTTGTATGCCGGCCGAAACCGAAATAAATTTAGCGGCAGGAAGCCGGTTTTCCGGGTTTGAGTTGCCCCGGATTGCAAAGAGCTCTGGTCATTCTTCATCCCCTCGATTCTCCCCCGTTCCCAATAGAGGAATTTCCACAAGAAAGGCGGTGCCTTCATCAGGCTGGCTTCGAACATAGATGACGCCGGAGTGCTGCAGAATGATCGAATGGGAGATGAAAAGCCCCAGTCCGCTGCCTTTGGGCTTTCCTCTGGTTTCGTCGTTGAGTTGAGTGAATTTCTCAAAGATCAGTTTTTGGTCTTTTTTCGGAATGCCCTTACCATTATCCCTCACCTCCAGAATGGCCATATCGCCGGCCTGCCGCAGGTTGACTTTAATGGCGCCCTCATTGGGATTACAGAATTTGATGGCGTTAGATATTAGGTTGACCACCACCTGGGTCAGCCGGTCGTTATGCCCCATAACTTCGATCGGGCGGTTTTCGATCTTCAGTTCATGGCGGATCTTTCGGTCCCGCATTAATTGTTTGAGCCCTGAGTATGCCATTTCGGTGACCTCGGCAAAATCGATGGGCGCCAGTGTCCAGTTTTTTTGATTAGACTGTATCTTTTCCAGGTCGAGCACCTGGTTGATCAGCCGGGTCAGTCGTTCACTTTCACTAACGACAATAGTGAGAAACTCCTGTATTTGCTCTTCCGGCAAGCCCGGCGTTTCCTTCATGATCCTGGACAGGGCCTTGATCGAGGTGATCGGCGTGCGGAGTTCGTGAGTTACAGTGGTGATGAAATCAGCTTTGAGGCGGTCCAGCTCTTTCAATTGTTCGTTGGCGTCTTTGAGCTGTCTGGTGGTTCGTTCCAGTTCTGTCGATTTCTTTTCGAGGGCCTTACTGTACTGCATGATCTCTTTGGTCTGCTCCAGTACTTTGAACATTTCCTCCAGGCTAATCGGCTCCTCTTTCGTGATAGACCCAATAATGATCTTGGCGGAAGCGGCGCCAATAGCGCCGGCGAGGTGCGTTTCCACATAGTTGACCAGGTCGGCTCCGGCTACTTGTTGCTGTGATAAATCAATGCGTTGGGTGTTTTCATAAGCGTTGAGCAGGAGGTTGCCCCGGGGCTCCCCCAGAAATCGATTGAGCAGGATGCGAATGTCCTGAACCTTGGCCTGCCGGCGCATGATATCATAATCGGAGCTCCCTTTGCGGTATTTATAAATGTCGACAAAAATGTCAGCTTGTGATATTTCCAACGGGCTCTGGGAAGTATAGAGCGAAACAAAGAAATAGATCCCGCAATTGAACAATAAGCTCCAGAAGGCTGCCTGGGTAATATGGTTGGAACCATGGAGGCCGAACAGTTCATGAGGCTTGAGCAACTCAATTCCAAAGGGCCCATGTTCCATGAAATGAATAGGAATAAGGCCGGCCTCCACCATAGTCGGAAGCGGTAAGGTGTAGGCCCAGATCCCGAATCCGGCAAGCAACCCTGAGAGCGCTCCCATTTTGGTGGCTCTCTTCCAGTAGATGCCTCCCAGGACAGATGGAACAAATTGGGCAATGGCTGTAAACGAGATCAGGCCAACCGATACCAGGCTGTATTGCTCCCCGACGGCTTTGAAGTAACCGTATGCCAATAGCAGAACAACTACTATACTGACCCGGCGAATGCCCAGCAGGCGACCGCTTAGGTTGCCATATTGCTCTTCCTGAAAAGCTTGAGTTCTAAGCAATAAGGGTAGAACCAGGTTGTTGCCGATCATGATACTAAGCGCGATCACCGCTACGATCACCATACTGGTGGCCGCTGAAAAACCGCCCAGCCCGACAAAAAGGGCCAGGATGTCTTTCCCGTATGCCAGGGGCAGGCTCAATACAAAACTATCTGGTTCTTGAGCCCCGGAGGGAAATTGATCCAGTCCGGCAATGGCGATGGGCAGGACAAAGATGTTGATCAACAGGAGATACAAGGGAAATAACCAGGAAGCCTTGGCTACATGATTGGGGTTGGTGTTTTCGACCACCGCTACGTGAAACTGCCGGGGTAGTAGCATCACAGCAGACATGGAAAGGAAAGAAAGCCAAAACCACTCCCAGCCATTAATTCCGGCAGCTTCCAGGGAGAACAAACGGGACAGGCCCGGATTGTCCATCGCTTTCTGGAAAAGGTCTCCAAAGCCATCGTACACCCAGAAGGTAATGAAAGCCCCAACGGTCAGAAATGCGATCAACTTCAGGATTGACTCAAAGGCGATTGCCGCCACCAGGCCCTCGTGGCGTTCGTTGGGGTCCAGGTTGCGGGTGCCGAAAAGAATGGTGAAAATGGCCAGGGCTATGGCAATGTATAAAGCGGAGTCCAGGTAAAAGGGGATTTCTGCATGCCGGTAGACCGCACTTTGTTTCGTTACCAGAAGATCGAAGCTGGTGGAGATAGCCTTGAGCTGAATGGAAATATAGGGTATAATCCCAAAAACGGCAATAAGCGTTGCAATAATTCCCAGCCAGGTGCTCTTACCGTAACGCGAAGAAATAAAGTCCGCAATGGAAGTGATGCGCTGTGATTTACTGATGAAGATGATCTTTTTTAGGAGGATCCACCAGAGAGGGGCAATGATGGCAGGGCCGATGTAGATTGGCAGAAACCCCAAGCCGCTGGTGGCTGCCCTGCCCACACTGCCGTAGTAAGTCCAGGCGGTGCAGTAAACTGCCAGGGAAAGGGAGTAGATGACCGGATTGTTGACCAGGCTTCTTCCTGCTTTCTCCCGCTTTTCCGCCAGGTAAGCAATGAGGAAAAGGAAAGTGACATAAGCGATCGATATGAATATTATGATCCCGGCATCCATAATGGCATCCCCAGCTTTATCTCGTCTTATTATTTTGTTCAGGCTTAGACTCTACGAGCCGGGCAGTAAATAAAATAAGGAGGCCCCAGCCTAGAAAAATATAGACGAAAAGCACCGGAATACTCCCCAGCGATCCTCCCTGGCTGAACAGGTTGAGGATGGGGAAATTGAATAGGAGTAAGGCCAGGAAAAACAGTCCCAAGAGCCGGAAAACCTTGTCATTCGCCATGGTAAATCTGGTTTATCACTGCATTGAGCATTCAAGATAGGGCCAAAAAACGGTAATTATTGACGTATTCCAAAAGGTAGGATGAAAAATGCAGGCTAAGAGCACGAAAACCCCAGCCTGCACTCAATGCATATTCTATATTAACCAACTAAAAACCAACCGTACCTTCCTTAGTCCGTTCAATTGTTTCCGGCAGCGGCTTCTTCCTCTGCTTCCCCCGGCCAAAGCCCGAAGAAAGAAGGGGTGATGATCTTGCTTTTTGCCAGCGCCCAAATGAATAACAGCGCAATGACTCCTAAACCCACTGATATCAGGAATTGGCCATTGAGCTGGGGTTCCAGATAGAATCTTAGAAAGAGGGTGCTGATAATGTAAACAGCGACGAATAAGTCCGATAATTTTCTGCCGAGTTGGAGTTTCATGGATTTCTTTTTTGGTTATGGTTGTCGTTGGCTAATTAGGCGTTGAAGGTTGTCTGTTGAGCTTTGCCTGAATGGGGGCGGACAACAGACAACCAACAACTACTGAATATCAATGTGCGTGAGCAGACCCTGCGCCGCGCGGTACCCGAATGTCCTCGACGATGTCCTGTACTTCCTGAGGGGGAGCTGGTGTGAGGCGTGAAACGACAAAGGCAATGATCAGGTTGACGGTCATGGCCACGGTGCCAAAGCCTTCGGGCGATATGCCGAACCACCAACCATCCTTCAGGGCGGCGACGGCATCTTTTCCGCCGTCGAAAGTACCGAACTTGTACTTCAGCATATACCAAAGCATCAATGAGATACCAACCACCATGCCTGCGATGGCGCCTTCGCGGTTCATTCGCTTGTCAAACACCCCGAGCACAATAGCCGGGAAGAAGGAGGCAGCGGCCAAACCAAAAGCGAGCGCCACCACAGCGGCCACGAAGCCAGGTGGGTTGATCCCGAAATAACCGGCAACGATAACGGCAAATACAGCGCCGATACGCGCCCACATCAATTCTCCCTTTTCCGAAATATTCGGGTTGATCTGCATTTTGATAAGGTCACGAGACAAGGCGGTGGAGATGACCAGCAACAAGCCGGCTGCGGTTGACAGAGCGGCGGCTAAACCACCGGCAGCCACCAGAGCGATCACCCAGTTCGGGAGATTGGCAATTTCCGGGTTGGCTAAAACCATGATGTCCCGGTCAATGGTCAATTCGTTTTTGCCGGCATCGGCTACGTATTGAATGATGCCGTCGTTATTTTTGTCAGTAAAAGCGATCAATCCGGTTTCTTCCCATTTGGAGAACCATACGGGCATGCTGCTGTACTGTTCGTTACTTACAGTATTGATTAGGTTGTAGCGGGCAAAAGCGGCGATCGCCGGAGCCGTGGTATACAGAATGGCAATGAATAAAAGTGCCCAGCCGGCAGAGATTCGGGCGTCCTTCACTCTCGGTACCGTGAAAAAACGCACGATCACGTGCGGCAGTCCGGCAGTGCCGACCATCAGCGCAAAGGTAATGGCAAAAACATCGGTCATCGTTTTGGTGCCATTCGTATATTCGGCGAAGCCAAGCTCGGTATTCAGCTGATCCAGCTTATCCAGCAGGGCCATTCCGGAGCCGTCCGATACATCGCCGATCAGGCCGAGCTGAGGAATAACATGGCCGGTCATGGCCAACGAAATGAATAAGGCCGGTACCATATAGGCAAAAATCAGGACGCAGTACTGGGCTACCTGCGTATAGGTAATTCCCTTCATCCCACCCAGAACAGCGTAGAAGAATACGATGGCCATACCAATGTATACTCCGGTAGTAATATCTACTTCGAGGAAACGGGAGAAGACCACTCCCACACCGCGCATCTGCCCGGCAACGTAGGTAAAGGAAACAATGATGGCGCAAATAACGGCTACGGTGCGGGCTACATTGGAGTAATACCGGTCGCCGATAAAGTCGGGAACGGTAAACTTGCCGAATTTTCGCAGATAGGGAGCCAGGAGTAAGGCCAGTAAAACGTATCCTCCCGTCCAGCCCATCAGGAACACGGCGCCGTCATACCCCATAAAGGAGATGAGGCCTGCCATTGAGATAAAAGATGCGGCAGACATCCAGTCTGCAGCGGTCGCCATACCGTTGGCAACCGGGTGAACGCCGCCGCCGGCGACGTAAAACTCGGAAGTGGAACCTGCTCTCGACCAGATCGCAATACCAATATATAGCGCAAAGGTGAGGCCCACTATGATAAAAGTCCAGGTTTGAACACTCATAATTCTTTTTGTTTAGTTGGTTGTGGAACGATAAGGTTAGATCTCATCAAATTCGTACTTCTTGTCCAGCTTGTTCATCAGGTTCACATACACGAAGATCAGGATGACGAATACATAGATCGATCCTTGCTGGGCGAACCAAAAGCCCAGTTTGGCGCCTCCGATGTGGATGGCGTTGAGCGGCTCCACCAGGAATATCCCAAATACATAGGACACCAGGAACCAGATGGAGAGGAGGATCAGGACATACCTGATGTTCTCCTTCCAATATTGCTTTGCTCTTTTGTCTAGCGACGACATGGTCTTAAAGTTTTGATGAAAAAATAGTGATATCTAAATAGTTAAATATTGTATCCTATAAGAAAATGTGGGCCTGCAGGCGGATCTGGGAGACATCCTGGATGTTCCCGTTTGCATCTAAACCACCTTCCCGAACATCATTGCTGATGGTGTGGTATTCCAGCGTTAGCTTGGCGTTGTGGCCGAGAATGAAATAGTTAAGGCCGATATCCAGAGCGCCGGGGTTGTCATTGAAGCCATCATAACTGGCGGATTGCAGGGCTACATAAGGCATGAATTTTGAATTGGGAAATTTATACCCTACCTGGCCGTAAATCACCGTACCCGTGCCCGCCCAGCGGCTGACATAATTTTCACCGTAGTTGAAACTAATGAAGGAAGCGTAAGCGTTCAGGCAGTCGTTGCCGGAAAGTGGCATATCCAGAAAGGCATCGACTGCGAAGTGGGTGACGCTTTCGTGTTCTCCGGTAGCGTTGTTATACATGCCATTAGGATGGGCGAAGAAGCCGGCGCCAATGCCGAATACCTTCTTGGCGCCCAGGTAGCTACCCACCTGATAAGGCAGCTTGGTGGATTCCTTATCCCAGAAGTTGTAGCGGAAATAACCTTCGATGATAGTATTTCCCGTAGGATCACCATTCTTATCCGGTTGGGAAAAACCGTCATAAGTCAGTGGGCTGCCTTTTGTGCCCCGGTCATTTTGCAGTCCATTCCTTCCCGGATTGTTGATGGCCAGGCGGTAGTCGAATTGGCCGAGTTGCCCTTTTGCGTAAATGCCTAAATGACGGGCAAACTGATCAGTGACAGCCAGAGAGTGCCATTGTACAAAGGGCCGCGACTGATCCAGTGTCATGAAATTCAGCGTACTCTGATTGGCCAACCGGGTCAGGCCTTTCCAATAATGCAGGCCGGCGCCGATATAGAGGGCGTCGTCGTTAGAGACCTTGAACTCCGTCCAGGCATCGTGCAGGAAGAGTTGAGGGGAATCCCCGTTGTTGCCGAGGGAGGTCAGGTTAACGGGAGTCAAGCCGTTCAATCCAAAGTGGGTCAGGATCAGAAAACGAGGCGAAACCTGGGCAAATGCCAGAAAACGGGAACGGCGGATGCTGGTTGTGAACTGCGTTTTGGCGCCATCTACTGAGAGATTGTTACTCGTCAGCCACATCTGGTGCCAGACGATGAAGCGGACGTACTTCTTGCCATCTTCCGATAGCTTCAATGTCAGAGGCTTGTAGGAATGGTCGACCTCTGGTTTCTCCGCATTCTCCTGAGCTAGTGCCGCCAGGCTAAGGCTGAGGCAAAAAACCAGGAGGGGGAGCAAACGGAGTAAATGTTTCGTGTCCATAAACTGTGTTTTAAGATGAAAGATCAGCTCGAATGCCTGGCTAAAATATATAGTTATCTATATATCTACAAGTTTTTTAGTGAAAAACTTTTCAAGTTGCCAAAATATTATGTTTTTGATTTGGATTTGGAGGTGAATTCACTTTGGCAATTCAGGCTTTTTATAGCGCTTTATTTTGAATTTTAAAAGGAAAAAACAGGATGGGGGAGAAGTGGAGTGTTAAGTATGCAGGCTTTTATATATTTTAATAGAGGCTCATGAGGCTAAAGTCAGGCCCCGATAGGAAATTGGCGCCTGACAACACATCTTGGCCGTCAATTTATTTTATCATTCGCTACGCTCGTGTTTCATTGGCGTCAGAGTTATTTCATTCTTACGTACCTGGTAGTAATTACAAACGCCCAAAGGGATGCCGTGACATCCCTTTGGGCGTTTTACAGGTAACTTGCCCGCCTTTGAGAACTCATTTCATCGACACTACAGAAAAACCTGGGCCTGCAGCCGGACGACTTTTACATCATTAGGGGCGCCGGTTACCGGGTCGCCGCCGCCTTCCCGGGCGTCGTTGAATACGGAGTGGAATTCGAGGGTGAGCTTGGCGTTGTGGCCGTTGATGAAATAGTTCAGGCCGAAGTCTACCGCCTGGATATCTTCGTCCAACCCTTCGTAGCTGGCGGATTGCAGGGCCATATAGGGCATAAAGCGGGATTGGGGCAGCTTGTAGCCCACTTGCCCATAGAATGCCTGGCCGGTGCCTGCCCAGCGGCTGACGAAGTCTTTGCCGTAGTTGAAATTCATGAACGCCATATACGCATTGAGGCAGTCATCCTGAGTGAGCGGCATGTCCAGATAGATATCGAGGGCGTAGTGGAAGACGTTTTCATGCGTACCATTACTGTTGTTATACATGCCGTTGGGATGGGCAAAAAAACCGCTGCCGACGGCCAGCACTTTTTTACCGCCCAGGTAAGTGCCTGTCGCATTAGGGATCATGGTGGATTCTTCATCCAGTAAGTTGTAACGGAAGTAGCCTTCCAGCACGGTATTGCCGGTGGGGTTTTCGTTTTTGTCCGGATGATCGAAACCGTTGTATTCCAGGCCGGTGTCTTTTGTTCCGTAATTTTGCTGCAGGCCGTTCCTGCCAGGGTTGTTGGCGGCCAGGCGGTAATCGAACCGCTTGAACTGCCCCTTAGCATATACGCCCAGGTGCCGGTTAAACTGGTCGGTTACTCCCGAGGAGTGCCAATGGACAAAAGGCCGGGGCTGGTCCAGGGTCATGAATGTGGTAGTGCCGTGGCTGGCGAAGCGGGTCAGGCCCCTCCAGTAATGCAGGCCGCCGCCGAGGTACAGAGCGTCGTTATGGGTGATTTTATATTCTGCCCAGGCCTCGTGCAGGAAGAACTGGGGCGAATCCCCATCGTTGCCGAAAGAAGTAATGTTATTGGGCGTCAGGTTGTTCAGCCCGAAATGAGTCAGGATAAAGAAGCGGGGAGACACCTGTGCATAAGCCATGACCCTCGAACGGCGAATGCTATGAGTAAGCTGGAGCCTGGAGCCCCCGACAGCCAGGTTGTTGGTTTGCACCCAATGCTGATGCCAGAAGAGGAACCGGGCGTATTTACCGCCATCTTCTGATAATTTTATTATTATGGGTTTGTAGGAATGGTCAACTTCGGGTTTTTTTGCCTCATCCTGGGCAAAGGACACCGGGTTGGTTCCCAGGTAAAAAACGAAAACCCATAGCAATCGAATAAAGTGTTTCATGTGTGTCAATTTGTAGTTTGAATAAAAAAGCCTTCACAGACTTCAGCGGAGAAGGCATGAAGCTATATTGCATCAATAGTTTCCTGTGATGTTTATTTCAAAACCAATGTGATGGATAAACCTTGGGGGGGGCGCCAGGAAGGCGGGCGAAATGGCCTGAATCAAGCTCTTAAATAGCTATCCTTTGGTTGATGGAAGCGTAGGGTGTTTACGGGAACTGACTGTTTAGGATGCAATATTTAGGAAAAAAATGGCAATAAATTCAGGAAGGGAAGCCCGGGAAGGGAAAATGAGGTGTTAGATTACCTTGATAAGGGTTTTGATGATCTCATAATATTCCTCTTTACTCAGAGAATAAAGCGAATTTTTACCATCTCTTTCTACATTTACAACATCTTTATTTTTGAGGATACGCAGGTGGTGGGAGGCAATGGCTTGTTCGATCTTGAGCTGCTCGTATATACTTGTGACGGTCATTTCCCCATTGTTGTACAACAGGTCGATGATGGCAATTCGGATAGGATGGGCAATGGCCCTTAACGTTTCCGTGGAATCTTCTAAAAAGTTAGCGTTGAAGTGTGTTTTCATTTCTCTCTTACTTAAACATGCCGGAACAAATATAAACATGTATTTTTGTAAATATACTTAAAAGCGTGAAGTTATTGATCGGGTGTATTCCGAACTTCCGGATTTTGAGTAGCGGCTTTCAGGCGGGGATGGGGCGGAAAGCCAATAGTACGGTTCGCTTTCAAAAAGAAACTACCATAACAAATACTTATGGAAAACACCATACCGCGGCGGGTATATGATTTTTTAAAAGAGTTTCCACCCTTTAATTTACTGGACCGTGATCTGCTGATGCGTATCTCAGAACGGATACTGGTTCAATACCGGCAGTCTGGCGAGATCATCTTTCGGCAGGGAGACCCCCCCAATACCCATATCTATATTGTACGGGAAGGGGCGGTGCACCTCCTGTGGGAGAAGGATGGCGAACCAGTTCTGGTGGAGGAGTGCGACGAAGGAGATGTTTTCGGGATAAGGCCGCTGCTGGCAGAGGAGAATTATGCCCTAACCGCCAAAGTAGTCGAAGAATCGCTCATCTATGCCATTAATGTGGAAGGGTTTAAGGAAGTGCTGGAAAAAAATCCCAAAGTGGCCTTTTACCTGGCCAGTACGTTTGCTTCCGGCATAGGAGAGAATTACCGCCGGCAGGGCAAGCCCATGCTCTTCCTGGATCAGGACAAGATGGCGGATGTTAGTTTTCCTTTGGTGGAGGTACAATCTCTGGAAAAAAGCAAAGACCCGGTCACTTGCTTACCGGATACCTTTATCCGGGAGGCTGCTGTGATCATGAGCCAAAGGGAAGTGGGCTCGGTCATTATTGTCGATGAGGCCAGCCATCCGCTGGGCATTGTAACCGATAAAGATCTCAGGTCGAAAGTAGCTACCGGCCAGGTTGGGTTGGAAAAGCCGGTGGCCGAGATCATGTCCAGCCCGGTCATTACGGTCGGCCCTCATATTACCGTTGCCGACGTGCAGATCGAAATGGTTAAAAACCGGATCAACCACTTGTGCATCACGGAAGACGGGACCTCGGCGAGCCCGGTCATCGGAGTACTCTCCGAGCATGACCTCATGGTGGTCCAGGGCAACAATCCGGCCTTGCTTATCCGGGAGATTCGCCGTTGCCGAAATGGCAAAGAATTGCGCCATATTCGGGAGCGGGCGGAAGATCTGATGAAAAAATACATTTATCAGGAAGTGGCTATTGCCTTTATTTCAACAGTGATGTCTGAGGTCAATGACGAACTCATTACCCAGTCCATCAAGCTTTCTCAGGCTGAAATGGATGAAGAGGGGCGCCAGCGCCCTTCCGCCGGCTTCTGCTGGCTGGCGCTGGGTAGCGAAGGGCGGCAGGAGCAGTTGCTGCGAACCGACCAGGATAATGCCCTCATCTTTGAAGATGTCCCGGAGGTGGATTATGAGCCGACGAAAAATTATTACCTCCAACTGGCCGAAAAAGTGACTCGCCTGCTCAACGAAGTTGGCTACGATTTTTGCCCCGGAGATATGATGGCCAGCAACCCCAGTTGGTGCCTTTCCCTGGAGGAGTGGAAAGCGCAGTTCTCCACCTGGATCTTCGAGCCTAGCCCCAAAGCGGTGATGTACTGTACCATATTCTTCGATTACCGCCCCATTTATGGAATGGAAGAATTGGCGACAGCGCTGACGGGCCACATTTTCGAAAATATCGGCGGGCAGGCCATCTTTCTCGGCTTTCTGGCCAAGGATGCCTTGCAAAATCCCCCGCCCTTGACTTTCTTCCGCAACTTTGTGGTGGAAAACGGTGGGGAACATAAGGACGAGTTCGATATCAAGGCCCGGGCCATGATGCCGCTGGCGGATGCCGCCCGGGTGCTTATCCTGGACGCTAAAGTGGGAAAGATCAACAACACTTTCCGCCGGTTTGAAAAGTTGGCGGAACTGGAACCGATTCACAAAGAACTGTACGAACAGGCTGCCGATGCGTATGAAATCCTGATGCGGTACCGTGCGCTGCAAGGGCTTAAGAATAAGAATTCCGGGCGCTATTTTAAACCTTCGGAATTATCAAAGATGGAAAGGGTCAATTTGCGGAATTGCTTTCAACCAATTAAGGAGTTGCAGTCTCTGCTGACGCTGCGATACCAACTGGCTTATCTTCGTTAGATACCAATAATTAACCACCATGATCTTCGATTGGGTAGCAAAATTACTGGGGCCTATTCCTGATTATCCGGAATTCTGGAGACAATATCTTGACAGTTTCGATGGAACACTGGGGAAACGCACTCCCATTGAAGAGATTAACTTCGTCGTTTTTGACACAGAAACAACTGGGCTGGATGCCAGAAAGGACCGCATACTGTCAATTGGAGCCGTCAAAGTTAAAAACTGGCAGATAGACCTGGGGCAAAGGCTGGATTGTTATGTGCAACAATCTTATACGCCAATAGGCGAAACAATCGAAGTACACGGCATCCTGCCCGGAGTCAATAATGAAAATAATATCGATGAGATTGAAGCGGTACAGCATTTCGTCGGGTACTGTCACAACAGTGTCCTGGTTGGCCATCATGTGGCTTTTGACGTTTCCATGGTCAATCAGGTACTAAAGGGAATGATCGGCCAAAGGCTGGCTAACCATCGCCTTGACACGGCCGCCCTGGCTGTCCGGGTATCCGAGAAAAAGGGGTACGAGCAGCCGGGAACCTACGGGCTGGATACCCTTTGCAGGAAGTATAAAATATCGATGAGTGACCGCCACACTGCCGCTGGAGATGCCTTTATCACAGCGGTGCTGCTGATGAAACTCCTGGCGCGGTTGAAAAAAAGAGGGGTTAAAACGCTGGGGGGGCTGTTGCGGAGCCCTTCGTTTTAAAAGAATTACAATTTTGATATTCACTTTTTGACCCGGCGCATCGCGGCGTCATTACCTGGGGCAAAGAGTTAACTGAACGGCGATCAAAAAAAGGAGCTGATAGAAATACGAAACTTCTGGTCGCTATTGCTCTTTTTTGTAATTTCGCCCGCTCCGGATGGAGACAAAACATTTCAACATGAAATATACCCAGTTATTTACTTTCTTTTTTAGCATGATCCTGGTGTTGGGTTGCCAATCAGGTGGTAAAAGTGCTAGCACCGATTCTGAAACGAATGACGAGCCGGCCGGCCAAGCGCTGGCCTTCGAACAGCAACAGTTTCACCGTCAATCTGCAGGCTGTGATCAGGATAGCAGCCACTGTGCGGAGGTGGAAGCCAGCTATCCCCGGGCCACGGCCGGGCCTGAGCAAGCCATTCAGAAAATCAATGACACCATTCATTCCTACCTTAAGCTAAGCCTGGCTGTTTTCGCTCCTTCTACGGAGGATATCCCTGAATCCCTCGATGTAATTGCAGACACTTTTATGAGTGAGTACGAGGCTGCTATGTCGGAAGAAGACGGCTTTGAAACCTCATGGGGGGTAGACGTGCAAGGGGAGGTGCTTTTTCAATCGGAACGCTGTGTTTCCGTACAGCTGAGCACATTTTCTTATATAGGAGGAGCACATCCCAATTCATTTGTCTATCTGATCAATTTTGACCCTCAAACCGGAGCAGTGCTGAAGCTGCCTGACCTGGTGCGCGATACTACCGGGCTTAAGGAACTGGCGGAAATCGCTTTTCGGGAAACCAGGGAACTGAGCGCCGATGAAAGTCTCGCCGACGCAGGTTTTTTCTGGGGAAGTCCGTTTACCTGGCCGGAAAATTATGCTTTGACTTCGGAGGGGCTGTATTTCGTTTACAACCCTTATGAGGTGGCAGCCTACGTGGCAGGCCCTACTGAATTTACCATCAGCAGGGAAAAATTATCCGGGCTTGTGAAGGAATAGTAACAACAAATGTAAAATGAGAATTATGAGATACCTATCTGTTTTGTTGGTTTTTTCTCTGATGCTGAACGTTTCCTGCAAGAACGATGCTGGAAGTGGAAAGGAGGAGGCCACCGCAGCGGCCGCCGCAGATGTAGATAGCTCCGGTATACCCCAAGAGCAGGGCGAGGTGGCCCGGCCGGCTCCACAGGAAGGGGTCCATCAATCCTATGATATTGAAGGAAAGCAATGGACGCTCTCAAAATACACCTTCGAAGATCGGCCCGAACGCCCGGTGGAGGATAATCCCATTTTCCTCAACATTCAAGGCAGCGAACTTACCGGTAATGGAGGTTGTAATGATATCAGGGGGCAGATTGTACTGGGAGAAGATGGCGCCGTTAACATTTCTGGTATCGCCAGTACGAAAAAGCTGTGCCGCGGATTGATGACACAGGAAAAACGCATTATTCAATTGCTGGAAGGGGCCGAAACCTATAAGGTAAACCTGGTCTTCCTGGAATTGACTGGGCCGGAAGGGCAGCTCACTTTCCGAAACGACCTTTAACCGCTTTTATGGACCGGAAAGATTCAGGGGGGAAATGGTTTGGGGGCCTTCTGGCAGCCTGGGCCCTGGTCAATCTTGTTCAGGCAGGCCTTACAGAATTAGATCCGGATGAAGCCTACTACTGGATGTATTCTCTGGAATTGGACTGGGGCTACTTCGACCATCCACCAGTGGTTGCCCTAATGATCCGGGCGGGGACCCTTGTTTTTTCAGGGGAGCTAGGCGTTCGTTTTTGGTTTGTCCTGCTCCAACCTTTATCCTTTTATTTTATCTGGCTGCTGGCCGGTAAACCTTCCCGGAAATTGGATGTCCTGACTTTCATCGGCCTGCTGGGTGCAATACCCATTCTCGAGGCTTATGGCTTTGTTGCTACTCCAGATGGGCCTTTACTTTTCTTCACAGCTCTTTTTTTATGGTTGTACCAACAGTTCCTTAAAGAGGAGGGCTGGCGGTATCCCCTATTGCTGGGCCTTTGCATGGCAGCGCTGTTATACAGTAAATACCACGGGGTGCTTCTGATCTTTTTTGTTCTTTTATCCAATCTTTCTCTGCTTCGCCGGCCTGCTTTTTATTTGGCTTCCGCCCTCGGTTTTGTCCTTTTTTTGCCCCATTTATACTGGCAATATGAACATGGTTTTCCTTCTTTTCTCTATCACCTTCAAGGCAGAGATGATATCTATCAGCTGAAATACACGACAACCTATCTGCTGAATCAGCTGGCAATATTTAATCCGTTTCTGTTTCCCATGCTGATCTGGGTACTTTGGAAGCGGCCGCCGGAAGGGCCAATGGAGCGAACCTATCGCTACCTGCTTTATGGTTTCTGGCTTTTCTTTTTTTATACCTCCTTTAAAGGGCATGTCGAGCCCCAATGGACGGCAGTACTCAGCTTCCCGGTCGCATTAATCCTTTTTAGGGAAACCCGGCAAAACCCAGGTTTTGCCCGATGGGTGCGGATTTTTTCTCTTTTCACGATTGTATTGTTGCTGGCTGCCCGGCTTGAACTGGCTTTCAACTGGACGGGGTTGAAAAGTGAATTTCACCGTCGGCAATGGGTTGATGAATTGCAAGAACGGGCGGGTAATTATCCGGTATTGTTCCACAATACCTATCGGGATGTATCTAAATACAGTTTTTACACCGGCAAAAAAGCTTATGCTTTCTCTGATATCGAGTACCGCCCCAATCAATTTGATATTTGGGATTGGGAGAAGGAATTACATAATAAAACGGTACTACTGGCTGCGCAAAATTCCTGGAAGTGTGAAGCCTGTGAAAAGGTGAAGCTCACCCGCAAATCCTTCAAATTGCAGGTCCTGGATAGCCTGCAAGTGGCAGGCAAGGTGCAGTGCCTGCTACCGGATGGCCTTGGGCCTGACTGGAAAATAGGCCAACAGATCGCCGTACCTCTGAGGTTTTTCAATCCCTACCCTCACGATATCGATCTTCAGAAAGGAACGTTGCCAATCACGGCTAAAGGAGTTTTTCTGAAGGATGGAGTACCACAGTCTTACCCATTGGTGAGGCTCGGTGGGGCGCCTTTAGCCTTTCCGGCAGGGGATACCACTGCATTCGAAGCTCAGTTTTCAGTACCGGACAGCCTTTCCGGAACCTACCAGTTTGGCATCGGCTTAAGTTGGGACGGCCTGCCCCCGGACCTGAAAAGTAAGCTGGTGGACGTGAGGGTGGAGTAAGGGGGGTATATTGTTGTCCCCCCCTTCGACAAGCTCAGGGTAAAATTGCTATATTGTTTATGTGTTGGCTTGGCTGGAGATATTTAAGGAATTGTTCGGAATTCGCATATCCCGTTCGGCCGAAGCCTCACACCGAAGCCTGAAAATCAAGAAGGTTTTTTTATAGAGACAGAAAACTGAACCATTCCCCTATTTAGCAAAACAATTTAACCGTGTAACAATATAACCAATCCCCCCATTATCCATTCAAATGAAGGACCATTAGCGGGATGTGAGTAGCCAGCGCCATTCGTTTAGTTTGGCTGTGGTGCAGGATGCTTTGCCAGATACTGCGGTGGCGCGTCACCATGACAGCAAGATCGGCTTTTAACTCTTCGGCATATTGGCTCAGCCCTTCCACAATATCATCATTTTCTACCTCGGCCATATCAAAGGCGAAGGCCGGTTCCCCTGTTTTAAAGAGCTCCCGGAATATTTCTTCCTTGACCTGAGTAAATCCAACTGGAATATCTTTGTGCCTCTTTACGTGAACAAAATGGACATGAGCTTTAAACGGCGAATTGAATTCCGCCAACTTATCGACCATCTCTTTGTCGGCAGATTCATAATTGCTGGCATAGATGATATGGCGGATCGTTTGGAAACGAGCATCGTGCGGAACCAGTAATACCGGGCAATGGGCCCGCTGAGATACGCTGGAGGAAACACTGCCGAAGATCTTTTCCAAAAAGCCAGTTTGCCCGGTCGTCCCCATTACAATCATATCGTAGTCTTCAGAAACCTGGGTGAGCTCATCCCCGGGAAACCCCACCAGTACCTCATGGGTAACCGGGCAGGGGAGTTGCTCCGCTTCTTTGAGGCTTTCCTTGACAAAGGTTTGAAGCATTTCTTTTCGGCTTTCCATCAATTGAGCTACCGGAGGGATGAAATCCGCTTCGCCCGCTGTTTCCGGCAGGAAAACATGAACGATCTCAATCGCTTTTGCTTCCAGCTCTTTTGCGAGCTGAAGCGCATAGTGCAATGCATTCCGGGAGGTATTGGAGAAATCTGTGGGGACCAGGAATTTTTTCATGAAAATTTCTTGTTTATCGATTCCTAATATAAGGATGCTGCTGGGATTTTTCACTCCCAACAGCATCCTTTATCCGCTTATTTACTACAATGAAGTGCCATAGATTTATCACCCTTGATCACTAAGTATATTGCTAAATTGCAGGATTCCCGGCCAGGGCGGGTTGACATTCCTCAATACAGGGGGTGATATTTGTCAGATATTTGGTAGGTTGGTTTTACTCGAGATCATCAAACAACGTGCCTGCCCGTCCGGGAGGCACCACTCCAATATGTTTGTACGCTTTTTCCGTGGCTTCCCGCCCCCGCGGCGTGCGCTGAATATAGCCTTCCATAATGAGGAAAGGCTCATGGACCTCTTCGATGGTGCCGGCCTCTTCGCCCACTGCGGTAGCGATGGTGGTAATGCCTACCGGCCCGCCTTTAAACTTATGGATGATGGTAGACAGGATCTTATTGTCCATTTCATCCAGCCCTCCTCCATCTACATTGAGGGCGGAAAGGCCGAAGTGGGCGATCTCCACATCGATGGTGCCATCGCCTTTGATCTGTGCGAAGTCTCGGATGCGCCTTAGCAGGGCATTGGCAATACGGGGTGTGCCGCGGCTTCGGCGAGCGATTTCGGCGGCCCCTTCATCGGTGATAGGTACATCAAGGATATTCGCCGAGCGCTTGATGATGCGCTCCAGAGTCCTGGCATCGTAGTAGTCTAAGTGGCAGTTGATGCCGAAGCGCGCGCGCATCGGAGCGGTGAGCAGGCCCATGCGGGTGGTGGCCCCCACCAAAGTAAAGGGGTTGAGGGTGATCTGGATGCTGCGTGCGTTGGGGCCGCTGTCGATCATGATGTCGATGCGGTAGTCTTCCATAGCCGAGTACAGATATTCCTCCACCACGGTATTGAGGCGGTGGATCTCATCGATAAACAGTACATCTCCCTCTTCCAGGTTGGTGAGCAGGCCCGCCAGGTCGCCTGGTTTTTCCAGTACCGGGCCGGAAGACATCTTTAGCCCGGTTTCCAGTTCGAAGGCAATGATATGGGAAAGGGTGGTTTTGCCCAGGCCGGGAGGGCCGTGCAGCAGGACGTGGTCCAGCGCTTCCCCTCTTTGTTTGGCAGCCTGAATGAAGATGTGCAGATTTTCCACGATCTTCGGCTGCCCGCTGAAATCTCCCAGCGCTTTAGGGCGCAGTGACTTTTCCAGTTGTTGTTCTTCAGGATTCAGGCGTTCATCACCCGGGTCCAGGTTTGGATTCTGCATATATTTTCTCCTTCTTCAGTTCGGTTGCTCAAAGTTAACAGGATTTCACAAGATATAATTATAAGTCAAGTCCTGAAAACCTATGAAAATTGCAGGCCTCCTTCATCTGAAAAGATATAAATTATTACATTTGTGCTGCTTTTTAAAACCTTCCGGGAAAGAAAAGAAAATCTACAACAAATAAAACTGAATAATACCATGAGTGGAAGCAAAGTAACCATTGAAAATGGAAAGTTAATTGTGCCCGATGACCCCATCCTTCCTTTTATCGAAGGCGATGGTATCGGCCCGGACATTTGGGCGGCCTCTGAGCGCGTTTTGGATGCTGCTGTTGAAAAAGCCTACGGCGGCAAACGCAAGATTTACTGGAAAGAAGTGCTGGCCGGACAAAAGGCCTTTGACGCTACCGGTGAATGGCTGCCAGATGAAACCCTGGAGGCAATTGAAAAATACCTGGTGGCCATCAAAGGGCCTTTGACCACGCCGGTCGGGGGTGGCATCCGCTCATTGAATGTGGCGCTGCGCCAGAAGTTGGATCTTTTTGCCTGTCTCCGCCCGGTGCGCTGGTTTACCGGTGTGCCCTCGCCGGTGAAAAGGCCGGAACAGATCGATATGGTTATTTTCCGGGAAAATACGGAAGACATTTACGCCGGTATCGAATATCTGGACGGCACTCCGGAACTGGAAAAACTCAAGACGTTCCTCATCGAAGAAATGGGCGTTACACAGATCCGTTTCCCCGATACGGTATCTCTTGGCATTAAACCCGTATCAAAAGAAGGCACCGAACGCCTGGTCAAATCGGCCATCGACTATGCTTTGGATAACGGGTTGCCATCCGTCACCCTGGTTCACAAGGGCAACATCATGAAATTCACCGAAGGTAAGTTTAAAGAGTGGGGCTACCAGGTAGCAGAACGGGAATATGCAGGCAAGGTCTTCACCTGGGCCCAATATGACCGCATTGCTGCCGACGAAGGCATGGAAGCTGCCAATAAGGCACAGAAGGAAGCCCTGGAAAATGGCGCCATCCTGATTAAGGATTCTATCGCAGATGCTTTCCTGCAGCAGATCCTGACTCGCCCGGCAGAATACTCCGTCATTGCAACGCTCAACCTGAACGGCGATTATATCTCTGACGCCCTGGCTGCTCAGGTGGGGGGTATCGGCATCGCTCCGGGCGCCAATATCAACTACACCACCGGCCGGGCGATCTTCGAAGCTACCCATGGTACAGCCCCTAAGTACGCCGGGCTCGATAAAGTCAACCCCAGCTCGGTGATCCTCTCCGGAGAAATGATGTTCCGCTATATGGGCTGGAAAGAGGCCGCCGACCTGGTCGTCAAAGGCGTAGAAGGCGCCATTTCGAAAAAGCGTGTTACCTATGATTTCCACCGTTTGATGGATGGGGCCACTTTGCTGAAGTGCTCTGAATTCGGCACCGAGGTCATTAGTAATATGTAAGATCGGCTACACTACCTGAATAAAAAAAGCCCGCCGGGAATCCTCCCGCCGGGCTTTTTTCATTCAGGCGTTAACCTATTTCGCTACGATAAACTGCTTTGTCTTTGTACCCGCATCCGTACTTACCCGCATCAGGTAAGTGCCGGCCGGCAGATGGCTGACGTTGAACTGCAGTGTTTCTTTCTGCACGTTATCGTATTCCCGAATATCGAGGACCTTGCCCTGCATATCGGCCATGATCAGCATGGCGGGCGTAGCTTCCTCCAAGCCGAGTTGCACGTTGACCACCTCGCTGCTGGGGTTGGGGAAGAGCGTCATGGCGCTGTCTTCCAGTGGCGTTTCATCGGTGGCGGTTGCCAACTCGATTGCCATGCGCAGTACGGCGGCGGTTTCCGGCCCGAAGCCCGCGAGGAACCACGTTTCCCGGAACAAGACGGTAGAGACCTTGAAAAGGTCGAAGGTGTAGTAATCAATATCATCGTTGAAAGCGTGGTAGATCACATTGTTCTCATCTGCGTAGGATGCCATCACAAAGTAGCGGGCGCCGGGCTCTAACTCAATGGGTTCTCCATCCAAATTGAAGACTTCAACGGTGATGAGGTCGAAACTCTCATCTGCGGCCGTGAATTCATAGGTGCCGAAGCCGGCAATATCAAGGGACTCATCGGTAGCGTCGTCAAAATTGGACCAGTTGGGTTCCACTTCATCTTTAACTCTGTAGACCAGGAAAGTGACGATGCTTCCCGCTAATGCCCCATCACCGGCATTCTTGGCGGCGGCAAAACGGAGGTCCTGTATGACAAAATTATTTCCGGATAAAGGGCTCATCTGGTAAAAATTGCCGATGGCATAGTCGCCGCCGGCAATGGGGCGAAAGGCCACGTCGAGGTCGTCCTCTTTGGCAAACAGCGCATTGGAAACGCGGAAAGGCGCCGTTTGCACATTATTGAAGCGGGTATATTCGGCGATGTCATCCTGAGAGTATAGCTCATACCTGATTTGATAGTCGCCCACTCCAAGTTCCGGAGCGAAAACTTCTTCAATTCGCAGGATAGAGTCTCTAATCTGGGGAGCAAATGTATCAATTACCAGGCTGTCCGTATGAAGGGTAGTGGTATTGTTCCCTACGACCTGCTGTACGGTGGCTTTGAAGGTGAAGTTGGGGATCGGCTCGGTACCCAGGTTCGAAGCTTCGATGATGAATGCAAAGGTATCGGTAGCGATTTGAGACACCGGTTGAATGAAACTGGAAGGGGTGTAAAAGAAAGAATCCAGCTCCCACTCATATTCAGGTGGGGTGATCAGTTGTACATCGTCGATGAGCCAGAAGTAATAGCGCCCTTCCCAGGTAAAGCGAACCTGCACCGTTGCCTGGCCGGCAGCTACTTCAGAAATATCGATGACCTGAAGATTGTCTTCTGCCGTTCTGCCGTTCTCGGCAACCGTCCGGTTGATAGGGAAATCCACCCAGGTTTCTCCATCATTGGAGGCCTCTACAATGGTGGATATTGAATTGGCATTGGCGCGGGCAAACTGGTAGAAGCTAAGATAGACCTGTTCCTCACCGGAGCAGTCGACCACCGGAGAGGTAAGCGAACCCGACTGAGTTCCCGGATAGGGGCCGGCGCCAACATTGCTTCCGCCAGCGTCGTAAACGTCTGAATTGTACATGGCAACGCCATTCGCAACAGAAGGGGATTGGATGGCGGGTAAGGTTCCCCAAAAGATAGCGGGGAGCACAACGCCATCTACCAAAGCATCATCGGCTTCGCCATTATCGGTCCATTGCCATACCGCTCCTTCCGGGTCGCCGGGGCTGATTTCCCATGTATCCGGGATGCCTCCGTCAAATTGCTCTTCAAAAATAACGGTGGATTGGGCACACAGGGCCCAAGCCAGAAAAAGGCTTGAAATAGATAGTACTGTTTTTTTCATGTTTGTATTTAAATTTTAAAATATGCCGGGTAATTGAACGAAGGCTATTCTTCAGCTTCTCATTTCAAAAATACCCTTGATTTTAATAATGGTTGCTCATTGCCTAATACTAAGTCGGGATTTGTCAGTTGGATGATAATATGGGTAGGTTCGATGTAAGAAGCATTGAGAGCGGTATGGAAAATGTCAACCTGCCGGAAGGCTTAGGGTAAATGTAACACAGTCAGCTGTTTATTGAAACAACTGACTGTGCAATCATAAGGTAGAGTGGGGGGGGTCAAGCGGAAAAGGAAGTGCCACATCCACAGGTATCGGTAGCGTTGGGGTTGTTGAAGGAAAACCCACGGTTGTTGAGGCCCTCCTCCCAGTCTATTTCCATACCAAGCAAATAGATGGCATGCGATTTTTCCATGAGTACTTTTATACCGTTTACATTATATACCTGGTCATTCTCTTTCTCGAGGTCAAACCCCAGAACGTAAGAAAAACCGGAGCATCCACCTCCTTTGACACCCACCCGCAGGCCGTGTGTGTCGGATATTGATTGGTCAGTTTTTATTTTTTCCAGTGCCTTTATGGCCCCTTCGGTCAGAGAGATAGGGGCCTCGGTTACTGCTTTTTGAATCTCACTCATTTCGTTCTTCATTTTCTAATACTACAAATATACTCGGACCAAAGTGCTTTGCAAAATTTTTCCTTCTTTGATAAAGCTAATGGCTGTGCACTTTTTATAAAAAAGGGAACATACCAGCGGTGCTTTTGGTTTGCCCGAGGTTAGATTTCTACGATTATTGATTTGTATTAAAATTTGGTAGATTTACAACTTACTAGACTTTGGAAAGTCCAGCGCTGATGTTGGCAGCCGATTTCAAGCCTCGCACTTCCGGCCTTATTCTAAAGTCCATTGAACCATTGAATCCAGCCCTATGCCTATTTGGTTGTCCTTTATTTTAGAAGTCCTGAAGCTGACTGTGCCAGCTCTGATCGTCTTTCTGACGGCTTATTATATACTAAAAACCTATCTTGAAAGCCAATATCGCCTGCAGATGGCGGAGATCAGAAAGGGGCAAATTGCAACGACTCTGCCGCTCAAACTGCAGGCCTATGAGCGCCTTTCCATGTTTTGTGAACGGATTGCAATTCCCAATTTGCTCCTGCGCATTCGCAAAGATGGCATGACGGCGGGGGAGCTGCAGGTAAGCCTGCTGCTGTCCATTCAGCAAGAATACGAGCACAACATTACCCAACAGGTTTATGTCTCTGACCAACTGTGGGAGATTATCAAAATGGCGCGCGACGAAGCAGTCAATCTGGTAGCATTGGTGGCCGATAAAGTCGGGCCGAAAGCCGACGGAAAAGAGCTGGCGCAGGCTTTATTCAATATCGTCAACCAAAGGGAAGTGATGGCGGTGGAAAAAGCCTTGCTTGCCATCAAGAAAGAAGCCGCGATTGTTTTGTGAACCGCTCCATTTTGACAAATATGTGAGACGATGAGTACCGACAGACGGAAATTCCTGCGCACCCTTGCAGGAACTATTGGCCTGGCAGGGGCCACTCCTTTCTTTGCTTCCGCCAGAGGCAAAGGGTTCATCAATGCGATAGAACATTACCAGCACCTTTCCGCCCATCAGCTGGCAGGGGATGAAACCTTCTGGCGGCAGGTGAAGATGGCTTATTCAGTGTCCCCAACCATAATCAACCTCAACAATGGAGGCGTATCGCCACAACCTTTGGTGGTCCAGGAAGCTGTGGAACGATACAACCGGATGAGCAATGAATTGCCTACCTATTATATGTGGAGGATATTGGATAGAGGCAGAGAGCCCCTCCGCATCAACCTGGCGGGCCTGGCCGGCTGCTCACCTGAAGAGATAGCCATCAACCGGAATGCTTCCGAAGCTTTGGAAACGGTGATCTTTGGCCTTCGCCTTGAGGCAGGGGATGAGGTGGTCCTCACTCGCCAGGATTACCCGAATATGATCCAGGCCTGGAAACAGCGGGCACATCGAGATGGCATTGTGCTGAAGTGGTTGTCTTTTGATTTCCCGGTAGAAGATGATGGCCAGATTACGGAGGCTTTTGTTTCCGCATTCACTCCCCGCACAAAGGTGGTCCATATTACGCATATTATCAACTGGAACGGGCAGGTGCTGCCAGCCCGGAAAATCGCCCGGGAAGCCCATAATCGTGGCATAGAGGTATTGGTCGATGGCGCTCATTCTTTCTGCCAGCTGGAATTTGATGTGCCGGCCCTGGAGTGTGATTATTTTGGGACTAGCCTTCACAAGTGGCTGTCCGCACCATTTGGGAGTGGCATGCTTTACGTTAAGCAGGAAAAAATTGCTTCCCTCTATCCGCTCTTCGGAGCACCTGAACCGGAAAGCAGCGACATCCGCAAATTTGAAAGCCTCGGTACTCGCTCTTTTGCCATTGAACAAGCTATTTCACAAGCAATTGGCTTCCACCAAATGATAGGGGGGCAAAGAAAACAGGAACGTTTGCTGTACCTCAAACACTATTGGGTAGAGCAGGCTAAAGAGATCCCCGGATTTCAGTTGCATTCTCCCGCCGGCCCTGGTTGCGGGATCGCCCTGTTTAGCCTTGAAGGTGTCGAAAACAATCGGCTAAGTGACTGGTTGTTCCGAAATCATCAAATCCATACCGTCTCTATCAATTGGGAAAATATTAGTGGGATCCGGATTACGCCCAATGTCTATACTCTGACTCAGGACCTTGACCGCTTTGTCAAAGCGCTCAGGATCTATGCTGAAACAGAACGTTAACCCCCATTTTTCTGAGGGCCTCCTAAAAAATATAACTACGGAAATAATTCTGCTTTCGACTTTACATATTGGCTAAACCTGCGTATATTAAAGCTGTGTAACTGATAATTAAAGTATTGCTGAATTCCGGATGAAGGTTTTTGCATTTAACAAATACTGAATTGTACAGCCTGGTCATTCAAACTTCTGCCAGGCCGGCCCCATTCAAGCGCTTTTCCGGGAGTATTGTACCGCCTCTATATGCCTAAGCAAAGAATCGCGTCCTTTTTTATCTCAATGCAGGTATTAAAGTTCTGTTTATGAAATCGAGCCATCAAAAAGAGCTATTGTTGTGCGCCCTGAAGCATTTTGAAATTGAGATCGTAGATGTAGCCGGGCATAAAGTAAAGCTGGAAGAAAATATTTTTATTTCCATGGCCGATGGCCCGCAGTTTCAATTGTGGAAGTCAGGCCAGCGGGAAGCTACCTTTACCGATGTAGTCAAACTTTGTACTCACATCAAAACGCAACAGGAATGGAATGAGAAAAGTGGAGTTGAAAATAGTGGCGCTAGCGAATAGCGAGGCCCAGCCGAACAGTTTTGTTGTGGTATTGAAGGAAGAGTCGGGTGACCGCCGGTTACCGGTTGTTATTGGTGCATTTGAAGCACAGGCTATTGCATTGGCCCTGGAAAAAATTCCTACCAACCGTCCTATGACTCATGACCTGATCAAGAACACGCTCCTAACCATGGGCATCAGCCTGAAAGAAATCGTCATTTCTAACCTCCGATTTGGTGTTTTTTACGCTACTTTGATCTGCCAGAAAAAAGATGGCGCCACCTTTGGCCTGGATTCCCGTACTTCTGATGCGATAGCCTTGGCTGTTCGCTTCGAATGCCCCATTTATGCTAAGGAATTTATAATGGATGAGGCGGGAGTCACGATCGATAAATCCGTTACTGCAGAACCCTCTCCTCCCGAAAGGAAGAAGGAGCTGAGTACCTATTCAGATCCGGAATTGGGGCAGTTACTAGAGGAGGCCCTTGCGCAGGAAGACTACGAACGAGCTGCCAGGATAAGGGATGAAATCCAGCGTCGGGAAGGATGATCTTCTTAGAATGGATTGATCAGGCCGCGCAGTTCTTTATCAATACCCGCATACACCAATAACTTAAACTCACTCCCCGCAATATTCACCGCGTTGGAGAAACCGGTCCGAAGATCAGTTAGCGTATCCCTTCCATCATAAATACGTACAACCCGGTAGGCGTTTTCCTCGATGCCCGCTTCTCCCAGTGAAACATGGATAGGTATTGGGCTGCTTTGGCCCAGGTAGAACAAATGGATACCTGCTTCCCCGCTAAAAAGCTCGAATAGGGAAAAAGTCTCAATATCGATAAGGCCACGGCTCTTATGCACCTTGTGTGGGATGTCCATCAGTTGCAGCAATTCGGCGTATTTGTCCAGCAAAAAACTGGATTCCCAGTGGCCCAAGCCGGTAATGTAAGATTCTATTTTCAGGGTCCCTTTCTGAGGCCGTCCTTTCAATACATTCCGAAGTTGTAATTGCAGGAAAGCCACATCCAAATAATTGCCGATGAATTCTGTTTTGATGCTATCGAATGGAGTCATTCCAAAGTGGTACGCCTGGCTGATCTCCCGAATACCTTCCTGCTGGAATAAACGATCCTTAATGTTTTCGCGGATTCCCTTGGCTGACCAGTCCTTCCGGGGAAACAGGTTGACCGGTTTGAGGCGGAGCGGAATGGCCGGCCCGTACTTGTAGTTGCGGTCTCTGAACCCCAGGCTGATGTTGTTGATGGCTTCCCGGGTTTCTTCGACCCGATCCTTAAAATGATAGTATTCCCAGCCCAGTCCGCTGGAGGGTTTCCCGTCGGCATAGATCAAAGGGCCGGCGTGGGCCTCCATTTTCTCTTCATAAGCCTGTAATTGGCCCCGAATATTTTCCAGGGCGTAAAGCAATTGGTTGTAAAAGCGTTTTCCCCGGGCCTCATCGGGCAGGTTGGGAAGCCATTCGTCTTCCACGGGCTGCACAAACTGCAGCGGCCGAATTTGGGGGGTGAGTTGCCCGTTTTGCAGCAACACGTCAAACAAGATGGGGGTGTCGATCTGGGTAGAGATCAATTGCTCGGCCGACAAGGCCGTGAGGTCCCGCTCTATCTGCCGTTTCAGGGCCCGGCCGCCCATGCGGGCGTCGAAACCCCGTTTGGCCACCCATGTCAGGGCTTCTCTAGAAATATTCAGGATGGTAGTCCGCCGGACAAAGCCGTCGCGTTGAAGCAATTCCTTGATCTGCAGGCGCGCTATGCCCAGAATATGGCTGAGTTCCAGGGGGTTGAAAATGATGATCTGGTCAATCCTGTTGACGAATTCAGGGCGGAATTCATTTTCTACGGCACGGCGATAGAGGGCGCCCTCGTCATCTGTATCAGATTGGAAACCCAGCCGCGTATTGACCTGCCGGGCGCCCACGTTGGAGGTCATAATAATGATGGTGTTGGTAAAGTCTACCGTTCTCCCCAGGCTATCGGTCAGGCGGCCGTCATCCAACACTTGCAGCAGTAAGTCGTGAACTCCGGGATGGGCTTTTTCGATCTCATCCAGCAGAATGATGCCAAAGGGGCGATAACGGACTGTACCGGTAAGTTGCCCTTCCGGGTTGAAATCATCACCAATGAGGCGTTGGACAGCGCTGCTGTCAATGTATTCATTCATGTCAAAACGCATCAGGTGCTTTTCGTCACCCATCAGATACTTACAGATGACTTTGGCGGCCTGCGTTTTACCGACTCCCGTTGGGCCGATAAACAGGAAAGAAGACAGGGGCTTGCTCTTATCCGCCAGCTTTGCCTTGATGAGATGGATGACGTTCGTAAGGGCTTCGACAGCTTTAGGCTGCCCGACCAGCTCCTGGGCGATATGTCCGCGTACTTCGCCTTCCTGAAATTGCCGGCTGGAGTCAAAAATGCGTTCTTCCAATCCGCTAAAGGCCTTAAATTCCTCCCGCACTTCAGGAGCATTGGCCGAGCGGTAGCGGTACTTAACCGCCAACTGCCGCATTAACTTCATGACACTGCCGGGTAGCGGTTTGTTTTTGAGGTAATTGCGCTGTATTGACAACAATTGCCGGACGGCCTGTATGGTGATCGACGTATCGTTCTCCCGCTCTAAAGCCCTCCGGTTCTTAAGAACAATGCGAATGGCGGTTTCCAGTTCGGGCTCATTGAGCCGGAAAGCCTGGAATAGGCTGGCAAAACGCCGCCCCTTTTCCTGAACAATTTTCCATTCTTCCGGAGTGGCCAGAATGGTGGCCTGTAGCTGCCGTTTTTCCAGGTAAGGCCGCAGCACATCACTGAGGGTCATGCTATTCTGAGCGGATTTGCCAATCCGCAATAGCGCTACTGGATTATCGATCAGGATCTTGTCGCTGGTTTTGGCGTTCTCCGCTGGATTTCTAACAAAGGAAATGATGGATTCAAAACGCTTTTGCCACATCCCGACAATACTCATCCCTGAAATGATACGAGTAGGGTCGATCAGCCAGACACGTTGCCCCCGCCCTTTTTTGGCTTCATAAAATTCACTTTCATAGCGCCAGATAACCTCATGAATGATGGTGTGCTTGCCTACTCCTTCCGGCCCGATGATGGCCAGCGGCGTGTTGCCGCGGTGGAAAATGGCTTTGTACAACTGGCCAACCAGCTGTTCCTGATAGTAGGCCCGCCGTAGTTCTGCCGGGTAAAGGCTGTTCAGGTCCTGGCCGACGCGTTCGATCTCTGTCGCTCCGTCAAAATCGGTATCCCCCAGCAGGCTCGTCAAAAACCAGTTATCGGCCGGTGTGTCAAAGCTGAAACCCGCCTGGCCAATATTGACCGTTACTTCTATGTTGGCCATGAACTCCCGCCGGCTGGCAAAAAAAGCCTCCGGGTCAAATTCGCTTTCGTTCTCTTTTTTGATCTTGCGCAGTAAGGCTTGAATGGCCTTTTTTGCTCCTCCCTCCAGGTCCGGTTTGCCGCCCTTTTTTTCCGGGAGCATAAACATGTAGTTATAAAAGGAGGGCAAGACCAAAAAGGATTTGCCTTCGAGGTTGAAACTAGCCAGCCCGAAAAGGCCGCTAATAAATTGTCTCCCCAGGTTGAACTCCAGTTGAAATTGGTGATACTGAACCTCCGGCTTGAACAAGAACCACAAGAGGCGGTCGGCACTTTGCCGGCTCAATGAAAACCCTTTGAAGGCCTGGCGGACTTCTTTCTGGAAAAGGGCCACCGCGTTGTCGTACCGGCGATGGGTAGCTACCGGGAAACCGGTAAATAGCGGACGAAGGTGGTAATGCACCTTGTCTTCTATATTGGTATCCGTAACGAGTGTGGGAATTTGAAGTTTTACGATTGCCATCGCCGATTGCTTAAGAGCGAAAGATAACAAACTTCTGACATTACCCCAATTCTTGCTTTGTTTTGGGCTTCCGTCCATTTTTGACTAACAGTTTACAAAACGATGATTTTTGGTGAAAAACAGGCGATTTGACAACCATTAGGCTAAACCGGATTTTGAAAACACCCTGCTCAAACATAATAAATAACATGCTGTTAGACCTCTGTGAAAAATAATTAATCTCCTTACCCTAAAGCTAAGATTATGAATAAGTTGTACCTGGCTACGCTAGCCATACTTATGTCTTTCAGCGCCTTTTCCCAGAATGCGCGCGTACAGATTATCCACAACTCTCCGACGCCGGGCACGGACAGTGGCCCGGTTGTTGACATCTACGTCAACGGCGCGCTCCTGCCTGCTCTGACGGCAGTGCCCTTCCGGGCGGCTACTCCCTTCCTGGACGTGCCGGCAGAAGCCGATATCGAAGTGGCGGTAGCGGTGAACCCCAGCAATTCTGTCAATGACGCTATCGCTACCTTTCCGCTCGGGCAATTGGCAGACGGCGAAGGGTACACTGTAATTGCCAACGGCATCGTAGGCGATACCGACACGCCCTTCGGGCTCGCTGTTTTCGCAGGCGCCCTGGAATCTAACCCCGTATCCGGCCGGTCTGACTTTATCGCCTTCCATGGTTCACCCGGCGCTCCGGCAGTTGACATTGACGCTCGTACAGTGGGCAACCTGATCGAGGGGCTGGAGTACGGTTCCTTTGCGGAGAACTACATTTCTGTACCACCCGATGCCTACTTCCTGGATGTCCGGCCCGCCGGCGACCCCGATATCGTCGCCACCTTTGAAGCTGACCTTTCCGGCCTACCTGGGTTAGCCGGTGGGGTGGCTACGGTTTTTGCTTCGGGTATACTGGGTGGCACGCCGGCCTTCGGCTTGTACGCTGCCCTGATCGACGGTTCTGTTGTCGAATTTCAGGCTGTTAATGTTGCCCGCTTGCAGGTGATCCATAATTCTCCTTCGCCGACGGTTGACATTTATTTCAACGGAGACCTGGCTTTGGATAATTTTGAATTTCGCACTGCCACACCTTTTGATTTCGTTCCGGCGGGCGTTACCATCAACGTAGGCGTGGCACTGGATAACAGTACCTCGGTGGAGGATACCCTGGTGAACTTCCCGGTGGTATTCGAAAACGGTAAAGCCTATGTCGTCGTCGCCAATGGCATCGTTGGTGATGCCGATACGCCGTTTACCCTCGAAGCTTTTGCCTCGGCTCAGGAGCAAGGGCTCAGCCAGGATGCCGTTTCAGTGCTCACCTTCCATGGCGCTCCCGGCGCTCCGGCGGTTGCCGTCAATGATTTTCTGCAAGACCCGCTCTTCGACGGACTGGAATACGGTGATTTTCTTGGTTATGCAGAGTTGCCGCTGGAAAACTACTTCCTGGAAGTGCGCCCCTCCGGCAGCGACGACCTGGTGGGGACTTTCAACATTAACCTGGAAAATGCCGGAGGTTTGTCGGTGGTGCTTTTTGCATCCGGGATAGTTGGCGATGAACCGAATTTCGGCTTGTTTGCCGCCCTGCCCGATGGAGATATTATAGAGCTTACACCGGTAGCCCTCACTCAGATCATCCACAACTCGCCGGCGGCCGGTGCTGAAGTGATCGACCTGTGGGCTAATAATGTTGTGAAAGTAGTAGAAGATTTAGCTTTCCAGTCCGCAACGGGCCTCGTGTACTATCCGACGCGCGTTCCGCTCACATTCGGAGTTGCGCCGGCAGATAGCGATGACCCATCCGACATTCTATTCAACCTGCCCGACCCTGTCACCTTTCAGGATGGAAAGTACCACGTTGTCATCGCCAATGGTATCCCCGGAGATGCCGATACTCCCTTCGAATTGGCCATCAATTCAGAGGCAATTTTATTGGCGCCCAACGCGCAGAGTACAGTCGTTTCGGTATTTCACGGTTCTCCCAATGCCCCGGCGGTAGACGTCACTGCCCGGGATCTTATGCTGCCCCTCGTGGATGGCCTTGCCTATGGAGAATTTGAATCCCTGGGGGCGCTTCCGATAAATACGTATTACCTCGAAGTATATCCCGATGGCAGCGAAAGCCTGGTGGCCACCTTTGAATCTCCGATTCCACCTTCATCCGCCGGCATCAGCCTGGTGGGCGTAGTTTCCGGTTTGCTGAGTGAGGAGCCTCCTTTAGACCTGCTGTTTTTCACCCCCAACGGAGGGGTTATAAAGGCTACACCCGTCTCCCAAGTACAGGTTATCCATAACTCCCCGGCGCCGACTGTGGATGTTTACGCCAACGAAAATCTGCTCCTGAATGATTTTGAGTTCCGCACCGCCACTCCCTTTGTCGACCTGCCTACCCGCACGGCATTCGATATCGCAGTGGCGCCGGATAACAGCAGTTCTGTAGCAGACAGTCTCCGTTCGTTCAAAAACATCGTATTTGAAGATGGCAAGAAATACATTGTCATGGCAACCGGAGTGGTGGGCGATATGGATGCTCCGTTTGGCCTGGCGGTCAATGACATGGGCCGCACCCGCGCCGAAAGCGGCGAAGGAGTCGACCTGCTCTTGTACCACGGCGCTACGGATGCGCCGGTAGTAGATGTAGTTGCCGCAGGCGTAGGGGTTCTGTTTGATGATGTCGCATACGGCGAGTACCAGGGCTATATCAACGTCCCGGCATCTACCTACACGCTGAATGTTACTCCGGGTAATGACAACAGCAATGTCGTTCGCGCCTACGACGCCGATATTTCCGGGCTGAATGGTGGCGCCGCCACTGTATTTGCTTCCGGGTTCCTCGGCAGTGAAGAGCCGGAAGATGAGTTTGAGGTATGGGTGGCTTTGGCTGATGGACAAACGTTTCCGCTCACTGAAATTGTGAGCACTCAGGAGGTGGCGGATAGAATACCCGCTTTCCAAATGGCGCCCAACCCGGTACGCACCACTGCCCAGGTGCAGTACACCCTTAGTGAAGACACTGACATCACTATTGCCGTTCAGAATGCCGGCGGGCAAACCATCCGTTCCATTTACCTCGGGCGGCAGCCGGCAGGGGAGCACAGCCGCACCCTTGAAGCGGGCGGACTGCCGCAGGGAATGTACACCTACAGCCTGATTACTCCGGTTGGAATACTTGCTCAGCGATTTGTGGTTGTAAAATAGCATAGGAACTTTTTTCGTTTGTTATTATTGGTGGTTTAAAAAAGAAGTGCATCGGTTTCAGCCGGTGCACTTTCTTTTTTAAAAAATTACTGAAAAAATTTAACCCTCAGCTACTGGATTGCGTATCTTTAAAAGTTACCTTCTTTGACAAATTCCACGGGCAGGCGTAAAACCTGGATGACAGCGGGGAGGTATAAACTATGTGGGAGCCCTGGTTTCCAGTTTTCTAGGGGCCTCAATTCCTCGAAATTTGTCGAGAACCAAAAGTTAAATGAAAAAAGGATCAGACGGAATGGCCGAAGAATACCTCCACCCGGAATATAAAAAATTCAAGTTCCGAGAACTGAAGGTCTACGCATCTACGGAATGGCTGGCGGACAACAAGAAGAAGTATCGCCAGGTATTCGATCGTTATGAAACGACCTATGTCTACGCCGAACTCTCCTTTTACAACAAGCTTTTTGATGTAGAAGACTGGGAAGTGGAGGTGGAACTGAAGTGTTATTTGCTGAAGAAATCTCAGAAGCTGCTCTGCTCGTTGCCCTTTCGGCGCAAAGTGAGTAAGTACGATCACATCATGTACATTCGCGAAGGCTGGGGCAACAAAAATGAGGGTGCTTTCTGGAAAAAAGGGACATACTACTGGGAAGCCTGGGTGGAAGGAGAGAAGGTGGCCACCAAGTATTTCTACGTAGAAGACGCCGGCCAGGAAATGCTGCCGGGAGAAAACCCCTATTTGGAAGTGCAGGCACTGAAGCTGTACGAAGGGCCCTACGATGATGTCATTGAAGATGAACGCATCTACTACAAAGCATTCAGCAGCGAAGAAACCCGATACATTTACGTAGAGATCTCCATGCGCAACCAGCATACGGACAAGGCCTGGCATTGCGAGCTGTTTACCAAATTTTACAATGATGCCCGGGAGCTGAAAGGGCAGGTTGTCCGCCTGCAACGCATCGATAAAAGAGATGAGGTCATCCGGGTTACGGCCGGCTGGGGCTCCAATGTGAAGGGTTCCTGGCGGAAGGACCGGTATACGGCAGAGGTCGTTTTTATGGATAAGCTGTTGGCAGTGGTGCCTTTTGAGGTGACTGAGGAATTTGAGCAAGGGGTGGCCGGGGTTTTACTGCCCAGCCGGCATTCGCCGGTAATCCTTTCTCCTGATGAGAGTTTCAACCAGACCTTCGATGAGGTGATGATTCGCCTCGATGCCCTGATCGGGCTGGACGCCATCAAAACGCAGGTACTCGACCACGCCAAGTACATACAATTCCTTCAGCTCCGAAAGGATAAAGGCTTTCGCGAAAAAGAAGAGATCAACGTCCACTCTGTTTTCATCGGCAATCCGGGAACGGGCAAGACGACCGTGGCCAAAATGATGGGGCTATTATATAAAAAAATGGGGCTGCTCACCAAAGGCCATGTGCACGAGGTGGACCGCGTAGACCTGGTGGGGGAATACATCGGCCAAACGGCGCCAAAAGTCAAAGAGGCCATCGAAAAGGCCAGAGGCGGGGTGTTGTTTATCGATGAGGCCTACGCGCTGGCGCGTTCCAATGACGACAGTAAAGATTTTGGACGCGAGGTGATCGAGATATTGGTCAAGGAAATGTCGAATGGCCCGGGCGACCTGGCGGTGATTGTCGCCGGCTATCCCAAGGAAATGAAACATTTCCTGGATTCCAACCCGGGCTTGAAGTCCCGCTTCAAATTATATTTTGAATTTTCCGATTACCTGCCGCAGGAATTGTCGCAGATCGCCGGCTATGCCTGCCGGGAAAAGGGCGTGGTGCTGACCGAAAAGGCCAAGGAAAAGATAGACGAGATCATCATTACTGCCTTCCGTAAACGCGACCGTTCCTTTGGCAACGCCCGTTTTGTCTATGACCTCATTGAGAAATCAAAGGTCAACCTGGGATTGCGTATTATGTCTGAAGAAGACCCCAAAGGGGTGGACAAGGAAAAGCTTTCCCTGGTCCGCCTGGGAGATGTGGAAAAGATCGACGTCGAAGCCAAGCCGGAACTGCCCAATATTCCGGTGGACGAACCGTTGCTGAAGGAATCCCTCGACCAGTTGTACAGGCTGATAGGTATGGAAAATATCAAGGCGCAGATCAGCGAGCTGGTCCGCCTGGTCCGCTTTTACCGGGAGACCAACCGCGATGTATTAAACAGCTTTTTCCTCCATACGGTCTTTATCGGCAACCCCGGCACAGGAAAAACCACGGTGGCCCGCATCCTCACTCAGATTTACAAATCTCTGGGAGTTTTGGAGCGAGGGCACATGGTGGAAACGGACCGGCAGGGGCTGGTCGCCGGCCATGTCGGCCAAACCGCGATCAAAACCGCCGAGCGCATCGATGAATCGATGGGCGGCGTCCTGTTCATAGATGAGGCCTACTCTCTGACCATGCGTTCCAGCGCCGGCGGGGATTTTGGGGACGAGTCCATTCAGACCCTCCTCAAACGAATGGAAGACCACCGCGGAAAATTCTTCGTCTTTGTCGCCGGCTATCCCGATAATATGGAAGCCTTTCTCAAAGCCAACCCGGGCTTGAATTCCCGCTTTGATAAAATCCTCAAGTTCGAAGATTATTCTCCCAAAGAACTCAACCGAATTGCCCTGCAGATGCTGTCAAAAGAGGGAGTCGTGCCGACACCCGAGGCCGAAGAACACATCGTGGAGTATCTGGCCTTCCTCTATGAGTACCGCGATAAATATTTCGGTAACGCCCGCACCGTTCGCAACATCGTCAATGAGGCCATCAAAAACCACAACCTGCGCCTGGCAGCCCTCTCTTTGGAAGAGCGGGCCAACACACCGGCCAACGTGCTGACCCTGGAAGACGTAGAGTCCTTTAAGACGGACAAGAGTACCTTCGTCTTCAGCAAAAAGTCCATTGGTTTCCGCCGCCGGGCGACGGAGTAACCTAACAGCGTGCCAGGACCTTTGAGGTTTCTGAAACCTCAAAGGTATAGACGAGGCCAAAAGAGCCGGGCGTGATTCCGAAAACTCCCTTCAGGAATCACCTGAAAAAGCCCATCCGCCAAGGCTTCTTCGATGCCCCAATAACCGTAAAATACTCCTTTTCCCGCTGCTCCTCCCGGAAGAACAACAGGCCGAGGTGAAAGAGGTCTACGGAGAGGCCCACCCGGGGATGACGGCGCATTTCCCGCCAGGCATCCTCCATCTCTCCGGACCAGTGGATGTCGGCGATCACAAAAACGCTGCCGGCGTGGGCGTAGGGCAGGCATTGTTCAAAATACTCCAGGCTGGCGCCATGGCGGTGGTCGCCATCGAGGTAGAGGTAATCCAGCTTTTGCAGCTTTTGCAGCGCTTCGGGCAGCTTCTCCCGGAACGGCCCGGTGAGCAGGCGTACGTTGGGCAGGTTCAGCTGTTGAAAATGCTGCTGCGCCAGGGCTGCCGTTTCCGGGCAGCCTTCGATGGTGATCATAGTAGAACGCAGGGCCGCCGCTGCCTGGTAGGCGGTGGAAATGCCGAGCGAAGTGCCCATTTCCAGCAGGGTAGAGGGCTTTAGGAAATTTACCAGCCGGAACAACAGGCGCCCGGTGGCCGGGCTGACGGCCGAATGTCGGGCCAGGCTGCACACGGTACGGCTGGAAGCACTTTCTACTTTTGACCCGGCGCCGTAGTCGGTGATGTTGACCAGCGTGTCATCCCTTAGTAATAATCTCCGCAGGCTTTCAATGATAGGAAAGGCGTAAAAGTCCCGGCTATCCTCCACCGTTTTTTCCATCAGCTCATACACGAAGGGAGAGTGAAGGCTGTAGCGGGTCTTTGCCCGCCAATAATATTGGAGATATTTCCAAACCAGCCTCAGGTGTATAAAGATCCAATTCATAATGGCGCTTTCCGTTCGGATTTCGCTGTTTTTACCCGGCTGAACAGACGGGCGCTGTTCGCAGCGAATTGCGGGCAGGAAAATAGAAATATTTGGGGAAATAAGGTAGCAATCTGGTGTTTCGCTGGCAGGATTTCGCTGTTTGCTATTCGTAGTGAACGGCGAATTGCGGGCTGCGAACAGCAGCTCGTTACAACGGAAGAAAAAAAAACGGCCGATATATGCAACTATGCTAAAGGGCCTTACGTTAAATTAGTCGCCTATGACCCTCCTAGTTAATTCACTTTTCAAAAATATTGGCAATTTTATGCCCCTTGATAGGGGCCTACCGAGTTATTATTGCATCTTAATTACAAAATTATCCTAAAGCAAAATTTGCAATTGATGAATTTGAAAAAGATAATGGCAGCTTGTAGCTTGCTACTAGCCTGTACTCTGGGCTTTTCCCAAACTAGCGCGCCGAACAATTGGTTTAACCTGGATCTAGCACAGGATAATGTTCCAGGGGTTAGCACCGAACGAGCCTACGAACAATTGCTGAAAGGCAGAAAAAGCAACACCGTGGTTGTTGCGGTGCTGGATTCCGGCGTAGATTACGA
>JAGQXQ010000436.1:0-1030 GCA_020436535.1 Phaeodactylibacter sp.
TAGATAATGTCGGATATCAAAACCCAAGTGCAAGGGCTGGATCCTAATGTTCGGGCGCGTGACGTTCACGGGCTGGCCGGCAAAACCGGTAACATTTACGAGGTATTGTCCATCATTACCAAGCGTTCCAAGCAACTGGCCGTAGACCTCAAGCAGGAGCTGCACCAAAAGCTGGAAGAGTTTGCTGTTTCTTCCGACACCATCGAAGAGGTGAGTGAGAACAAGGAGCAGATCGAAATATCAAAGTTCTACGAGCGCCTTCCCAACCCGGTGATCATCGCCACGGAAGAGTTTCTCAAGGATGAGATATACCACCGCTACAATAAGAAGAGAAAGCGGGAGGAAGAGGAAGAAAGTTTCCTGGATTAATCGAGCCCGGCAATTGAACCTTCCGGATACAGCCGGCTTGTGCCACCTTTGTTTTGGCCAGGCCGGCTGTATGTCCTCCGAACCGGCTCTTCTGCCGTTCTTTGTCCATACCATCCACCGAAATGGCAAACCTGACTGGTAAAAAGATCTTGCTTGGCGTTACCGGCAGTATCGCTGCGTATAAGACTGCTTTCCTGGTGCGCCTGCTTGTCAAGGCCGGCGCTGAGGTGCAGGTCCTGATGACCAAATCCGGCGCAGATTTTATCAGCCCCCTCACCTTGTCTACGCTATCTAAAAGGCCCGTTTATACCGATATCAGCTCGGAGGAGAGCTGGAACAGCCACGTGGATATGGGCCTGTGGGCCGATGCGATGGTCGTTGCCCCCCTTACGGCAGCCTCCCTGGCCAAGATGGCCTGTGGAATGAGTGATAACATCATTACCGCCACTTACCTCTCTGCCCGATGTCCGGTGTTTTTCGCTCCGGCAATGGACCTCGATATGTGGCAGCATCCAGCCACCCAGGAAAATGTGCGGCGGCTGCAGAAATTTGGCAACCACCTCATTCCTGTAGGCCACGGAGAACTGGCCAGCGGGCTGGTAGGCGAGGGGCGCATGGCCGAACCGGAGGAGATCGTCGCCTATCTCCATCATTTTTGGGA
>JAGQXQ010000436.1:1141-9135 GCA_020436535.1 Phaeodactylibacter sp.
GTGGCGCTGGCAGATGCCGCCGCCCGCCGGGGAGCAGCGGTGACGCTCATACTGGGCCCTTCCCGCCTGTCGCCCCGGGAAAGTCAGGTGAAAGTCATCCCGGTACAATCTGCCGAAGAAATGCATCAGGCCGCCCTCGAGGTTTTTAAGGATGCCGATATCGGTATCCTGGCCGCGGCAGTGGCCGATTACCGTCCCCGGGAGGTTTCTACCCAGAAGATCAAAAAAGCCGGCGACACGCTCCAACTGGAGCTGGTGAAAAATCCGGATATTGCCGCCACACTGGGCCGAAAAAAAGGCCGGGGGCAGTGGTTGGTGGGCTTTGCTTTGGAAACGGACAATGAACTGGCCAACGCCCAAAGTAAACTGGAGAAGAAAAACTTCGACCTCATCGTCCTCAATTCGCTTCAAGATAAAGGCGCCGGCTTTCACTTCGATACGAATAAGATCACCATCCTCGGTAAAGACAATAAGATCCGTAAATTTGAGTTAAAATCTAAACCGGCCGTGGCGGAAGACATCCTCGATGAGATAGAAGCCCTGTGGAACGGCCAAAGTTGAAATTTGAAATCGAAGAACCGGCGTTCGGGATTTTTTATCCGGCTGACCAGACGGACGGGTTTTGGCATTAGGGAAGCCTGGGTTGCGCTACCGAATAACCAAACTCCGAACAACCGAATACCAGCAAAGGCAATCACAATGAGAAAGCTAATATTCAGTTTGTATCTTTTTCTGACAGCCCTGGGGCTTAGCGCCCAGGAGCTCAACGTCACCGTGCGCATCAATACGCAAAAGCTTCAGTCTACTGACCCCAAGGTTTTTGAGACACTTGAGGCAACGGTGCGTGAATTTCTCAATACACAAAAATGGACAGAGGAGGTTTTTGAACTGGAGGAACGCATCAACGCCAATATACTGATCACGATACAGGAGGAACTTTCAGCTACTTCTTTTAAAGCCGATATTGCCATTCAGGCGTCCCGGCCGGTGTATGGCTCCGATTACGAAACGCCATTGATCAACCACATCGATAAAGGGGTGACTTTTTTTTACGAACAGTTCCAGCCGTTACAATTCAGCCAGAATGCGTTCAATGACAACCTCTCCAGCGTGCTGGCCTTTTATGCATACATCATTTTAGGATTGGATTTCGATTCCTTCTCCCCCTACGGAGGGGAACCCTACTTTCAGGCGGCGCAGGACATTCTCAACAACGTCTCTCAAGCTGCCGCCGCCGCCAACCCCGGCTGGCGCTCCCTGGATGGCAACCGCAACCGCTTTTGGCTGATCGAAAACATCCTTTCTCCACGGGTGCGCCCCTTCCGGCAGGCCTGGTATGATTATCATCGGCAGGGGCTCGATCTCAGTGCGAGTGATGTGGCTACCGGCCGTGCCATTATCGCCGCCGCCCTGGAGGAAATTCGCAATGTAGACCAAGCCTATCCGAACTCTATGATCATCCAGGTGTTTACGGACACCAAATCTCAGGAAATACTGGAGATTTTCAAGCGTGGCACCCCGCAGGAACAGAATACCGTGGTGCAGGTTATGACCCGTATTGATGCTTCCAATGCGGCGAAGTACCGGGCGATTAAGTAGGAATGGGGATGGTTGAATGGCACATGGGCAGCTCTTTAACCGTCCCTGCCCAGCCAACAATATAAACAATATGACAATATAGCTCTCGAAATATGATACCTCACCCCTTTCTGCCATTCGGGCCAGAAAAAGTATCTTTAGTGTTCAAACCAACAATAATAATGATCCATACTATCCGATATTTGGCTATGACGGTTTTCTTGCTGGGGACAGCAGCCCTCTCGGGCCAGCGCGATAATGTGCCCGCCAAGGCCAAATGGGGTGAGGAATTGACGGAACCGGCCGGGACCCGTATCACCAAGACCGTTGCGATCAACAAGGAAGGTTTCTATATGCTGCGGCAGAAGAACGAAGGTGCATTGGCCAACGAACAGGCATTTATAGAATACTATGACCGGGAGATGCAGTTGCGTAAATCTCAGCAGCTGGAGTTGAAGTACAAAGGAAAGCGCCGCGATTTTGAGGATGTAGTTATGATCGGAGGGGAGCTCTACCTGTTTACCAGTTTTAATAACCAGGCAAAAAAGAAAAACTTCCTTTTCTATCAAAAGCTCAGTAGCCGGCTGCAGCCTTCCCGCAATCTGGTAATGATTTCGGAAGTGGAAGCTCCGAATAAGGCAAAGGAGGGATCTTTCAACCTCGTAATTTCCAGTGACAGCTCCAAAGTGCTGTTGTACAGCCAGTTGCCCTATCAAAAACGGGACCCTGAGCGTTTCGCGCTCAACGTCTTTGACAATCAGATGAATAAACTCTGGAGCCGGGACATCATCCTGCCTTACACTGACCAGCAATTTGCCATTGAAGATTATCGCATCGACAAGGAGGGTAACGTCTATATTATGGGGGTGTTATATGTGGATGGGGTGCGTGAACGCCGCCGGGGGCGGCCCAATTATCAATACATCATTCTGGCTTATACCCAGCAGGGCGAGGATGTACAGGAGTACCATATCGCTCTGGAGGACAAATTTATCACAGACCTTGCCTTCCGCATTGGCGATGATGGCAACGTGGTCTGTGCGGGCTTCTTTTCGGAGAGAGGGACCTACAGTGTTAAGGGCACCTGTTTTTTCAGGCTGAATGCCTCCACCAAAGAGATTTTTAACCTGAGTTTCAAGGAGTTTGGTTTTGAATTCAGGACGGAGTTCATGCGGCCGGGGGAGTTGCGGCGCGCCAGCCGCGCCGAAGCCGGCGATGATACCGGACGGGAACCGGAACTTTTTCGGTTTTCTCTGGATGAACTGGTGCTGCGCAGTGACGGCGGCGCTGTCCTGGTCGCCGAGCAATACTATGTGTACGAACGCACCTATCGCTACTGGGACGGCACCTTGCGCTTTGAATATTTTTACAATTACAATGACATCATCGTTGTAAACATACAGCCGGACGGGGGGATTGAATGGGCGACACGCATTCCAAAGCGACAGGAAACGGTCAATGACGGCGGCTATTATTCATCTTACGCCATGTCTATTGTGCGCGACCGGCTATACTTCATCTTTAATGACAACAGTCGGAATTTCAGCAATGAAGGAAATAGCCGCCTGTACAATTTCAACGGCAGAAATTCTATTGTCGCCCTGGCTGAACTGCGCAAAGACGGACAGCTGAGTATGTACCCTCTTTTCAATAACCGTGATGCCGATATCATCACCCGCCCTAAGATTTGCAAGCAGATTGGCAGCCGCCGTATGATGGTCTACGGCGAGCAGGGCCGACAGTACCGCTTTGCAGAGCTGGAATTTGATTAGGGGATTCAGCGGACATTCTGGGAACTACGGTGTTCGGAATTCGGTAGGACACTCTGGGAACTGCGAATCCGAAACCCCGAATCCCGGCCACCGAATCCCGAACCACCGAATACCAAAACATGGCCAATATTGCGATTTTTGCTTCCGGAACAGGAACAAATGCGAGAAAAATCATCGAATATTTCGAGGAAAATGCTAATATTCACGTGTCACTGGTCGTTTCCAATAAGGCAACGGCTCCCGTGCTGAACCTTGCGGATGAATACGGCATTGAGAAAATGGTGATCAGCCGCAAATTCTTTTATGAAACGGAGGAACTGCTACAAGCCCTGCGGGCAAGGAATGTCACCCTTATTGTTTTGGCCGGTTTTTTATGGCTCCTTCCGGATCATTTGGTGCGGGCCTACGATAAGCGTATCATCAACATCCACCCGGCACTGCTTCCCAAATACGGTGGGAAAGGCATGTACGGCATGCATGTCCACCGTGCAGTAAAGGCTGCCGGCGAAGCCGTTTCGGGCATAACGATACACTACGTCAACGAGCATTATGATGAAGGCGGAATCATATTTCAGGCTTCCTGCCTGCTCCAGCCGGAAGATGAACCGGAAGATATCGCCCGGAAGGTGCTTCAGCTGGAACACCGGCACTTCGCCCCTGTAGTTGAGAAGCTCGTTCGGGAACTGGAAGAAACAACGCAACAGACTAATAACCAATAAACCGCAAATATGACTAGGAAGCTAATACTCTTACTCGTTCTTGTTGTAGGCTTCACAAGCCTGGCCTCCGCCCAAAGCTGGCGCAAACTTAAAAAAGAGGCCGATCAAGCCTATGAGGAAGGCGAACTTGCCGACGCAGCTGACAAATATGAACAGGCATGGCGTAAGAAACGCAAAAAAGAAGAGCTGATCCACCAGGCGGGAGAGCTCTATTACCAGCTTCGCGACTATCGTAAAGCGGCTGAAGCCTATCGCACCATTAAAGAAAAGAACAATGAATTTCCGCTTGTGGGGCTGAAGTATGCCCGTTGCCTGAAGCAGGATGGGCAATATGACCGGGCGATCAACGAATTCGAGGCCTTTATGGAAAGCTTTACCGGTGACGGAAAGGATATACTACAAGAGATCATCCAAAATGAGATCGCGGGTTGCCGCCTGGGTATGGATGCCCCGGCCCAGGCTGACCGGGATGTCGAGGTGCTGTTGCCGGGGGATGGCATTAATTCCGATAAAGAAGAATTCGCGCCTTTCCCCTTATCCGACAATGAACTTTATTATTCCTCCACCGTGGGCGACCGGGCCCGCATTTACGCTTCAAAAAGAGAAGGCACCACCTGGAGTAAAGGAGAACCTCCGCGCAATTTTCCGGTGATCCAAAGCGGGCATTTCTGTAATGGCTCTATGTCACCAGATGGCAGCCGGATGTATTTCACCGTTTGTAGCAATACCAAAGGGCCGTGGAATGACATCAAGACCCGGTGCGAGATATTCGTCACCAAAAGAGTAGGCGTCGTTTGGTCCCAACCCGAACGCCTGCCCGATTATATCAATATGGCCGGCGTCACCGCCACGCATCCCTTTGTCATTCACCAGCGTGGGCAGGAGATCCTCTTCTTTTCTTCCAACCGGGAAGGAGGGCGCGGAGGCATGGACCTTTGGTACGCCTCCCGCGACATGGGCGCCGACAATATAGACTTCACCTTCCCGGTCAACCTGGGGCCGGTCGTCAATACCCTGGGCGACGAGATCACCCCTTTCTACAACACCGAAGATCAAACTTTATACTTCTCTTCGAACGGGCACACTTCTATTGGAGGGTTCGATGTCTTCAGCGCTATTGGTGATGAGGTGAGCTGGTCGCAGCCCGATAACCTGGGAATGCCTGTCAACTCTAGTGCAGATGATTATTTTTATATCCTCAACCCCTCCCGGACCGGTGGATTTATGACTTCCAACCGCGTGTTTGCCGGACAGAAGGCCACTACCACGCATGAAGACATTTTTGAATTTGCGGTTGGTGGCCGCCGGGTCATGGTCAAGGGCAATGTTTATGACCGGCAATCAGGCGAGCCGATCAATGATATTACAGTCTCCCTCTTTCAGGTTTTTGATGACGGACGGGAATCGGAGTTGATCAGCCGGTCTTTTAACGATGGAAAATATTCCTATGAGATTCTGCCCGGCCGCCGCTTCCGGGTGGAAGTATCGGCTTATGGCTATAAGGCTGGCTCCTATCGCTTTTCCAGTGATGACATGAATACCTTCACTTATGGACAGCCCATCTTTCTGGAGGTGGAAGGAGGCGCAATAGCCCCTTCTCCGGACCCAACCTATCCTTCTGAGCCGGTGGCCCCTACGCAACCAGATAGGCCGGTTCAAGAACCAGGGGTGAATATCCCGGCAGGTAAGCCTTATACGGCACGCGGCAGAGGGCCTAATGACGATTATGAATACCAGACCACGGCTCCCCGTCACAACGGCACCTATTATAAGATACAACTGGCGGCAGTGGGCTCTTTTAAATCAGACCGGTTTAGTAATGTGGCTGATCTGGGCCGTGTCGATACGGAACTGATCCTCGCCCGTGGGCTGACCAGGGTGCTGCTTGCCGATTTCTTTAGCCTGGGGGACGCTCGGTCTGCTTTGCAAAAGGTCAAAAACAAGGGGTACAGCGGTGCTTATATCGTTGAGTATATCGATGGGGAGCGCTACAGCAAAGTGAAATAGAGCAACAATTGATTGGGTTGATTAGGCGGGCCGCGTGGGCTTCTACTCCACTCAACTAATCAACTCAATCAATCCCCGTCCTCATTCCCCGGCGGGGTAACAATCAACTTGACCAACCAATCAAAATGGGGTTATTTAACTACGCACACCTGCCCGCCTGGCTGGAAAACAACTGGTTGTTCCGCAAGGGCTTCCTGCTGCGTAAGCTATTTTTGACGAGGCGAAAATTTTCGCATTATGCGCAGTTTGCGGAAGATGTTGCCGTCATCCGGCAGTTTCATAAAGGATATAAAGGAATCTTTGTCGACGTGGGGTGCTTTCATCCGGTCAAATATAACAACACCTATCGCCTTTACCGCAAAGGCTGGCGTGGAGTGAATATCGATATTGACAAAATCAAGATTGAAGGTTTCAATATGGTGCGGCGCGGGGATGTCAATATCGCCAGAGCCGTCAGTAGTGAAACCGGTGAATTTACTTACTGGTCCAATGGCTTTTATTCCCTGACCATTACCCTGGACGAGGCCTTTGCCGCCGGTAAGCCCGGTTACCGTAAAAAAGTGGTCAAGGCGGACACGCTGACCAACATTCTGGACGGGACAAAGTACAAGGGCCGGCAGATCGACTTCCTGTCGGTCGACGCCGAAGGGCATGACTTCGAAGTGCTTCGGTCCCTCGACTTTGAACGTTACGCCCCCCGCCTGATCGCAGTGGAAACCCACTATCCCACCTTCGATGAGGTGAAAAATGACGCCTTATACCAACTCTTAACCGGCCTGGGCTATGTCTTAGCTAATTGGGTGGGCCTCACGCTGCTGTTCAGGAGAAAGGGCGATGAGGTACTGCGGGAAACAACAACCTGATCCTAGTGCCGGTACTGGAAAAACAACACCTGGTTCTCTTCTTTTATGCGGTGACAATCGCCGCCCTGGTGCTTTCTCCCTTTCTGCTGTCAGTGGGAATGTTCGCCCTGGCGGTGCTCAGCCTGATCCGTTTCCGGGTGGGCGCCCGGGTGTTTTGGGTAGCCATAGATGTGGAGGCGATTCGGCGCATGTTGCGTATTTTTCAATACCCTCCTTTCGCTGCAGTGGCGCTGTTATTTTTTATTGTCCTGCTCAGTTTCTGGCAGGTCGAAGACTATGGCTACTGGTTGGGCCGGCTGCGCATCAAGGTTCCCTTCCTTGCATTGCCTCTGGTATTCCTCGGCCATCCCCGTCTGGAGGAGCGACAGTGGCAGGGGCTGCTGTATTTTTTGCTCTTCCTGCTACTGGCCACCGCCATCGGTGTTGGACTGAATTACTGGATCAACTACGAGGAGATCCAACAGATGCTGAAACAGGGGCAGCCCATGCCCACGCCCCGCAACCACATCCGCTACAGCCTGATGCTGGCGCTGGGGGTGGTGAGTGGCGGCTATTTGTACAGTACAGGCTATTACTGGCGCTATGTACAGGAGCGATATTTTATTTTAGGCGCCACTTTATTTCTTTTTCTCTTCATTCACCTGCTTTCGGTGCGCAGTGGCATACTGGCTCTGTACGTGGCCCTGTTCCTGTTGTCGGTGCGTTACATTCTGGTGTCCAGGCGTTATGGGTTGGGCATGGGTATTCTTATAGCGCTCATCGCAATGCCGGTGGCGGCTTATCAGTATGTGCCCAGCTTCCGCGCCAAGGTGGATTATATGCGCTGGGGGCTGATCAAGTTCCAGGAAGGGGAGGGGGCCTCCTACGCGGATACCGGCCGCATCGTCTCCCTGAAAGTGGGCTGGGAATTGGCCAAACAACATCCGCTCTTTGGTGTAGGGGCGGGCAATCTGCAACAGGAGGTGGAAAAAGTATTTGAACGATCTTATCCGCAATTGCCGGAACCGTTGGTGCCGCACAATCAGTTTCTCTTTGTGCTGGCAGGCACGGGGATA
>JAGQXQ010000436.1:9255-16220 GCA_020436535.1 Phaeodactylibacter sp.
GAGCATACGATCGAGAATTCAATGGGGGTGGGGTTCTTTCTGGTTTTTTTGTTGTTGTATTTGAATACGCGGAGAGGTGACAGCAGTTAGCCCAATCAAATAAGCTTGCAGTCATATAGCTACTGCGGCAACCTATCTTCGTCTCCACTCACTCGGCGTCATTCCATATTCTTCCCGAAAGACCCTGGTAAAATAGGAAGGGTCGGTAAACCCCACTTTGTAGGCGATTTCCGAGATATTCAGCTCAGTTGTAGTCAATAGCAGTTGGGCTTTTTGCAATCGCAACAGCCTGATAAAAGCAGAAGTGGGCCGGCCAGTCATGGACTTAACCTTTCGATACAGTTGAACCCGGCTCACCATTAGCTCGCGGGCAAGGTAGTCTATATCCAAATGAGGATTCGATAACTCTTCATCGACGAGGATCCTTACTTTTTGCAGGAAGGCATCGAGTTCACTGAGGCGAAGAGCTTCTGCCCGGGCGTGGTGGCGCTTCAATTCATGCCTTCTTATACCAAGCAGTAGTCCGATAATCACCCCCCCGCATAGTAGGTATGCCCACCAGGTGCTATACCAGGGAGGAAGAATGATGAGCTGGATGGAGAGCCCTTCTTCCGGAGTGGGCCAGGAGCCATCGGCTTTGGCGGCAAGGGCATGAAAGGTATAGGCCCCGGGGGAGAGGTTGGTATAGGTCGCCCGGCGTTCGTCGCTGCCCACCTCCACCCAATCCTTCTGAAAGCCTTCCAGTTTGTACTTGTATTTACTGCGGTTAGGATTGAGAAAATGAAGGCCGGAAAATTCAAAAGTCAAAATATTTTCCCGATGCTCTACGGTAATTTTTTTCACCATTTCGTAGGCACGCCCCAACTTTCGCGGGTGATTGAAAACCTTGAAATTGGTGAGAACGATCCGGGGTGGTTCCGTATTCCCGGCCAGGTCTATTTCGCCCGGGTAAAAGGCGTACAATCCATTGGCGCCGCCAAACAGGACTTGGCCATCCTGGCCCAATGCTGAACTCATATACAAAAAACTTTCGATGTCACTGCTGGCGTCGAAGCAATGATAGCGCTGCCCATCGAACCGGCATAAGTTATATTTTCCGGTAAACCAGATGCCCCCTTCGAGGTCCGGGGTGATACTCAGAACTCCTTTCACCGGCAATCCATTTTGGGAAGTTACCCGGGAATAACTCTTGCTTCTGGTGTCTAGAATAACCAATCCTTTTGAATGGCCTGCCCATATTTTATTGCCGGGTACCCTTTTGAACTGATACCAATGAGGCGCCCGCACTGAACTCGGATGGCCAGGCTGTTCTGGTTTGGCGACGAATTTTCCGGTACTTTTTTCCAAATAACCGATTATGCTATAGCCTTTGAACCTAATGGTTACCCAGAGATTTCCATCTTCCGCCTGTTCCAATTGGCCAACGGTGCTATTATCCAGCCAGGGCAAGTCGGCTCTAGGGTCTAACCAGCTACACTCCTGGGTGAGCCGATTCACCCGGCAAAGGCCGAATTTTGAAGAAATCCAAAGCAGGCTGTCTTCCTGTAAGTCGGCAATGATCAAATTGGGAGCTGCCATTTGAATTTCCTTTCCCAGGGCGATACGCCGGTACTTTTTTTGAGCATTTTCAAATAAGTACAGGCCATTAGTCAAGGTGATCACCCAAACATTCCCATCCGCATCCAGGGAAAAGTCATTGATCTCTTCGATAGTTGCATGAGCAGGAGGCTGCAGCAGGATCTCACATTCTCTATTGAGGGCCGGGCTATAGGCCAGCCCTTTGGCATGGATTCGGAGCCAATACCCGCCGGAATTATCCTTCAGGATACGGAAAATAAAATTGTTCTGTCTACCTGGGCCAGGGACAGCCTGATAGAATGGAAATCGACAGGCCTGCGCCCTAAGCAGATTGATCCCGGCAGAAGTGCCTGCCCAAAGGTTGTGGCACCGGTCGAAATGCAAGGCGTTGATATAGTTAGAAGAAAGGCTGTATGGGTTGTTTTTATCATTCTGGAATTGGGTGAATTGGCCGTTTCGGAATCGGAGCAGCCCCCCTTTTTCGGCTCCTATCCAGAGCTGTTGATCCTTATCGATCAGCAATTCCCGTACGGCCTCTCCTGCGTAAGCCGGGAGATTTAGTTTTGAAAAGCGTTGGTGTTCCGTTTCAAAAACCCATACCCCTTCAGCCGTGGCAAGCCAAAGGCTGTCTCCGTTCCCTAATTCGGCATCGTGTATATAAAAATCCCGATCGGGATTATTCCGTTGCTCCGGTATATATTGCACCGAACCAAGGCCTTTCTCTACCCGCCACAGCCCGAGGTTGGTGGCGGCAAATATCCGCCCCCGCCGGTCCTCCCTGATCGCCCGGACACCGTTTAGTTCCTGAAAAGGAACACCCAGCTTGATACCCTCGACGGCCTGGAACCCTTCGTCTCCGGGTGTTTCGATCAGGTAAAGGGCCTGTTCGCCTCCGATCCAGATGCGTTTGGCGCTATCTTCATACAGGGCACATATTCTTGGCGGCTTTCGGGAAGGATCCAGTTTCCCCTTGAACCAATCGCGGAGTTTGTCCGTCGTTTTGTTATAATAAAACAACCCGTTTGAGGCGCCGATCCACATGTTGTTTTGGAAATCTTCAATCAGGGCATAAACGGTGCCTATGGATATGGAATCATACTTACAAGCTTGGATCGTGTAACCGTCGTATTTATATAAGCCATTAGCGCCAATCCACATGAATCCCTGGCGGTCCTCCAGGAATTCCCACGTCCATAGTTTGGGGAACCCCTCCTGCTTTCCGATATCCTCGAAAATGATTTGCCGGGAAAGAGTCATTTCCTGGCATAAATTACCAGTAGGGAAGAGCAATAAAAGCCAGGATAAGCCTGACAGGAAAATGGGTTTCAGCTTCTGATCCATTGCCTCCAGTGTGTTTTCTTTGGTTTGGGTTCATTCGTAATATCCGCCAATTTGCATCGGGGGACTATAAATTTACGAATTTTCCACTAACAATGTTGGAGAAATAGATCAAAGCCGAAGCACGGTGGCGGCAGGCCCTGGCCCTGGCTTCAAAAATGATAACTAATGCCTGCCTGTAACAAAGAGATTCCATAACCGGCCTCTCCAAAGAAGCTGATGCGGCCGCAGCAACTGTAGCGCATACCCAAAAAGCCACTATAAACTACATGGCTGGTGGATGCCATAATGCCTCTAAGTTTTTCTTCCGGGCCGATGGAGCCCGTGGTCGGCTTTATATTGGTAAATTGGTAACCGAGCAGGAAGCCACCGTAGAAATCCCAGGACTCCCACCGGTTGCAGTGAGCGGCAAGGCGCAACCCTAGCTGAGTGGTATAGTTATAGTATTCCTTCACCAGTTCTGCTCCGTCTTTAGCTCGCTTGGAAAGCGATTGGGAGTGGCCTAGTTGTATGCCTATACTCACAATGTCGCTGGCCAAATAATCGACGCCGACAGACAAAGGAGGAAGTACAATGCTGGCGCCATCCATGAGGTAAGTCGGGATCAGGCCGATGCCCAGAGAAGTACTGGCATGGCCGGCCGTAAAGACTTTGTGCGGGTTAAATTTTTTCTGGGCGAAACTACCGGTGGGAAGCAACAATAGAAAGCTCAATAAAAAGGTGGCAATGTTTTTCATGATCTTTGGTTTTGGGTGTAAAACAAAAGTTGTTCAATTGATTTCGGGGGATACCCCGGATATGTCTACAAGGTGGAAGAAATGCTACCAGGATACTAGGACAAATCGATCAAATCGTAGTACAAATCTTTCAAAAAGCCGATTTTTAGGGCCTCATTTCGATTAACTTTCCAAATCGCTCATTAAATCCCGGTACTCCCTGTAGCCCACCGGTATGCACCGCCAGGATGGTGGAGCCTTTGGGGAAATACCCTTGCTCGATGAGCTGAAAAAGGCCGTAGAAGAGCTTTCCTGTATAAATAGGGTCGAGTGCAATGCCGTGCTGTTGGTAGAATCCGTTGATAAAGTCGATCAGGTAGGGCTCAAACTTGGCGTAACCGCCAAAATGAAAATCCCCGTTTACCTCCCAAGTCCCCCTCTTATCCCCCCAAAGGGGGGAGGATTGCAGCAACTGCGCTACTTCTCCCGCCAGGAAATCCCCCTTCAGAGCGGAGAAACCTATTGCCTTTGCTCTGCCATTGAGAGCAGTGATAATGCCGGCGAAGGTGCCTCCGGTGCCCAGGCTACAGCACCAGTAATCCGGAAAATAAGGGGTTTGTTGTTCCACCTCTTCTACAATAGAGCGGCAACCCTGAATAGCCAGAGAATTGGTGCCGCCCTCCGGCAAAAGATAGAAGGGGCCGAATTGCTCCTGAAGTTGATTCAGAAAAGCAGGTTCCTGCTTCTCCCGAAAGGCCGAACGGCTTATAAATTGCAGCTCCATCCCACAGGCCCCGGCAAAGCGCAGCGTTGGATTCAACCCCTCCGGCCGTTCTCCGCGGATCAAACCGATGGTGTGGAATCCAAAGGTAGCCCCGGCTGCTGCCACAGCCGCGATGTGGTTGGAATAAGCACCGCCGAAGGTGAGTAAGGTTTCCAGTCCCTGGTCCCGCGCGGACTGCAGGTTGTACTGTAGTTTTCTCCATTTATTGCCGGACAAGGCTTGCCCAGGCCCCATGCGCAGCAGCTCATCCCGCTTGATCAGCAGGCGGACGCCACCCTGGCGAAGCGTAGGGCTTTCCAGTTCCTGCAACGGGCTGGCAGGATGCCGGAAGAGGGGCGTGAGAACTGAGGGCATAATAGTAAATGGTTATTTTTTCATGTTGTGTTAAATAAAAAAACCGCCCCCGTATCAGAGGCGGTTCAAGATAACGTAAAATAATGTTATGATCCCCTATTAGAACTTCAGGAAGCGGCGGGCGCCATGTTTTTCCGTTGCAATAATGTACATGCCGGCCGGCCAGTCACTAACCTTGAGTTCGGCAACCTGCTGCACATTGGCCATCAGATGCCCGTTGTTGTCAAATATCGTCCCGGAAACGGGTTGCCCGAAAAAGATTCTGTCTACGGTAGGATTCGGAAAGGGCCTGAAGGCCGTTTCTTCACTCAGTTCTTCGCTGATGCTTACCAGTTCGCCGCCTACCTGGATGATACCCATGGAACCGCTTACTTCGTATCCCACCACTAACAGGTTTTCACCGTTGGGGCTCTCACTGGCGGGAATGAAGCGGATGGTTTCCGGACTCACATCGCCTACTATACCATTCGGGCTCACCATGCGGTTATTGTAGTAGGTGATAAACTCAGGCGAAGCAGGGTCGGTGATGTCGTACACCACGATAGCGCTTTGGCGCTCGAAACCCACAAAGGCGTAGGTGTAATCGCCAATCGTGCCAATAGCAACGGCTTCCGGCTCTACTCCCTTGTCGTCCGAACGGCTGTCTTTCTCCCCTTCATCCTCATTAAAAAGGGCGGGTTCTATGGCACGGGTGATGAGGCCAAAATCCTCACCACTATCGTAAACCAGGTTGCCGTAAGCGTCGAAGATAGAGAAGGAACGCCCCCCGAAAGAGTATATCTGATCGGTTGCTCCATCTCCATCGTAATCGCCATTCGCAGTGGTCGTTTTCAGGCGGCCCAGGTTTCCGTCGGCTTGCAGTTCGGCCGCATTGGGATAGGCCTGGGGGTCCAGTGTGAGGTCTTTGACGCGGACTTCTTCGGAGTAGCCGTCGTAGTCGCGCGAATCGCCCTCATTGGCGGTAACGATGTAGGCCTTGCCCTCAACGGAGTAGGAAGCGATGGCATCGGGCATAAACATACCCAGGGTGGGGTGAGACGTAATGTTGATAGCGTCATCCCTGTCGCTGGCATCAAAGCGGTAATCTCCCTTGAAGGAAATGATGCCCAGCACTGAATTGTCAGTTACACCCGCTCCGGCCAGGCCGAAGTCATTGTCGTTAATCACTGCGATTTCGCCACCCGGCAGCAGGGCGATGCCTTCCGCTTTGTCGGAGCTTACGTAGTTAATCGAAGGCAGGTTGGTTACTTTCGTTTTGTGAACCGCCTGAATGCCTGCGGTAAAAAGCTCGTCAGCGGAATGTTGTTCCAGGGTGGCTGTATTATCATTCATCAACTCCAGAATGTTGGTTGCCCCCTTCAGGTCAATTTCGAAGATGAACTTCTTACCCTCGGCTACACCGGGCCCTTCGGAGTCGCGCTCCAGAACCAGGAATTTATTGTTGTCGATGTAAACGGCATCGCCGATTTTATCGACACGAGAGGTTGACAAGCCGTTGTACTGGTTCTGTTCCAGCAAATACACATATTCTTCCACCGGGGCGCCGGTCGCTGCGTCCACTCCCAGGATGCGGATCACGTCGGAATTATTACGTACCGAGCTGTTGGGATTTTCGATGGGCGACTGGATAAAGGCGTAAACCACATTGGTTTCCGAATTGTAGGCGATGGCTTCGAACCCGCGGTTGGCGCGCCGCTTGGCGTAAACAGCAGGTAGGGTTTCTGCCCCATAGGTGCCCGCCGGTTGTGCGGTAGTGCCCAGTAGGGAGGTGCCTTCCGGAACATAACGCTCAATCAGGACGCCATTGGGTTGAAATTTGTAAAGTGCCGGCCGGTATTCATCACACATCCAGAAGTTGCCGTCTCTGTCCCGAAGGATTCCTTCGAAATCCCCGCCCAGTTCATCATAGGGGAGTTCATGAAGTTCCTCTCCCGAAGCATTGTCGACGTAATCCACACTGGTATATGGGGTGGCAGGGTCGGTATAAGTAACCGGAACTTCATCAAAGCCGGGAATATTACCTTTCCCGGAAATCGGGGTGGCGCCGTCCTGTCGGTACAATAAAACCTGTTCATTCAGGCTTACGGCGCCAGTTTGGCGGTTGAGGGTAAGCTTAACGATGCGGCCCTGGTAATCGGGTAGTTTGAAGGGCCTCAAATTTTGTGGGGCAGCCGGCGATACATCGTTGCGGCCAA
>JAGQXQ010000437.1:0-6883 GCA_020436535.1 Phaeodactylibacter sp.
AAGTACAGGAGCAGGATCATGATCACGGCCGCCACGGCGTAGCCACCGTTCATGAAAAACATCAGGCCAAAACAGGCTACGGCGCCGAAAAGGGAAATGTACCAGCGGGATTTGAATTTGGGGCGGTAGGAAGGATCGGCGGCAAAGTGGTTCAGGAAAGAAATGAGGCAAAGGGAGCCGTAGGTCACCATGAAGAACATCGAAATGACCTCCGCAACACTGTCCAGGGCGCCCATCAGGATGAAAACACCGGCAATGATCAGCGTTACGACCGAAGCATTGAAAGGCTCGTCGCTGGCGCCCTTGCCCTGCGCGATCCACCGATTGATCGTCGGCGTGGGGAAGATCTGGTCGCGGGCGATGGCCTGCAGGGTCCGTGGCGCCACCATGATGGAACCCAGAGCGGAGGAAATGGTCGCGGCGGCCAGTCCGATCGGAATGAGCCACCAGCCCTGCCAGGCGATATCGGCCATGACCAGCCGGCTGGTGTCCGCCAGTTCAGCCGGTGAGGCGGAGGCCGCCAGTTTGTAGGCAATGAAAAAATAAATGATCATGCCGGAAATGGTGCCCCCCAGGGTGCCTAAGGGAATGGATTTGCCAGGGTCGCGCAGGTCACCGGATAGGCCGACTCCTGCCGTCATGCCGGTAAAGGCCGGAAAGATGATGGCAAAAACAGTAAAGAAACCAAGAGGGATGAGCGGGGCACGGGAAGCCGGAGGCGCCTGGCGGATCGCCGGTTGAAGCGCGCCGGCCGCCTGGCTCGTGTCAGCGCGCGCCGGCGTAAAAGTCGTTATGGGATCTGCATCAGCCTGCTGGCTGTCTGCTTCAATATCGTATACAGTGGCAAAGGGATCCAGCGTGTGCTGCCGGCTATACTCCGTTTGCCCCAGAAAGAAGGCCACCATCGCTATTCCCAGAGTGGCCACCACAAAATACAGCGCTTTGACGCCCAGATCGGCCCCTTTGGTGAGCATGATGGCCGTCAGGGCGATCAGTGCCGGGATACCTACCGTTTGCTTTTGCGCCAGCAGCCAGGCCAGCCAGGGCGGCAAATGAAACTGCACGGCCAGCCATTTGAATAGCGGAGAGAAAGCTTCCGTGAAGGCAATGATATAAAAGGCCACACTGATAGCCTGCGACAAGAACAAGGCCATACCGATCGTAGAACCGATCACCAGCCCGAAGGAACGGGAAATGATGTAGTACTCCCCTCCTCCTTCCACCTTCTGGTTGGTGGCGATCTCCGCAATGGCCATCGCCGTGGGGATCGTCACCGCATTGCCGATCACGATGATGGCGAAAGTGCCCGCCAGCCCTACATTGCCCACCGCAAACCCAAAACGAAGAAACATGATGGCGCCCAGAATGGTAGAGATGGCGGTGAAAAATACCGGCGCGGTACCAAATTTTTTTATGCCTTGTTCAAAGGTTGACATGTATGGCTGGTGTTCTGTTTAAAAATGGTTTTCGTTCAAAGGTTATCAATAGACTGGAGAATGGGGCAGCGGCCACCTTTTTTTTTCGAATTCTAAAGGCAGAAGGATAATTAGGTTGAGATTGAGATTGAGGTATAGAAATACTTAGAAAGCGGATTCTTTTGATTTACGGAGCTACCGCGGAGGCTCCCGCCCATCTTCCTCCCAGCCAACCCATGGGGATATACGCCCCTACCAGGTCCAGAACGGTAAACCAGGCCGGCGAAGGAAGCATGAATACATTGGCGATACCTCCGATCAGGAAAAAGGCGCCGATGCCCAGAGCGAATTTCATTTTGTGGCCGGCGGCTATCCGGGCAGCCGTAAAAGCACCGGCAAGCGTGCCGAGCGCATGCGCTAAAAACGGGAAAATGAAATGCTTCGGCTCGAATAGATGCATGGAGGACTTCAGGCTCTCCATGTTCGTAACATCCACTCCATCAGGAGGCGGTATAACGGAACTGCTCAGCATGATTAGCCCCATGTTCACTACACTTCCGAGGACGAGGCCGGCAACAACTGCCAGGATGTTTTTCAGGATCGGGTTCATCGGTATTTGTTTTGGGCCCAATGGGCCAGGTGATCAATGTAGCAAAATAATGACTTTTAACACGAAAATAAATATTTTGACTACATTTTTCGGTTTTTTTCGTTTCCAGAAGCTGTTTGAATAAAAAAACCTTCCAGGTTGGCGAAACCTGGAAGGTTGATAACACTTGATTTTAGATAGGCAGTGTTAGGTAGCGTACACATTCACCTCCTCATCGCATCAACACCACATCTCCTTCCAGATACACCTCCATCTCCTGTCCGCAAACCTGCACTCGGGCTTTAACGTACCAAACATACAGCCCCCCGTTCTGCCGTTGTCCGTTAACCGTTCCATTCCAGCCTTCCGAGGGCTTGTCCGTGCCGAACAGCTCGGCGCCCCAGCGGTTGAATACTTTGAACTCGTAATCCAGGAGCTCCACATCGGAAGCCGCAGCGGGGAGGAAAAAATCGTTATTCCCATCCTCGTTGGGAGAGAAGGCATTGGGCACATAGATCAACTGCTCTGCGTCTACTTCCGGGGCGGGAACGATGACTTCCTGGACGATAACCTGGCAAATATCACTCACCTGCAGCGTATACGAACCGGCGCTGTCCACCTGCAGGCTGGAGCCGGTGCTGCCATCGCTCCACAGGTATTCCAGCGTTCCGTCATCGCCGGAGAGGACTGTGACAGAGAGGGTGGCAGTGGGCTTGTCGCAAGCCAGAGAGTCCTGAGTAAGTTCGATAACCAGTGGTGCTGGTTCTTCTACTTCTACAGGAATAGAGGTAGCGCAGCCCCTGCCGTCACGGACAAACAGGGTGTAGGCGCCGCCTTCCAGCCCATCAAAGCGCGGATTGCTGGTAAAGTTTTCGCCATCGAGCGAAAAGAGGTAGGGATCCAGTGTATTTAGCGTGACACTGCCCATAATGGCGCCGGTGCTGTTCTCAGGGCAGTCCTCTTCTACCATTGCCTCCAGCCCGGGCGCGGGGTAGGCCTGTACCACAACATGTACCACCGAATCACAGCCAAACTGGCTGGTGAGCGTTACGGTACTTTCCTGGCCGGGAGCCAGTGTCTGGCCCTGGTAAGTAACGGTGCTGTCCGGGCAGGCATCGAGCACTACCTCGGTTTGCTCTTCCGGGTATTGAGTGACCTGAATGGCCAGCACCGAGTCGCAGCCACTTTGGGTAGATAGCACCAGCTCGGTGCTCCCGACGGGAAGCATCATGCCGGCGAAAAAGATGCTGTCCTGACAAGTAGCCAGTTCTACATCCTGGCGGTAAGCGGACAGTTCTTCGACTTCCACCCGGATCAGCGAGTCACAACCGGCCTGGTTAAGAATGGAAAGGTCCAGCGCCTCACCGGCGGGGATGGGGGTGTTCCCAAAGTAGGCGCTATCTCCGGCGCAGGCTTCCAGCCGGATAAGCGTATCGCTGGCCGCTAGCTCAGCAACCATAACCGTTACAATTGAATCACAACCAGCAGCATTGGTAAAGGTGAAGTCCATCTGCTGCCCCGCGCTGAGCGCCGTACCGTTGTAATCGACGGCCGTTCCCGTGCAGGCGCTGAATTCCAGACTGGAACCAGTAGCTTGCAGTTCCATCACCGATACCATAACAGTAGAATCACATCCGGCGGCATTGGTGAAAGTGAAGCTCTGCTGCTGCCCCGGGCTAAGCGCCGTACCGTTATAGTCGGCAGTCGTTCCCGTGCAGGCGCTTAGCTCCAGGCTGGAACTGGTAGCTTGCAACTCCACTACCGATACCGTAACGGTAGAATCACATCCGGCGGCATTGGTAAGGGTGAAGTCCATCTGTTGCCCCGGGCTAAGCGCCGTACCGTTATAGTCGACGGTCGTTCCAGTGCAGGCGCTGAGTTCCAGGCTGGAACTGGTGGGCTGAAGTTCCGCCACCGTAACGGTAACGGTGGAATCACAACCGGCAGCATTGGTAAGGATAAAATCCATCTGCTGCCCCGGGTTGAGGGCCGTACCGTTGTAATCGGCAGTCGTTCCCGTGCAGGCGCTTAGCTCCAGGCTGGAACTGGAAGGCTGGAGGATAATAATGTTTACGTTTTCCAGCGAATCACAGCCATTAGCGGTGGTATAGGCCGCCACAAAACTGGTATCCCGGCTGAAAGACATCGCTCCGTAGCTGATCGCCTCACAGCCGCTCAAAGTGACCTCTGCCGTTGCGGCCGGGCAGCTCTCCAGCAGCCAGTTGATAGTGACCATAGCGCCGCAGCCGGTGAAGGTGGTATCTATGGAATTCACCATCACCCCCAGTGGGCTGGTACTGCTGGTGTCCAGCCGTACCGTATAAGTAGCGGCGGCTATGTTAGGGAAAGCGTAAGCGCCGCTGGGGTTGGAAAGGGTGCTACCTACCACGGCGCCGTTCTGCAGCAGTTCCAGCACCGCCCCATTGTAAGTGGTGTCGGCAGCATCAATCACGCCATTTTCATTCACATCCACATATACCTCACCCAGGATCGTACCTACGCCATCAAATAATTCGAGGAAAAGGGAGCCGGAGGTTAACGTACAGCCCTGTGCGTTGGCCATTTCCACATAATACTCGCCGCTTTGATCGGCAATCAGCTCCGGCATGCCGCTTTGGGGCGGCCCCAGCGGGCTGCCATTGAAGAACCACTGATAACTCGTGATGCCTGTAATCTCCGGCAGGCAGAGGGTATCCGGCCGGCAGCGGCTGTAACAGCCGCTGGGAATCAGCGAGATGTCCGGCCCGGCGATGATCTCCAGGTGGTTGCTCTCGGCTTCGCAGCCGAATGCATTGACGGCTGTGGCGAAATACTCGCCCGCCTGGCTGGCGGTGATCGCAGCTCCTTCCAGGCCATTGTTCCAGCGGTAAGTAAGGGCCGGATCGGGGTTGGTAACGCTGAACGTTACCGGGCTGCTTTCGCAATTGGGGCCCGCCGGGCTGGCAGTAATTTGCACCTGGGCAGGCAACGGATGGACTTCCACGGTGAATGGCCCAACCCTATTCGGGCAACCGGTAGTATTGTTGGTTACAGTTACAAAAATATCATGCGTGCCGACTGCAAGCAGATTGTTGCGGTCTTCACTGAATTCGATCTGAGTTCCATTAGTTCCATTGCTCCAACTGTAGGAATACTGAGGGTTGGCGATCACCTCCAGGAAGATATCCGTTCCGAAGCAGGCCTCGTAGCTATCGTAGAAATAGCCGATGGGCTGGCCGAATTCGTCGTATGCTACGCCGCGGATGGTGGCGTCGGGCGCCGGCAGCACCTCGATGTCTATCGGGCCTGGCTCATAAGAGCAGCCGAGATCATCGGTTAAGGTGAGGTTATAAATGCCGGTCTCGAACACCTCGATGGAAGTTGTAGTGTCGCCGGTTGACCAGAGCCATCCAATGCCACCCGGCGGTGCAGACAGCACGGTGGTGTCGCCTTCGCAGAGTGGAGAGGGTATAGAAACGGTAATGGCCCCGCTCAACGCATTCGGCTCGATGGTGATATCCCGGCTGAAGCTGTTCTCACAGCCATAGATGCTTTGAGCGGTAAGAGTAACGGTATACGTTCCCGGGGTCTCGAAGCGATGATAAGAAGCTAACAGCTCCGAGCTGTTGGCCTCCCCACTTGCCGGATCACCAAAGTCCCAGAATACACTCACCACTTCCGGGCCTATATCGGCAGTAAAGGGCAGTGCGGTAGCCTCACAGGAAATGGCCGGTTCTTCAAAACTGGCCGCCGGAGGGCCGTACACCTCGACCTCTTTACTGATAATGGACGTGCAGCCTTCCGAACTTGTCACCTCCAGGCTCACCGTATAAAGCCCGGCTGCATCAAAAGTGTGCATGGGGTTGGCGGTGGCCGCCGTATTCGCCGCACCGCTGGCAGGGTCGCCAAAGTCCCAGGCCCAGGCGGTAATGGAATAGGAAGGCAGAAAAGTGGACAGGTCGGTAAAGGGTACAGGAACTCCCGCACAGGCGGTATCGGCGCCGAAGTTGGCAACCATAATCACAGAGTCTACCCGAAATATCCCACAGGTGGTGGCCATTCCTGGATTCAGCGGATCGTCATAATCGGCCATCATAACAATGCGAAAGTATCCCGGTTGGGTGAAGGTATGCGAAGGATTGTCCACATTTGAGAAATTATCAGCCCCACTGGCCGGGTCGCCAAAATTCCAGGAAGTCGTTCCCGGAATAAAACCGGTAGAGGTATTCTGGTAATTGTGCTCATTGCATACGGCCGTGGTTTGTATGTCCATATTCATGTTTACCAGGAAGGGGCAGCCAACGCCGGGAATGCCGCCGCCGCTGCAATCTTCTATTACGGGTATCGAATTGGACCGGAAGGTACACCCGTTCACATCGGTGATCTCTACGTAGTAATTGCCAAAAGCTACCGCTGTGTAACGCGGGGAGTTGGCGCCCACCGGATTTCCATCCTGGTACCATTGGTAGTTGTAGCCTGCGTCCGTATTGACGGCGACGAGGCGGGTATTAGCGCTGGCATTGCAAAAGATATTAGGGTCCGGCGTTGAAATAGAAATATCTGATTCCGGATAGGGCATGATGCGAAAGGTGGTATCGCCTGCGCAGCCATTGGCGTCGGTGGCGATCAGGCGGTAGATGCCCGCCGCCAGGAAGGGCGCGGGGTCGGTAGAAAGCAAGGCGCCTTCCTTGTCCAGCCACTCATAACTGCTGAAGGGCACGGTGGTTTGCACCTGGGTGGTTTCATTGGGGCAAAGTGCCGACGGGTGCTGCACCACCGGCTCCGGCAGGGGAAAGACCTGGAGGTTGAGATCGGCGGACTGCCCGCAGCTTTGCACGGATACGGTTACAGGCCCGGTGTGATGCCAGAGGATCTCTATGGCAGCCTCATCTTCCTCGCC
>JAGQXQ010000437.1:7012-11901 GCA_020436535.1 Phaeodactylibacter sp.
CTGAGTGTTAGGGTAAATACTTCCGATTCACAATCCAGCCCATCGATCTGCACGACGCTCAGCTCAAAGGGAGGCGTAGCGCCAAAGCTCACATTGATCTTCTGTCCTTCCCGTACCGTGATCGCGCCTCCATTGCTGACTTCCCAGCGGAAGCGGGCATTGGCCAGGGACGATTGAGCCTCATAGGTATATAGCTGCCCCGGACAAATGAGCAAGTCTCCCAGGATGGTGTCTACGGCTGGGGGCGGAGCTGTCACAGCGACAATGGTAATATGTTGTACGGTACAATAATCGCCGGGATTCTCCGGTTCTGCGATAAGGCGATAAGCCCCGGCGGGGAATGTCCAGTCGACGGTGGGCATGGCGGTAGGCGAAGCAGACGCCCACACCACACTGCCATCAGCGGCTTCCACCGTCCAGTTGCAATCCACCGGTGCATTACCGGGGATGCTGCGGGTGGTGTAAGCACTACTCTGCCCCTGGCAGTTCTCGATAGGGCCGGTGACAGTGAATTCGGGATTGATATCTACCTCCAGGGTGTCGGCCCCGCCGCAGCCCAGGTAGCAGTTATCGAAGGAAACCGCTACCCACTGCTGCACGTTGGGCAGGAAGCCGTCGAACCATTCCACCACGATCTCCTCAGTGCCCTGCCCGGACAGGATGGTTCCAAAATTGGACACCGACCAGTCGAAAGAGGTGCCCCCGTAGGGCGTGATGCTGTAGGTGCCGATGTCACCCCGGCAGACGTTGGCCGGCCCGTCGATCGCCGCGTTTTCGGACAGTATGGGCACCCGGATGAAGGAAGGCTGCAAACAGGCATTGAGCGCCGGGCAATCTTCCACGATCAGTTCGATGATGCCTTCCGGGCCGGCTCCCCATTCTACGGTGATGTAATCGTCATTGGGCCCGCCGCCATCGATGATCGTCCCGTTACTGCTGGCCGTCCAGGTATACGTCCCGCAACTGGCTTGGGCAGTATAAGTGCCCAGCGTATTTTCGCAGATGGTGCCCACGCAATCGACAATAGGGCTTTCCCCCGCCTCTACCACAACGGTGCGGGTTGCCGTACCCGAACACAGGCAGGCATTATAAGCGGTAAGTTCTACCGTGTACGTTCCAGGGGTATTGTAGGTGGAGGATGCGTTCGTATTGGTGGAGGTGGCCCCGTTGCCAAAATTCCAGCTGAAGGAGTCCGCATACTGGCTGGTATTTTGAAACAGGACTTCCTGGCCCTGACAGATGGTTACGGTGTCGTTTATGGCAGCGGGTGTAGTGGTGAAACTAGCAATAGGGTCTTCCAGCACTTCCACGCATTTGGTTACAGTAAACGGTTGTCCGCAGATGTTGAAGAAAATAAAGGTCACTGTCCCGGGCCCGGGATCCACCCAGTTAATAATGAGTTGGTTGTAATCCTGCTGTACCACCTGGCCTCCTTCTATGGTGTAATCATAAGTGGGGAAAGTGCCGCCGCCGGTAGAAAAAAATTCGATGCTGTAAGTCACCGTGCTATTGGCGCAAACGATATCGCAAGACTGCGGAATGCTGTCTTGCAGCGGCCCGTTGGCGGCAGGGCACACAGCGGCGGCGTCAGAGAAAATGTCAGCAGAAAAGAAATCTTGAATCACTTCTATAAAAATTGATCCGGTAAAAGTCGTTCCATTAATACTATAAGCAATAAGATTAAGCTCGTAAACCCCTGGAAATGAGGGGCAGATCGTCAATGAAGGCTCATTTGAAAGGATAGTGTTGGGGTCCTGCTCATAAGACCAGAAGAACTCTAAAAAGGTGCTGTCAGAGGGCGAAATAGAATAGGTGCCACATTCTCCGGCGCAGAGCGCAGTCGGCCCTTCGATCTGATAGTTGTCCTGGGCCTGGCCTTTGGGAAGCAGAATAAGGGTGAGGATTACAAAGGCGATCAGTTTCGGGATAAGTAGTTTGAACATGTATAGGGATTTAAATGGCAATAGCCCCACCAGGGCAACACTGGCCGGTAGCCTTGCCTGTTAAACAATGGAAACTCAAATTGAAAAATAGTAAGAAAGGGCCTCGTGCAATAGACCCATGGAATTTCTTTTTCGCTGCCTGTCTCTCGGCGCTCGTCCCAGGAGTAGGCCTATTTGTCCGATATAGTGTCATATGAATTGCCAAAGTGACGGGGGATTGTTAATTTAGGGCCTGCTTGTGCCGCGATCATCTTGATCGCAAGTGCTATCATTTTATGATGCAGGTCAATAAGTCTGCCCGGTCTGTGCCGTGCTCTTACTTGCGCCTGGATTAAGGATCATGGCAACACGAGCGTTATGCCTAGCGATCAGGATGATCGCGGCACGAATAAAAAAAAGAACGCAACTCAACATGACTTACGACAATTTCACCATAAAGTCCCAGGAATCCATCCTGCAAGCCCAGCGCATTGCCGCCAGCATTGGCCAGCAACAGGTCGACACCCCACACCTCATCCGCGGCATTTTGGAGATCGAGGAGAATGTGGCGGCCTTTCTGCTCGGCAAGATGGACGTCAATCTGGCCACCCTGAAGCTGCGCCTGAACGAGGCTATCAAAAGCTACCCGAAGGTGGAAGGCACTGAAAAGCAGTTCCTTACTAAAGAGGCCAACCAGGCGCTGGCCCGCGCCAAAAAGATGTTGCCCGACTTCGGTGATGAGTACATTTCCATCGAACTCATCCTGCTGGGCATCCTCACCGGCAAGGACAAAGGGGGGCAGATCCTCCGGGAGCAGGGCGCCAGCGAAGAGGGCCTGCGCGCCGCCATCGAGGAACTGCGCAAAGGCCGAAAGGTGACCGACCAAAGCGCCGAAGAAAGCTACAACGCCCTCAACAAGTTCGCCATCAACCTCAACGCCCGCGCCGAGAGCGGCAAGCTGGACCCCATCATCGGCCGCGATGAGGAGATCCGCCGGGTGCTCCATATCCTGAGCCGGCGGAAGAAGAACAACCCTATTCTGGTCGGCGAAGCCGGTGTAGGTAAAACAGCCATCGTGGAAGGCATCGCCTGGCGCATCGTGACGGGCGACGTGCCGGAAAACCTGCGGGAGAAAAAAATCTATACCCTCGACATCGCCGGGCTCATCGCCGGGGCCAAGTTCAAAGGCGATTTTGAAGAACGACTCCGGGCAGTGATCAAAGAAGTGGCCGATTCCGGTGGCGAGGCCATCCTCTTCATCGACGAGATCCATACCCTCATCGGCGCCGGCGGCGGACAAGGGGGCGTCGATGCCGCCAACATCCTCAAACCGGCCCTGGCACGGGGCGAGCTGCGCACCATCGGCGCCACCACGCTGGACGAATACCAGAAATATTTCGAAAAAGACAAGGCCCTGGTGCGCCGCTTCCAAACCGTGCTCATCGAGGAGCCCAGCGTGGAGGACACCATTTCCATCCTGCGCGGCCTGCAGGAGCGCTACGAGGTCTACCACAAGATAGAGATCCTGGACGGGGCGCTGATCGCCGCAGCCGAACTCTCCCACCGGTACATCACCGACCGTTATCTGCCGGACAAGGCCATCGACCTGATCGACGAAGCAGCCGCGAAGCTCCGCCTGGAGCTGGACTCCGTGCCGGAACTGGTGGATGACTGGGACCGCCGGGTGCGTCAGCTGGAGATCGAACGGGAAGCGCTGAAGCGGGAAGGGGACAAGAAAAAAGTGGAGGTGTTGAACGGGCAGATCGCCAACGCCAAGGAGAAGCGGGATTCCATCCGCGCTACCTGGAAGAACGAAAAAGAGATCGTCGATACCATACAAGGCATCAAAAGGCGCATCGAAGAGCTGGAAATGGAAGCCCAGAAGGCCGAACGCAACAGCGATTTCGAACTGGTGGCCAAGATCCGCTATGGTGAAGGGCAGGAGCAACAAGCCTTATTGAAAGCAGCAGAGGAAAAACTGGCACAACTGCCGGAAGAAGAGCGCTACACCAACGACGAAGTGACCGCTGACGATATCGCCGGAGTGGTCTCCCGCTGGACGGGCATCCCGGTCAGCAAGATGATGCAGAGCGAGAAAGACAAGCTGCTCCGCATGGAAGAAGAACTACACAAACGCCTTATCGGGCAGGACGAGGCCGTGCGCGCCGTCTCCGACGCGGTGCGCCGCAGCCGGGCCGGCCTGCAGGACAGCGACCGGCCCATCGGCTCCTTTATCTTTCTGGGGCCGACCGGCGTGGGTAAGACCGAGCTGGCCAAGGCGCTGGCGGAGGTGCTGTTCGATGACGAAAAGGCCATCACCCGCATCGACATGAGCGAATACCAGGAGCGCCACAACGTCTCCCGCCTGGTGGGCGCTCCTCCGGGCTACGTGGGTTACGATGAAGGTGGGCAGCTCACCGAAGCGGTGCGCCGCCGCCCCTACTCCATCGTGCTGCTCGACGAGATCGAAAAGGCCCACCCCGATACCTTCAACATCCTGCTTCAGGTGCTCGACGACGGCCGCCTGACCGACAACAAGGGCCGCGTGGCCAACTTCCGCAACACCATCATCATCATGACCTCCAACATGGGCGCGGAGAACATTCTGGAAAACTTCGAAGATCTGGATGTACTCGGCGACGACAAACGCCAGGAGATCATTGACGCCACCAAAGATGAAGTCTTCGACTTGCTTAAGGAAAACCTGCGCCCCGAATTCCTCAACCGCATCGACGAACAGATCATGTTCTTGCCGTTGACCAAAGAGGAGATCAAGCTGATCATGAGGTTGTTGCTGCGCAAAGTGGAAAAGATGCTGGCGCAGCAGTCCCTGGTGCTCAGGATGAGCCCCGCCGCCGAAGACCTCCTGGCCGACCTAGGTTACGACCCGCAGTTCGGCGCCCGCCCTATGAAACGGGTGCTGCAGAAGGAGGTCATCAACGAGCTGTCCAAGCTGGTGCTGGCAGG
>JAGQXQ010000438.1:0-4103 GCA_020436535.1 Phaeodactylibacter sp.
ATTTATTTTACAGAGTACTTAGCCCATCACAGGCCAGAAGACAACTCTAAGCTGTCACCTGACAAACCGGGCAGTGTATTGTGCTACACTGTTCTTTCATGATTTACCTTATCCCCTGATAAAAATCATTCTCCCTTCTGATAATTGTCATTCAGCGCTACAATAGCGGAGGCTATATTGGGCTAGCAAGGCAACTAACAATCGTTCGTATTATGATGTCCTTAAGCCAGATATCCATGACACAATCACCAACGGCCATCCAGCCCTTCCAGATCCGCCAGGCCATGGTTGCACTCGAATTGGGGCCAACCGACAACAAAATCCTGGAATACCTCGATTTCTTCACCAAGGAAATCCCTACCGGTGCGGCATACTTTTTACACGTATTGCCGAAATTCGATTTACTCAACACTATGATGGAGCGGGAGGCTCAGGCGTTGGTTAGTAATTATGAGATCAATGACGAGGTCATCACCCGGATGGAGCGCAAAATCCGTTCCCGGCTGACGGACGACCACACCGTGCACATCGAGTTTGACGTCAAGGAAGGCAATCCATTGGAAGAACTGCTGGAAGATACAAATGATGTAAAGGCGGACCTGGTGGTGATCGGCCAGAGAAGCGGCGTCAATCAGCATGGTATTCTGGCTAAGAACCTGGCGCGTAAGGCGCAATGCAACGCGCTGATTATCCCGGATAAGGCCAAGCCCCAAATACGAAAGATTGTGGTGCCGGTCGATTTTTCCGAGTTTTCCATTAAAGCCTTACGCACAGCCATAGCCCTCAATCTGGAACTGTACAAGCCGGCAGAGATAGTATGCATCAATATTTATGAAGTCCCCAACCTCAGCGTCTACAAGATCCAAAAGACCAAAGACCAGTTTAAGGAGATGCTGGAAAAGGACCACCAGGATGCCTTCACTGCATTTCTGAACACACATATACCCGAGCACAAAGACAATATCAAGGTAGAATTGATCTGCCGTGAAGATTCGGGCGTAGCCCAGTACATTGTGGATTACGCCACAAACAACCAGGCCGACCTCATCGTGATGGGCGCCAAAGGGCACTCACAGGTTGAACTGCTGCTGATGGGCAGCGTAACGGAAAAACTGCTGGCCATCAATGAAACGGCGCCAACCCTGGTAGTGAAATAGAGCGCTACCACCGAGGCGGCCCCGAAAAAACGAATCATAGCTTGGTGAATTTTTTTCTATTTAGTGAGGTTAGTTTTTCGGGAGGCCGTCAAAGTAAAACTTTGACGGCCCTTTTTTTTACACGGTAGTGATAAAAATCAACCTGCAGGCTGACAGTTGTCAGCCAGGCCGGGCCGACAAAAGGCTAGTTTTGGAATACCGCGAGGAAGAATGCATTTTTCACTAAAAGACTACTATTTGCCTAACCGAGAGCGTGTATAGGATATTTTTCATTCAGAGGCAACGCATTACAACGCTTTCGCCGTATAAAGCCAAGAGTCATGGTAATATCTGATGACAAAACATTCCGGGACATACAAAGAGATTTCAATAGTAAGTTTTCATATCTGAAGTTGGAATTCTATTCTTCCCAACATGGCGAAGGAGAAGGTTCGCCAGTGCAAGAACGGCTCGACCCTGAGCAATTGCTAAAAAACGTTCGTCAAAAGCACACCGAAGGTAATGTACAGGTAAAGAAAAATATGAGAGTGTGTGATTTTGAAAAAATGTTCCACGACAAGTTCGGCCTCAATGTTCAGGTATTCCGAAAGTCCGGCAACCTTTGGATGCAAACAACTTCAACCGACCATTGGACGCTGGCCGAGCAAAACCGAAAGGGTGGATCTTCTGAATTACATTACAAAGAAAAATACAGAACATGATCACGTCCATCGCAAGAGTAGCCGACATTATGAGCAAAAACGTCCTTTTTGCTCATACCGGCCAGAATTTCACTCAATTGTGCCGTCTCTTCTTCGAGATGGACATTCATCATCTGCCGGTCGCCGACGAAGCAGGGCGGCTTATCGGCATACTGAGCACCAATGATGTTTTAAAAGCCTATGGCCGCAAGATACCGACGCTGCAACGCGCCGATGAGGCCATGCTGAACGAGCACATTACCATTTTTGACCTGATGACGCAGGATCCGATCAGCGTTCCTCCCAGCACGCCCCTCAAGGAGGCAGCTCAACTGCTGGCAGTCAACAACATTCAGTCCCTCCCCGTAGTGGAAGGACAAAAAGTGGTGGGCATCGTCACCAGCCGGGACCTGATCCGTTATCTGGCAAATAATCAAGAAACATAGTTAAAATTGGCTTTTGCGACTAGGACGAGGGGCGGCCATCAATTACTGATGGTTGCCCTTTTTTGTTGATAAAAGTCAACCGCGCAGCTGATAAACATCATGCCGCCTATGCCACTGCTCTTAATAAATTGAACAAGCTGCCGTTGTGATTATAATAATAAAAAACAGTAAAGATGAAGAGTATCCTGGCCCCTACCGACTTCTCCGCCTGCGCTTTTCAGGCCACGGAGGCAGCAGCAAAGCTGGCTCGCCGTTTCGGGGCAGCGCTCCATCTGATGACCTGTCTGGATATTCCCGAAAACTGGCGCCAGCTGTCCGCCCGGGAAAGGGCTCAAATGCCGGAAGCCCAGCAACGGATATACAATGCGGAAGTACTTTTTAATGACCTGCGCAACCGCTTTTCCGATATTGAAGTCAAAACAGCCTACTGCGGGGGAAAGCTGAATACAGAAGTGAAACAATACGTCAAGCGCTATGCCATCGACTTTATCGTTATGGGGTCTCACGGCGTCAGTGGGAAAAATGAATACTTCGTCGGTTCCAACACCCAGAAGGTCGTCCGGGAAATACACTGCCCGACCCTGGTGATCAAGGATCGGCTGGAGGAGGTAAACTTTGACAAAGTGATTTTCGCCTCCAGTTTCCTCGAGAACGAACGGGTTCCATTTCTGCAGTTCAAAGACTTCGTCAAGCACTTCGTCCCGGAAATCCATTTGGTGGAAATCCATACTTCCTCCCTGCTCGACCCGCCCTATTTCCTCAGCCACGAAGCAATGGAGGAATTTCGGTCGCTTTGCGCACCCTTCCGTTGCGAGACACACATACATCGCAATTTCAACGTAGAACGAGGCATTCGCGTTTTTGCCGAAGAAATAGGGGCAAAACTGATCGGCATATCCAACCACCACCGCCACCCGCTCAAGCGAATGCTGATCGGTAGTAATGTTGAAGCCCTCATCAATCATTCCAATATCCCCGTCCTGAGTATAGACTATGAAAAAGCCTCGGCCCCGGTATCATAAGTCAAAAGAAGAACCCATGAAAAAGATACTCTTCCCTACAGATTTTTCAGAAACCGCACAAAACGCATTCGCCTACGCCGTCCAATTGGCGGAAGTTTTGGACACCCGGATCGATGTAATAAGCGTCTACCACCTGCCCCTCAACGATGCCGGGCGAGTGCCTCCTGATTATATTGAACGCATGCTCAATGAAAAAAAACAGAGTGTAACGCAACACCTTGTAGAGTTTGTTCGGGGGCATTCCCCCAAAGTCATCGGTGAGTTAAAGGCCGAATATGGCATCTTTGTATACCAGGAAGTAATTGATATTGTTCAAAATGGCGACTACAGCCTAGTGGTGATGGGCACCAAAGGGGAGCGCAACCCCCTGGAAAAGATGATGGGAAGTGTAACGACCCACACCATGATGCACGCCACCTGCCCGGTGCTGGCCGTCCCGGAAGGAGCTGAATTCCGCTCCATCGGCCACATCGCTTACGCCACCGACTTCGAGCCCAGCGATGAACACGCCGTAGAACAACTCATGGAATTCGCGGGCAAACTGGGCAGCGCCATCCATTTTGTCCACGTCGACACCAAGGCGGTTGCCGGTAGCGTGGAAGACTACGTTATGGTGGAGAACTATCCCTTTCCTTTTACGGACTTTTCTGTAGTGGGCAGCCACTCGGTTACCGACGGGCTCGAGGAGTTTGTTAAGAAAAATAAAATTGATATCCTGGCGCTATTCATACCCAACCGCCGCTTATGGGAACGCCTGTTCCATACCAGTTTCACCAAACAGATGGCCTTTCACAGCAA
>JAGQXQ010000438.1:4296-8539 GCA_020436535.1 Phaeodactylibacter sp.
GCCTGATGGGCGCCCCGTTCTATGATCTTTCCATCGCGCATGACGATGATCTCGTCGGCGTGCTGAATGGTGGACAAGCGGTGGGCGATGACAATAGAGGTGCGGTTTTTCATCAACTCCAGCAGGGCCTGCTGCACCAGCTTTTCCGACTCCGAATCCAGTGCAGAGGTAGCCTCATCCAGGATGAGGATGGGCGGGTTTTTCAGGATGGCCCGGGCGATAGTAAGCCGCTGCCGCTGCCCTCCGCTCAGTTTGCCGCCCCGGTCCCCGATATTGGTTTGGTACCCTTGTTCAGCGGCCATAATGAAGTCGTGGGCATTGGCCACGCGGGCGGCGCGTTGCACCTCTTCTTCAGTGACCCCTTCGATTCCAAAAACGATGTTGTTGTAAATGGTATCGTTAAAGAGGATGGCCTCCTGGGAGACAATGCCCATGAGGTGGCGCAGGGCATGCAGCTGGTAATCCCGGATATCGTGGCCATCGAGATAAATAGCGCCTTCCGTTATATCATAAAACCGGGGCAGCAGGTCGACGAAGGTAGATTTACCGGCGCCGGAAGCACCCACCAGGGCGATGACCTCGCCCCGGCCGATCTCCAGGTTAATATTTTGCAGCACCGGCCCTTCGTCCTTCCGGTAGGCAAAGCTGACATTCCGGTATTCGATCTTGTCCCTGAAGCTATCGATGGGCAGCGCACCCGGTTTTTCCTGAATACTTACTTCTGCATCCAGCACCCGCTCTACCCGTTCCATAGCGGCAATGCCCTTTTGGATGTTGTAGAGGGCCTTGGTCAGGGATTTGGCGGGGTCGATCACATTATAAAAAGCAAAAATAAAGGTGAGGAAGGTCTCAGCCGCCAGCTGCCCGTTAAAGACCTGCCGGGAGCCATACCAGAGCAGGATGGCAACGGTGCCGATGCCCAGAAATTCGGATAAGGGGGAGGAAAGGTCGCGACGCCAAAGCAGGCGGGTCAGCGTGCGGCGATAGGCATTGTTCTCTCTCGAGAACTTGTCTTGCTGGTAGTGCTCCGCATTGAAGCCCTTGATAATGCGAAGCCCGCCCAGGGCCTCTTCAACGATTGAAACCAGTAGCCCCAGCTTCTCCTGCACCGCTGTGGAGCTGCGCTTGAGGGTGCGCCCGATGCCCCCGATGACCACAGCGGTGAAGATCATAAGCAGGAAAACAAAACCAGTCAGCGAAGGGCTCACGTAGAGCATAAAGCCCAGCGCACCGATGATAATCAGCGGCTCCCGGAAGACGGCCTCCAGGACATTGAGAATACTCCATTCCACTTCCTGAACATCAGCAGTAATGCGGGACATAAGGTCTCCCTTTCGCTCTTCCGAAAAGTACGACAAAGGCAGGATCAACACTTTGTCGAACAGTTGGCCACGAATATCCCGAATGATGCCATTGCGCACCGGAGCCATGAAAAAGAGGGAGAGGTAGCGGAAGAGGTTCTTGAGAAAAAAAGCGGACAGAATGATAATGCATACAAAGGCCAGCGCTGTTTCTTTACCATGCTCCACCACCAGCTGGCTGAGGTAGTAGTTGAAGCTCGTCGTCAGGCTGTCGATGTCGGTGATAGCCGCCGGTTTTTCCATCACCGGTTCCCGCCGGTCAAAGAGGATCTCCAGGAAGGGCACCAATAGTGGGATACTCGCCGCGGTGAAAACAGCCGTCAGGATATTGCTCAAAACATTTAGCGACACATTGGCCTTGTAGTTGCGCATATAGCCAATCAGGCGCCAGAAGCTGGTACTCATAAGCGGTCTGTTTTGCGGGGTTCATGGGTACACGGGCCGTGGTTGCCATTAAGGGCTTGCAAAACAATAAATGATCCATTTAGACTTATTATTTTGCAAGCCCTAACCTATGGGGCGGTGATGCTGTCCCCCTTGGGCCTCCTCACTCCCCATCCACGACCTCACTTGAGATCGGTTCCAAAATAAAGGAAGCCTCTCCCTGCCGCAGTGAATAAGTAATAACGCGCCATTGACCTGTTGGTTTACCGGCTTGATAAATGGGGAAGGAACGCATAAGCACTCCGTCTTTGAAAAAAAAGCGATCGTGTCCGTTAAAGCCTTCTGCCATTTCTTTCTGAGCCGCCAATTCGCTGACGCCCACCGGCCCGTAGGAGCGGTTGCGGTAAGAAGAAAAGGCGTAGACATAGGCCGTCGAGTCACTTCCTGAGCTTCTGGCGAAAGCATATACTTCGGGATATCCGTCTTTATCGAGGTCGGCCAGCTGCGCGCCGGTAACCCGGCCGGCCACGGCAACCTGAAAGGTATCGTTGCGGGTTTCCAGGCCGGAAGCTGTTATGACCAAAGTGTTTTCATCCGGCACATTAGGGGAGGACAGCTGAAACCGGAGGGGGCCCTGTTCGAGTTCTTTTTCGAAAGGCACTCTGTTTTTACGGCTCAGCATGGCGGGACGGGTGGCTTCATTTTCCGCCGACACCGTCGTTGAATCTTCAAGGGAGGCGCCATCCTCCCCATTAGAATCCGTACTTCCGGAACAGCCCCCGAGGGCCAAAGTGAAGAGACAAAGGACAAAGAGTGAGTTCCTCATTTTCTTATGGTTTTAGCTCCTTTTTTGGCAAAAGCCCACTCCACAGAGTCTTATATCTCGCCTCAAGAGAGTGATGGGCCACATTGGGCTATTAATCGTCGATCATCTTGAAGGTGTCCAGGAAGCCGGTATGGAAGTCACCCTTACGGAAGTTTTCGTCTTTCATCAATTTCTGATGAAAAGGCACGGTTGTTTTGACCCCTTCGATGATAAATTCGTCCAACGCCCGTTCCATTTTAGTGATGCACTCCTCGCGGGTAGGCGCCCGGCAGATGAGTTTGGCGATCATTGAATCGTAGTAAGGAGGGATAGTATAGCCAGCGTAGACGTGGGTATCTACCCGCACCCCATGCCCTTTGGAGCTGTGGAAGGAAGCGATCTTTCCCGGGCTGGGCCGAAAGTTATTGAAGGGATCTTCGGCATTGATCCGGCACTCGATGGCGTGGGCATTCGGATAATAATTACCACCAGTGATCAGCTCTCCGGCGGCGATCTTGATCTGTTCTTTTATGAGATCGTGGTCGATCACTTCTTCGGTAACCGGATGTTCCACCTGAATCCGGGTATTCATCTCCATGAAGTAAAAATTCCGGTGTTTATCGACCAGAAATTCGACCGTACCGACGCCTTCGTAGTCGATGGCCTGGCCGGCCTGAACGGCGGCGTCCCCCATTTGCTTGCGCAGCTCATCGGTCATGAAAGGCGAAGGGCATTCTTCTACCAGTTTTTGGTGGCGGCGCTGAATAGAGCAATCGCGTTCGGAGAGGTGAATAACCTTCCCTTTCTGGTCTCCGGCGATCTGAAATTCGATATGCCGGGGCTCTTCCACAAATTTTTCGATGTAGATGCCGTCATTGCCAAAAGAGGCCCTGGCTTCCTGGCGGGCTCTGTCCCAGTTGACATCAAAATCCTTTTCATCCCAGACGATGCGCATCCCTTTACCTCCCCCTCCGGCGGTAGCCTTGAGTATAACGGGATAGCCGATTTCGACGGCGACCTTCTTCCCATGTTTTTCATCTTTCACCAGGCCATCGGAGCCGGGGATCACTGGTACACCGGCTTTGATCATGGTCTCTTTTGCGGTCACTTTGTCCCCCATTTTGCGGATCTGTGCCGGCGTAGGGCCGATAAATTTGATGCCATATTCCGCACAAACCTCAGCGAAGTCGGCATTCTCGGCCAAAAATCCGTAGCCTGGATGGACGGCATCTGCGTTGGTGATTTCCACGGCGGCCATGATACGGGGAACACTGAGGTAAGATTCGGCAGAGGAGGGCGGCCCAATACAAACCGCCTCATCAGCGAAGCGCACATGGAGGCTTTCCCGGTCGGCAGTAGAATAAACTGCCACCGTTTTGATCCCCATTTCCCTACAGGTACGGATGATGCGCAACGCGATTTCGCCACGGTTGGCGATGAGTATTTTTTCGAACATACTTTTTCAATTGAGGTACTGCAACATAAGCCTGGCCCTTAAAAACAAGGGAAGCAGAGGCCCTGGCTTCCCAATTCGTCAGGCAGGTTCCACTAAAAAGAGGACCTGATCATATTCTACCGGCTGTGCATCTTCCACCACCACTTTTACGATCTTTCCTGATATCTCGGATTCGATCTCATTGAAGAGCTTCATAGCCTCGACAATACAGACGACCTGCCCTTCTTCAATGACATC
>JAGQXQ010000439.1 GCA_020436535.1 Phaeodactylibacter sp.
GAATGGTAATGGTGGAATCAGCCATCCCTGGCCTTCGCGTTCAGGTTGTAGATGTGAATGGGAAGCTGGTGTTGGAAGGGCTGCAAAAGGCCAATGAATTTCAGGTGAGCCGCCTGGATCCGGGCCTGTACTTCCTGCTTCTTTATGATGAAAAAGGCCAGTGTGTTGGAAACAAAAGGTTCATGGTGATGGAATAGTAGGGAGCCCATTCTCTGTATATAATGGTTTCAAAACCCTATATTTATCTGACATTCGGGAAATTCCCTCTTCCTACAGAAATAGTCAAAAACTACCCTTATTATGAAAAGAACCCTATTTGCTATCTCCATCATTCTAATCCTCCTCAGCTGCAACGACCAACCCGAACCCCCTGAACCAGGCGCCGAACCCAACCGCACCTGGTGGAAAGAGGCCGTCATTTACCAGATCTACCCCCGCAGTTTCAAAGACACCGACGGGGATGGCGTTGGCGACCTCAAAGGGATCATCGAAAAGCTGGACTACATCCAAAGCCTGGGCGTGGATATGGTGTGGCTGAACCCGATATACAGCTCGCCGAACGACGATAACGGCTACGACATCAGCGACTATCGGGCCATCATGAAAGAGTTCGGCACCATGGAAGATTTCGATAGGATGCTGAAAGGCATGCACGACCGCGGCATCAAATTCGTCATGGACGTAGTGGTCAACCACAGCAGCGACGAGCACGAGTGGTTCAAACAATCGAGAAGCTCCCGGGACAATCCGTACCGGGACTATTACCACTGGTGGCCCGCCGAAAAGGGAAAGCCCAACTACCGCTGGAGTTACTTCGATGAGAAGGGCGAGGCCTGGAGGTACGATTCGCTGACCGACGCTTACTACCTCCACTATTTTTCCCGGAAACAGCCTGACCTGAACTGGGAGAACCCCAAGGTGAGGCAGGAAGTGTACGACATTATGAAGTTCTGGGCGGAAAAAGGAGTGGACGGCTTCCGCCTGGACGCCTTTCAGTTCGTTTCCAAAGACACCACTTTCCCCAAATTGCCGGAGGGGTATGAAAAGGATGTGCGGAATGTGATCAAATACTACGGCATGGGCCCCAACCTGCATGGATACTTGAAGGAGATGAACCGCGAGGTGCTGAGCCAATATGAAGTGTTTGCCGTTTCGGAAGGCGCCGGCAGCACCTTCGAGGATGCCCACAACCTGGTCGATGCCGACCGCAACGAGTTGCAGATGGCCTACCACTTTGAGGGTATGGCGGTCGGTAATAGCCTGGATGGATATGAACTATCGGAGTTTAAAAAAGTCTATTCCCGTTGGGACAGCGCCTTTGCCCAGGATGGGTGGCTGTCCATCTTCCTGGCCAACCATGATGTGCCACGCATGGTTTCTAAATTCGGCAATGACAGCCCCGAATTCCGGGCGCCCTCCTCCAAAATGCTGAACACTTTTATCCTCAGCATGCGCGGTACGCCCTACTGCTATTACGGAGACGAACTGGGCATGACGAACATAGGCTTCGACAGCATAGAGCAGTATCAGGATATTGCTGCGATCAACGGTTACAAAAAAACGGCCAGCACTGGCGGTGACGTGGAACAGTTTCTGAAAAAGTTGAAATTCCTCTCCCGGGACAACGGCCGGACGCCTATGCAATGGGATGGATCGGAAAATGCCGGCTTTACTACTGGTACACCCTGGCTGCCGGTAAACCCGAATTACACAACCGTCAATGTGGAAGCCGAGGCAGCGGCCCCCAACAGCTGCCTGAATTATTTCCGGAAAATGGTAAAGTTCCGCAAGGACAACCCCGTACTGGTATATGGCGACTATGAGTTGGTGCGCCCTGAGCACGAGCAGGTGTACGCCTACACCCGTACATTGGGCGATGCCAAAATGCTGGTGCTGCTGAATTTCTCGGATCAGGCTGCCGGGATAGAACTGCCCGCCGGATTGAATGCCGGTGAGGTGCTGATCAACAATTATGATGCGGTGGAGGCAGCCGGTTCGGCCGTGAACCTGAAGCCTTATCAGGCGGTGGTGTATGCCTTGAAATGATTATTCTAAACCTTTGAGGTTTCTAAAACCTCAAAGGTTTTTTCCATACTGAATGAAGCGGCTATGCCCATTAACCTTAAAATAGCACCTCCAGCCGCACCCATCCCCACCCGATGTGCCAGATCAGGTAATAAACGAGCCGGAAGGCATACATCGACAGGAAATCAAAACGTTTGAAGATCCAAAGCTGGATAAAGTTGATCAGAAAGATGTGAAAGCCGACATATAAGCCTGCCCATAACGGGTAATTGTCGGAAGCACTCAGCACCGCCTGAAAGACGGGTTCGGCAACAGAGACGAGCAGGATGCAGGGCCAGATGATTTTATGGTACGACAAATTTCCGGAAAGGGAAGTGAGGCCGATGAGGAGAAAAGTAAGGGGCAGAACATGAAAAACGATCTCCACTACAAAACCAATAGCGGGGTAGAACAACAGGGAATCCGGGAACGGCACATTGATATCTGCCGGAAAAACCCCCGTCAGGTCCACCAGTATTATGAGAAAACCCAGCGGAGTAGCCAGGGCGGCGGCAGTGAGCAGCCCCCGGCGCAGGTTCTCTCTTTTGTAAATAGCGAACCAGCTCCGGGCAAGGAGAACAGATAAGGCAATGACGCCGGCCAGGGTGGCGATGAGCACTACCAAAACAGGGTTTATCTCTCCGAGGAAGCGTTGGAAGGCGGGGTTGCCGGAAAAGTACAATACTCCGGTGAAGATGGCTACCACCAGCGCTAGCCCCAAAAAGGGCCGGTACTGTCGCCACTCGCTGGATATCAGTTTTTTGACTGTTGTGAATGGGGGCAGTTTTTTGGAGGGCATAGTTCCTTCAGGTTTGAGTATTCCACTCCTTCAACCCCAATAACCTTTCCCCCAATTCCGTCAACTCCGCCCGCTCGTACTTCTCTTGCTCCCAGTTCCGCGGGTCCCCCGGAAAGGCATACCCCTCCGGCGCGATCCTATCCCTCCAGGAATTGATCCGCCACTGCCGCAACGGTTCATTGTCCTCTTCAGCCGGCATCATGGAAATGTACTGGGCAATGCGCACTTTATCTTTGGAATGGTTGGGGCGGATGCCGTGGGGCAGCAGGCTGTTGAAGATCAGCAGGTCGCCTACCTCCATACCTACTTTGACGATCTTGTCTTCCAGTCCGGCCGTATCCGGCTGGAAGCGGTCCCGATCATCCGGCTGCGTTTGTTTCCAGCTGTCATAGTTGCGGAACAGCCAGGGGATGCACTGGAAGCCGCCCATGCGCTCGTCCGTCTGATCGGAGAGCGCCAACACCCCCTGCACATTCTGTGGTTTGGTTTCCGGGTCGTAATCCCAGTGAATAAAGCCCTTGTATTCATGGCCGGGGCGCATGGGGAAGTTGAGGTTGGCCCGGTCGATGGTTACCCATAGTTTTTCGGTTCCCCAAATGTCGGTGAAGGCGTCGTACACTCGTGGGTTTTGCCGGTTGTTCCACAGGTGCTGGTGGTTGTACACCTCCACCATGCCGGTCCCTATCAGTTCTTTCATCTGCATCTCGGCGCGGGGCGCGGTGTACCAGGTTTCCGGTTCAGCGGGGTCCTTTTCTTCAAATTCCCAGAGGAAGGCGGCGGTGGCCAATGCCTGCTTCCGGGGCACGGCGTTCTTGATGACGATGTAGCCGTTGTGCCGCCAGAAGGCCCAGTCTTCCTCGCTCAGCACCCGCAGGGGCTCGCCGTTGGGGCGGCCGTTCAGTTTGGTTTTGCTGCTCTTGGCCGTCGAAGGGTTGCCCGGGATGTCCTGGTGGGCATTAGTGTGGGACATGCTTTTTTTGGTGTCTCTCATCTCGCCTGGTATTAAGTACGGTGACAATTAAGAGTATGTTCAAAATTCAATCAAT
>JAGQXQ010000440.1:0-649 GCA_020436535.1 Phaeodactylibacter sp.
GAATAAACCATGCGCACCAGCGGTTCGAAGATATCATTGAGGACGTTGGACAACTGTTCTGCGCCACGCGTCCCCTGTCGCATCAGGGCCTCCGTCAATGTTGTAAAGCCCGACAGATCAAAAAAAAGCGTGTACGCCTCGATCCGGCCATGGGTATTGCCATCAAGATATTGCTCCTGAATAAAATGTGGAATAAGGTTCTTCACAGATCGCTATGGTCTCTTCTTAGTTAAAAAATAAATTTACCGATTTTGAAATGTAGTGAAGGCCGAAGCCTGGCAAACGTGATGTCCCAATTGGCGGAGGCACGTCAGAGGGCGGAGGACAAGCTACAATTCAAAATCTCAAGAAGGTAAATTTATTTTTTAATCACTTCTAAGCACTTGAAAGGGCAAATTACAAATTTATACTGATGCCAGAGTAGTTTGTAACCGCAAACTCGCCCACGTCAGGCGGGTAAAACGACACACAGCAGGTTTTGTCCGTCACAAAATACAGGGCCAGCACATATTGATATCCCTGTTTGTGCGTGAAACAAAACCAGGCATGCGCTACTATAGCTCAGTGGCGGCTTTCCTGGCATTTGTTTTTCTTCCAACTGTTAACGAAATGGGTGGGCAGAAATTATATTTGGCAAGAGGGGCTGCAG
>JAGQXQ010000440.1:755-3756 GCA_020436535.1 Phaeodactylibacter sp.
ATGGATGGTTGGCATTCCTGTGGGCTGAGGAATTGTTAAATGGCTGAATAGGCAGGCCGTCAGCTTGTTTCAGACAGCAGCTATTGATAAGCCCGGCGGAATCCGCTTAAACTGCAAGTGACAGGGTGCATTTCAACCGCAAAAGGTAAGATCCACAAGCTCGGGCGGCAAATGAAATTTTCCAGGCTGCCGATACACTCCTGGTGTACCGAAGCCTGGAGAATTTCATACTCAATACGCTTTGGCGAACAGCACGCGCTGTTTGGAAGGCTTGCCGGTGAGGATGCATTTCCCTGGTTCCTCCTCGGCATCCAGCGGGATGCAGCGGATGGTGGCCTTGGTCAGTTCCTTGATCTTGAGCTCCGTTTCGGTAGTACCGTCCCAGTGGGCAGATATGAAACCGCCGCCCCAGGATTCGGACAATTCCGGCCTGGGCGTATCGACGATGGCCTTGAAATCGTCAAAGCTGTCCACTTTAGTGGTGTGCTCATCGCGGAAGGCTTTTGCCCGGTTGAAAAGGTTTTGCTGAATGTCTTCCAGCAATTGGGCGACGTAATCGGCCACGCCGTCCAGGGGCACAAAGCTCTTTTCCTTGGTGTCCCGGCGGGCCACTTCCACCTGCCCTTTTTCGAGATCGCGCATGCCGATACCCAGGCGGACCGGAATGCCCTTCATCTCGTGATCCGCGAATTTGAAACCAGGCCGCTTTTGGTCATCCTTGTCGTATTTGACGGAAATGCCCTTATCCTTCAGGGCCTTCATGATCTTATCGGCCACTTCGCCGATCTCCGGCGATGGCTTCGGGATAGGTACGATGACGACCTGCGTCGAGGCCAGCTTCGGCGGCAGCACCAAGCCGCTGTCGTCGGAGTGTGCCATGATCAGGCCGCCGATCAGGCGGGTGGAGACCCCCCAGGAGGTGGCCCAAACGAATTCCTCCGCGTTTTTATCGGTGACGAATTTCACATCAAAGGCTTTGGCAAAGTTCTGCCCCAGGAAGTGGGAGGTGCCGGCCTGCAGCGCCTTGCCGTCTTGCATAAGCGCCTCAATACAAAAGGTCTCATCGGCTCCGGCGAAGCGTTCGTTCTCTGTCTTGATGCCTTTGATAACCGGCATGGCCATATATTCTTCGGCAAATTTGGCGTAAATATCCAGGATGCGCAGGGTCTCTTCCATGGCTTCCTGGCGGGTGGCGTGAGCGGTATGGCCCTCCTGCCAAAGGAATTCGGCAGTGCGGAGGAACACGCGCACGCGCATTTCCCAGCGCACTACATTAGCCCATTGGTTGATCAGCAGGGGCAGGTCCCGATACGACTGTATCCAGGTGCGGTAGGCGTCCCAGATGATGGTCTCAGAGGTCGGCCGCACAATGAGTTCTTCCTGCAACTTAGACTCCGGGTCGACGATTACACCTTCCCCGTTGGGGTCGTTCATCAGGCGGTGGTGGGTAACTACGGCGCACTCTTTGGCAAAACCTTCGACGTGCTTGGCCTCCTTGCTCAGGAAACTCTTCGGAATAAAAAGAGGGAAATAAGCGTTGACGTGGCCCGTTTCCTTAAACATGCGATCCAACTGGTCGCGCATATTTTCCCATATTGCATAACCGTTCGGTTTGATGACCATACAGCCGCGCACGGCCGAATTGTCCGCCAGATCGGCTTTTTTGACAATATCCTGATACCATTGGGAATAATTCTCCGTCCTGTTCGTAATTTCCTTCGCCATGAATTTTTAAATATTTTCGGATATTTTCCGTATATTGAAAATCAGCAACTTATATCTAGTTGTTAACATTTATTTAACCACTATCAGGTGGCTAAAGCGTGTTACTTCAGGTGCATTCTTACATCTTAACAGAGGTTAAGGTTCCCAATAAATGACTTTAACAAGGCGTAAACGCCGATTTAAGGGAGCTTTAACTAAAAAATCGGCACAAAAGTAATAAATTGCTTGTTGTTACTAATACAGAGAGTCACGGTAATTACAATAAAATTCAGTTATATGAAAAGCTATAAGACAACGGTATTCTTCATTGCGCTCTTTGCCCTACTCGCGTGGGGCGGCCTACTACAGGCCCAGTACGATGATATTTACTACGATCCGGACACGGATGGGGAATACTACGATTACAGCAGCAACACCAACTCAGGGGACACCTACGCCTACTCCGATGATAACGGCGCCTATGATGATGACAGCTATGATCACTATGAAGACGATTACGACTATTATTATACTTCCCGCATTCGTCGTTTCCATCGCCCTTATCAAGGATTCGGTTATTTTGACCCGGTCTATGTAGACCGCTATTACTACGATCCTTTCTTTACCCCGGGTACAACGGTGCTCATCTACGATAATTTCTATTCCTACAACAGATGGAACAGATGGAATCGCTGGAACAATTACAGCTACTGGAACCGCTATGATCCATGGTATCAGCCAGGTTTCGGTTGGAATTCATGGGGGCCGCGCAATAGCGTCTTTATCTCTTATAACAACTTCGGCTTTGGCAACAGTTTCTACGGCAACAGTTTCTATGGCGGTGGTTTCTATGGCGGTGGCGGCATCTACGGTGGAGGATACTCCAACTACTATTGCCCTCCTTCCTGGGGTAGCGGCTACACTTACAACACAGTAAGCGTTGCTAACAATACTTACTATGGCCCTCGTACCGGCGGTTCTACCCGTACTTCAAGCAATTCCCGCCGGGACTATACGACCAGGCGTGAGCCGGCGAAGGATGTAACAAGCACCCCAGCCGCTGTTTCCCGCAATGGCAATGAAAGGGAAATCGTCAACAACACAGGTACCACGACACGGCCGTCTACTCAGGCAATTGAAGACAACCGCACGACGCGCGCCCGGACCTACGACCGCAACAATGTTCGCGAAACAACGGTTACTGCCCCGCGTTACGAGCGTAACCCGAGCAGTACTACCTTAGACCGCAATACCAATACGCGCCAGTCTGCACCCCGGACGTATGACCGCAATACCA
>JAGQXQ010000078.1:0-9489 GCA_020436535.1 Phaeodactylibacter sp.
ACTTAATTTACAGAGTACTTAGCCCTAGAACGCGGAGGCGCCTCTGCCGCCCTGCATGAAATCACATCAGCCGCGTTCCCGAAAAACTGCGCACAGGATGCCCGTTGCGACGGCTGCATTCAGGGATTCTGCCCCGCTGTGGGCAGCAGGAGGGATAGAAATGCGTTGAGACAAGAGGGATTCTGCTTCGGATGAGATACCGCTCCCTTCATTGCCGATCACGATTATTCCCTCCGCACCCTTGAGTTTGGCGTGAAATACATTTTCGCCGTCCATTACCGCACCGTATATAGGTAAGCTGGGATGTGCTTTGTGCAGGCGCTCAATTGTCGTCTCGATGCAGGAAACTCTTAGGAAGGCGCCCATAGTGGCCTGGACCACCTTGGGATTATAGGGGTCCACACAATCGGGAGATGAGAAGACACAGTCTATACCGAACCAATCGGCAATGCGAAGGATGGTGCCCATATTACCAGGGTCTTGTATACCGTCGAGATAAAGGGACAGGGACTCCTCCAGTGGTTTAGGGCCCGGCTTAGCTTCCGGGATGGCCGCCACCACCAGTACCTGGTTGGGCGTATTGAGGTTGGAAATTTTTTTCAACTCAGCCGCAGATACCTGGAAAAGCTTTTCCCGGGAGAGAGTTTTGACTCCTTCCGCACGCGCCAGCCAGCTCTCCAAAGCGTAGAGGGAGACTACTTGTTCAGAATGATGCGCTAGCAACTCCCTTGCCATTTTATCCCCTTCGACGATGAAATTGTTATATTTTTGCCTAAACTTCTTCAGGCGCAGCGATTTGATGTGTTTTATCTTATTAATTGAAAGAGTCATCAGGAATTGATATTGCGATGTCTATAAAGCACTTTGCAAAATACATATTCGGACTAACAATGACGGTATTTTTGCTGTCCGCCTGCAATACATCCAAGTATCTTTCGGGAGATCAGTACTTACTCAAAGGTAACAGCATCAAATTAAAAACCAAGGGCAATATCAACCGGAAGCGGGAATTGAAGTACGAACTATCCACGCTCTTCAAACAGCAAGAGAATGCAAAGTTCTTCTTTATCCCCAGAGAGTGGTTTTATTTTGCTACTCAGGACACCAAAGATACCACCAAGTTTGACAAATGGCAACGCCGGGTCATTGCCGAACCTCCCGCTATTTATGACCCTCAGTTGACGGCGGCTACCGAAGAGTCTATGAAATTTTTCCTTCAGTATAAAGGCTTCTTCAATGCCAATGTGTTTGCCGTGCCCGATGTGCGCAAGAAAAGGATTTACATGACCTACCACGTCGAGCCCGGGCAGCAGTTTACCATTGACACGGCCTTCTTTTTTAGTGAAGACAGCCTAATCAACCGAATCCTGCAGCAAATTTCGGGCCGCACCCTGCTAAAACCAGGAGCCGGCATCGATGGAAGCTTGTACGACCGGGAGAAAGAACGCATCGTCCAGTATCTGAGGAATAATGGATACGCCAATTTCTACGCCAATTCAGTAGCCCCCCTGGAAGCAGATACAACAGTGGGGGACAAAAAAGCAAACTTATACCTGGAAGTGTTGCCTCCCCTTGAAGACAGTATCCACCAGGCTTACACCATAGGTAATATCACGGTCTACATGGATTACATACCCGGGCAGGAAGCCAATATCCTTAACGACTCGGTTATCAATGATATACGCTTTCGTTCACCCCGCGCCTATTTCCGGATCAAGCCAGAGACCATCCTCGAAAACCTCTACATCCAAAAAGACAGTCTCTACAACCAAAGAGATTTTGACCTCACCAACCAACAACTGACGGCACTTGGCGTGTTTCGCTTTGTGCGCATTAAACAAGACGTTGACCCGGCAGACTCCAGCCGGCTCGATATACGAATCGAACTGACCCAAAACAAGAAAATGGAGCTCGGCCTCGACTTCGAGCTCAACTACGCCAGCCGCAATGCTTCCGGCGCCGGCAACCTCATTGGGCTCACCCTCGGCCCGTCCTTCCGCAACCGCAACCTGCTCAAGGGTGCGGAGTTACTGATCGCAGATATTTCCGCCGGGGTAGAGTTTAACCCCAGCCCCAATGCCATTACGGAAAAACGCTTCTGGAATACGGTAGACATTCGCCTGCAAACCGACCTGTACCTTCCCCGGTTTGTCGATTACCTGGGTATCTGGGGCCGCCTCAACCGGCCCAAATTAGGTAAACGGGAGTTGTTCATCAATGACAACTTCTACAACTCGTTACAGGAGAATGCCGCCACCCGCCTTTCCGCCAGTTATAACTACCTGCTCATCCTCGATTTTTATGAATATAACCTCTTCACAAGCACTTTTGGGTTTGACTTTCCACGTAAGCGCAACCAACGATTGATCATCAACCATATAGGCGCCGACTACCTGTTGCCGATTACAACGAACCGGTTTGACTCCATACTGGATGTCAACCCTTTCCTGGCTCGGTCATTCGGCGAGCAACTCTTCGTCAGTTTTCTGTTTCGCGACCTCAATTTTGTACACAATGCCCGCCCCAACCGGAGGGGTAACTCTCATTATGTGGGTTTCAACATGGAACTGGCGGGCGCTGAAGTTTGGGCCGGCAACGCCATTTACAATGCTTTTGCCCTGGTACAGGATACGCTGAGACTACGCCTCAGGCAGGGTAAAATTGTCGACTTTTCCCAATACGTACGCACGCAGGTAGACCTTCGAAAATACTGGACTCATTCTCCAAAACGCTCTACCGCGGCGCGTCTCGCCGTTGGGGTGGCCCGGCCCTTCGGCTACACCACCGATGTGCCTTACGTCAAACAATTCTACGCCGGCGGCCCCAACAGTATCCGGGCCTGGGCGCCCAGGGGGCTGGGGCCTGGCTCTTTCGAAGACACGCTTTCTTTCGACCGTTCCTTCAATACCCGCCTTTATCAATCAGGGGACATCCGGCTGGAAGCCAACCTGGAGTACCGCTTCAATATTTTTTGGGTAGTCAACGGAGCCTTTTTCCTGGATGCCGGCAACATCTGGACGTTCCGGCGGGATACCGCCCGATGCGGGTCGCAGTTTCTGCTCAGAAGCAGGCAATATAGCTGTACCGACAATATGGGTGAAAAAGTGGCCTATACCAACGAGCCATTTTACAAACAGATCGCGATAGGTGGTGGCTTCGGGCTACGGCTGGATTTTTCTTACTTTATCCTGCGGCTGGACATGGCTGCCAAGTTGCGGCACGCCGCACCCATGCCCTCCAGCAACGGCAATGGCAATTGGCAAGACTATTGGTTCCGGGATTTTCGGGGAGACGGAGGACGGAGCGGATTGAAGTTTACGGATATTGTCTCTTTCAATTTGGGCTTTGGATACCCGTTCTGATTCTTTTTGATTTACCCACCATATATTCAGCAGCAAATTCAGCTGCCTGGCGCCACACGCTAAAAGAGGCTTTTCCTACCAAATTTGCTACATATTGGGCACTTCTGAGGGTCATGTCCTCTCGCCGGGCAATACTCCCGGCCAAAGTAAATGATCTGTAGGTGCAGCTTATTCCACTTTTCCCGGGGGAACACCTTTTTCAGGTCAGCTTCTGTCTTTTCCACATTCTTGCCGGTGCTCAATGTCCAGCGGTAGGCCAAACGGTGGATGTGAGTGTCCACCGGGAAGGCAGGGACGCCGAAGGCCTGAGACATGACAACCGAAGCCGTTTTGTGCCCCACGCCCGGCAGGGCCTCCAGGGCCTTCATGTCCTGAGGGACTTGCCCGCCGTGTTTTTCGATGAGTATATTGGACAGGTCATAAATGGCCTGCGACTTGCGGGGCGCGAGGCCGCAGGGGCGAATGATGGCTTTGATATCATCCACCTGTTGTTCGGCCATACCATAGGGGTTGTCCGCCAATTCGAAGAGGTGTGGTGTCACTTTGTTAACCCGCTCATCGGTGCACTGAGCGGAGAGCAGGACGGCGACAAGCAGGGTGTAGGGATCCTGGTGGTTCAGGGGAATGGGTACCTCCGGGTACAATTCCTCCAGAATCTCTGCAATGGCATCTGCTTTTTCTTGTCGGCTCATATTATTATATGGCTAAATTGTTGAATTGTTGTCGCTGAGCCGCCTGCACTGTGCGCCTTCGAGCATCAGGTGCAATTTCCGCTTTGGCTTTCCCGAAAGGCCGCTCCGCTGTCCGCTGATAACTTTCTGTTGTCTGCTGACTTTTTACCAAGGTTTCCGGAATTAATACGCTAATACACGAAGTCTCCATAAGGGCTAAATACCCTCATACTATTGCCCTTCCCCTCCTCTACCCTACCTACTACCTGCGCATCTATCTGAAACTCTTTTGCAATATCGATCACCTGCTGAGCGTGTTTCTCTGAAAGATAAACCTCCAAACGGCAGCCCATGTTGAACACCTGATACATCTCTTTCCAATCCGTTCCGGATTCTTCATGGATCAGCTGGAATAAAGGCGGCAGGGGGAGCAGGTTGTCCTTAATTATCGATTTGTTTTCTACGAAGTGCAGCACCTTGGTTTGCCCGCCCCCGGTGTTGTGAATCAGCCCGTGGATCCGCCCTTTCAACGCTCCCAGCAACTGTTTTAATACGGGTAAGTAGGTACGGGTGGGTGAAAGCACCAGTTTGCCAACCGTGACTGCCTCGCCTCCCACATCAATTTCATCCATCAGTTTTTTGCTGCCTACATAGACTACCTCCTCCGGAGTGCGGGGGTCGTAGCTTTCCGGATATTTGTTAGAATAAATATGGCTAAATACATCATGGCGGGCGGAAGTGAGCCCGTTGCTTCCCATACCGCCGTTGTAAGCTGTTTCGTAGGAAGCCTGGCCGTAGGAGGCCAGCCCGACGATCACATCGCCTGCTTGGATATCATTGACGACAAGGGTGGATCGCTTCATTCGGGCAAAAGCAGTGTAGCCCACATCGATGGTCCGGACGATATCTCCCACATCGGCGGTCTCGCCGCCGGCCAGGTGGATCCCGATGCCGTACTTAGACATCTCCTCCGCAAATCGGCTCGCAAAATTGATGATGGCGCTAATCACTTCGCCGGTTATGAGGTTTTTATTGCGCCCGATGGTGGAAGACAGGAGGATGTTGTCCGTACAGCCCACACAAGCCATATCATCCAGGTTCATGACTATGGCGTCCTGAGCAATCCCCTCCCAAACGGAGAGGTCGCCGGTTTCCTTCCAGTACAGATAGGCCAGGCTGCCTTTGGTGCCTGCTGTATCCGCATGCATGAGGTTACAGTAGGCGGGGTCGCCGGCAGCCACATCCGGGAGGATCTTACAGAAAGCATTGGGGTACAATCCCTTATCCAGGTTTTTTATAGCGGCGTGCACCTCGTCTTTAGTGGCGCTCACCCCCCGCATTCCGTATTTGGATGATTCAGGCATAGCTTCCTTTTTCGGTTTGGCTGCAAAGGTAGGGATAATTCTGAAAAAGGGGATCCGTTATCCACCGCAGCACTAAATAACAATATCTATCCAATGCCCAGGTTATTGAGTGTTGCTCTTATTCATCCCAACCTGCTCAGCAGGATCATCTTTGGAGATAGCTTTGCAGGCAGGTTTTTCATTAAAAATGAGTCTGCAAAAGGAAGGGTTCGTCCAAAAAAACATCAAAAAACAAGCCTAAAATCAGGAAGTTTTCCACAAAATGGGATGAAAACTATAATTTTAACTAATTTCATTAGGTGCAATTCAGATGCAATTCTATATTTGCATTCACGGCAAGATTAAGAGCGTGCAGAAGCAATCCCATGCACACAAAGGATTTTCAACCCAAAAACTATATTCAAAGCAGCATGGAGGCGTAAGTCCTCCAACTGGGTTGATTTGTCCTATTTGTAACGCGATTGTTTAACCAAACCAAAGACAGTGGATTTGCCAGACTCGTTTACCCAAATTCTGAGACAGAAACAGAAATTACTTAAGATCGGGATATCAACATTATCAGCGCTATTAATCGGAGGAACGCTCTTCTATTTTAGCGCAGACATCAAGGACAGGCTTCAGGCCTCCCTTGTTGCTTCCGAAAAGCCCGCCGAATTGGGCTGCTTTCCCGTCACCGTTCCCACCATGAAATATGGTTTTGCCATAGATACTTTCCAGTTGTTGGGCCGGTCCATCCGATCCGGGCAATTTCTGGCGGATATCCTGCTGGCCCAACAGGTCGATTATCCTTCTATTGAGCGGATTGTCGCCAATTCGAAAGATGTTTTCGATGTGCGGCATTTTCAGGTAGGTAAACCCTACACCATCCTGACCAAAGACAGTACACAACAGGCGGAATACCTCATTTACGAACCCAATGTTTACGAATACATCGTTTTTGAACTGAAGGGAGAAAACAAGGTGGAGCGCCACCAACGGGAGGTAACCACCGAGGTTCAGTCAGCAGCCGGTACGCTGGAAAGCTCTTTATGGAACGCTATCGTCGGACAGGGGCTGAGCTACGACCTGGCTGCCAAAATGGAAGACGCCCTGCAGTGGTCGATTGACTTCCACCACTTGCAAAAAAATGACGAGTTCAAGTTGGTCTACGAACAACAATTCATTGAGGGAGAAAAAGTGGGCATCGGCCAGGTGCACGCCGCTTACTATAAGACCGGCGACAACGAATACCATGCCATCTATTACGACAATGGAAAAACAGATGGCTATTACGACCTGGAGGGCCGCCCCATGAAGCGCGGCTTCCTGAAATCTCCGGTAAAATACTCCCGGATTTCATCCTATTACAACCTGAACCGTTTCCACCCGATACTCAAGCGCAGGCGGCCTCATTTCGGCACCGACTATGCAGCCCCCTATGGCACGCCGATACTGGCAGTTGGCGATGGAGTTGTACTGAAGGCTTCCTACACCAAGGGGAATGGAAACTTCGTTAAGATCAAGCATGACGGCACATACCAAACGCAGTATCTGCACATGCAAAAATTCGGCCAGGGCATAAAATCCGGCGCTCACGTCAAACAAGGGCAGGTTATTGGCTATGTAGGGTCTACCGGCCTGGCTACCGGGCCACACGTGTGCTTCCGTTTTTGGAAGGATGGCAAGCAGGTCAACCACCTCAACCTGAAATTCCCGCCTGCCAAACCCTTACCGGATGAAGATATGCCTCAATTTATGGAGTTGCGAGACCAGTATATATCTTTATTGGATAAAGCCAGCCCCGTGAAAGTGGATGATTCTTCCCCGACAGTTGAAAAAGGCAATCCCTGATCCCGATCTCACGGTTATATATTACAAATCAAAACAAAACGAAAAACCCCTCATGGATTGCTCCATTGAGGGGTTTTTCATTTCCGAAAGCGATCAAGCGCTAATTCCAGTTGGAGGTTTCCGGCATTTGTGCAATGACCGTATAGGCATCCCCTTTATTGTACATGACCTGAGTCCAAAGGCCTTTAGGTTCAGACTTAAACAGGTAGTTGGCGTCCATCTCCGCCAGCACCCAGGATCCATATCCCATCTCGTCTCTCAGCTGGCCCTCTGTCCAACCGGAATAACCGACAAAAAAGCGAATATTTTGTGGCAGGATCAGGCTGGAAGTGATCAGAAACTTCAGCTTTTCGAAGTCTCCTCCCCAGTATACGCCTTCGGCGACTTTAACGCTTTCCTCTACCAGGTTTCCCATGTTGTGGATATAGTGGATCGTATCGGTCTGTACCGGGCCGCCGAAAAAAACTTCGGAATCGAATTCAGGAAATCCATCGATCAGTTCATCGATGCGCATCTTAAGGGGCTTATTCATGATGAAGCCCACACTACCTTCTTCATTGTGTTCACACACTAAAACGGCGGAACGCTTAAAGTTGGGGTCAAGCATGAAGGGCTCAGCCAGTAATACAGTCCCGCTGGAAACCTCTTGTCTTACCATGAATGAGTACTTTCGTAATAAAATGTTTTTTCTTTAATAAAGCTGCCCTAATATCAATCCTTCTTTTAAAAAAAGCAACTCTCTTCTACGTAAATTACATTACAAGGCACTAGTCGGAAATTTGCGGTCTACTTTTTTCACCAAGCCCTGAAGAGTGGTTCCGGCGCCTCCCACCTCGATAAATTCGCCAACTCCGTCACTGATCATGTTTTTCACCGTCTGCGTCCAGCGGACAGGGGCTGTCAACTGAGCAATGAGGTTGGCCTTGATCTGTTCCGGATCCCGTTGAGGTTGGGCATCAACATTCTGATAAACCGGACAGGAAGGAGAACTAAAGGTTACTTTTTCGATAGCCGTTTGCAGCTCTTCTTTAGCCGGTTGCATCAATGGCGAATGAAAGGCGCCTCCGACCTGCAGAACGATAGCCCGGCGAGCACCGGCTTCCTGCAGTTTTGCCACCGCTTTTTCGATCCCGGAAACTGTTCCGGAAATAACCAGTTGGCCAGGGCTGTTGTAATTGGCAGGCACCACGAGCCCGTCTATTTCACCGCATATCTGTTCCACTACTTCATCTTCCAGGCCCAGTATGGCAGCCATAGTGCTGTCCACCGCCTCACAGGCTTTCTGCATCGCCAGGGCCCGGTTGTACACCAATTGCAAGCCTTCCTCGAAGGAAAGGGCGCCGGCGGCAACCAGCGCAGAGAACTCGCCCAGAGAGTGGCCGGCTACCATGTCCGGCCGGAAAGCATCACCTGCCATTCTGGCTTTGGCAATAGAGTGAATAAAGATGGCCGGTTGGGTGATCCTGGTTTGCTTCAGATCCTCTGCGCTGCCTTCGAACATCACATCTGTAATACTGAAACCCAGCATATCATTGGCCGATTCCATCAACGATCGGGCGACTGCAGAACGCTCGTACATATCTTTACCCATTCCTTCGAACTGGGCGCCCTGTCCGGGAAAAATATAGGCTTTCATAAGCTAAATGTTTAAAGTTTCTTTGACTTTTCGCAATGTTGATACATTCCTGTTTTCAGTGTGGCTATTCAGCAATTGGCGATTAGCTGTTGGCTATTGGCGCCCAATGCCCATAAAAATGGGATGTAAGCTTAAGCTACCGGTTTTTTGCTTAACATACCAACCTTAAGGGCAGGCAATTTGCGAATGGCTAACCGCCAAAAGCTAACTGCTGATAGTTACAGTTTTTTTTATTATTTTGGTAGCCCATACGCTTGAATTAAGGGGTAAAAGTAAAAATAATCGATTAACGCCATGGTCAAAATAGCGGATACTACTTCCAGCCCAATACGAAAAAAAGACAACTGGCTGCGCCGCCAGCGCTGGCATACCGTCCGCCTGCTACAGCTGGCTTTCGGAGCCTTCTGCCTGGGTGACTTCCTCTTCTATTCCCATGAGTGGGCGGTCTTCGCCCTGGGCGCGATTATGCTGGCTCAGGGGGTATTCGACTGGCAGATGGGGTGTGTGGGGCGGAGCTGCCGGCGGGCGTACTAGTGGCTCCTTCGGAGATGCCGATGCAGGCGGCATCCCAAAGATAGGTATCAGTACCTTTACACAAACGTAACTATCAGCAATTCGCAGTTCGC
>JAGQXQ010000078.1:9588-10438 GCA_020436535.1 Phaeodactylibacter sp.
CTGCTAAAAGCGAACTGCTGAATAGCCACAAACAAACAAACAATATGAAATCAGGCATTCACCAACTATACGCAAAGAACCCCCGGAAAGCCGACCGCCTGTTATGGGGCCGTACCGCCAATCCGCTGACCCGAAGGGGTTTTCTGCAGAAGAGTGCCCTGGCGGCCATGAGCCTGGCTCTGGGGGGCGAGATGGTTTTTGCCAACTATTTCCCGGAAGGCCTCATACCGGCGGCGCTTGCCCATTCAAGCGAGCCTTTTCAGCTGCCGGGTAAGCATCCGGAACTGATCGTACTCAACGACCGCCCCATCAACGCAGAAACGCCTCCTCACTTGCTGGACCCGGCGCTGACGCCGGCCGATTTATTCTTTGTCCGCAACAACGGCATTCCGCCGGAGATGAAGGCCATCGATCCTGCCAACTGGGTTCTTGCCATCGAGGGAGAATCGGCCCGGCAGCGGAAAACCTATACACTGCCTGAATTGAAGCAGCGCTTTGAGAATGTCACCTTGCAACTTACGCTGGAATGTGGTGGCAACGGCCGCAAAGAATTTAACCCGCCGGCCAAGGGCAACCAGTGGTCGGCCGGCGCGGTGGGGTGTGCCGCCTGGACGGGTGTCCGCCTGCGCGATGTATTGCAGGATGTGGGGCTGAAAAGCGATGCGGTATACATCGGATATTTCGGCAAAGATACCCACGTCAGCGGCGATCCCGGCAAGGAGCCTATCTCCCGGGGCGTACCCATCGGCAAGGCCATGGAAGCCGAAACACTCATTGCCTGGGGCCTCAACGGGCAGCCGTTGCCCTGGCTCAACGGCTACCCCCTGCGGCTGGTAATCGGTGGGTGGCC
>JAGQXQ010000078.1:10489-11018 GCA_020436535.1 Phaeodactylibacter sp.
GAAAAGATGGGGGGGCAATCCTACCGCGTGCCCTGCCGTCCTGTCGCGCCGGGCGCCAAGGTAGCCGATGAAGATATGTGCATCATTGAATCCATGCCCGTCAAGTCGCTCATCACCTATCCCAAAACGGGCGCCATGATCCGAGAGGGCCAGCAACTGGGCCTGCGCGGCCATGCCTGGGCCGGAGATCTTAAGGTTCAGGAGATGCACTTTTCCATTGACTTTGGCATGAGCTGGCATCGCTGCCGGCTGGAGGAGCCGGCTAACCGCTTCGCCTGGCAGCATTGGCAGGCCGAGGCCAGCTTCCCTCAAAAAGGGTATTACGAGGTATGGGCCCGCGCTACCGGCGCCGACGGTAAAATGCAGCCCATGCTGCTGCCGGGATGGAACCCCAAAGGTTACCTGAACAACGCCTGCCACCGGATCGCGGTGAAGGTTGTTTGATGGCCATTCCCGGGTATCCGTCTAATGTTGGATACACTTGATAGCCAGGAAGTGGCGAAATACCCGGCACCATTCCGACTTCCGA
>JAGQXQ010000078.1:11092-12902 GCA_020436535.1 Phaeodactylibacter sp.
CTTCACTGAATCTATCCGCAGATGGAAAAACCCGATTACTCTCAAGACTACGACAAGCTGCTGCGCAGCCTCTATCGCGCCATTATCTTCCTGTCTTCTTTTGCCGTGGTGCTGGCGTTGGGGCTGGTTTATTACGGCCTGCTGGGCAACCCCTTTGCTGCGGAGCAATCCATACCGGTGGCTGCCAAGCAGGAAGCGCCCGCTGCCCGCCGCCCTGGCGCCGCCGCAGATGAGCGCACCGAGGGTGGCGTCCATCTGGCTACCGGCCTGCGGGTAGCCGAGGGATTTGAGGTGGTGCGCGCCAATTGCACCGGCTGTCACAGCGGCAAGCTCATCGCCCAGAACCGCGCCACCCGGGATGGCTGGCAGGAAATGATCCGATGGATGCAGCGCACTCAGGGGCTGTGGGAACTGGGCGGGAACGAAGCCGTGATCCTCAACTACCTGGCGGCCAACTACGCTCCGGAAGAGATCGGCCGCCGCGCCAGCCTGGATCTGGAAGCGATAGAATGGTATATTCTGGAAGAGTAAGTACTTGGACAACAATAGCCTATTTTCCCCTCAACGTCTCCGGGCTGATAACCTGTAGCGCTTTTCCCATCTTCAAACGGCCAGGCCTTCCCTTGAGTTTTTGAATGTAGATCGACTGGTCTTCTCTGCTGATGTAGGCGATCTCTTTTTGGGCGGGATTGTATTTGGCCAGGTAACTTTGAATGCCCTCGATGGGGATAGCCGCCCCTCCCTCTATCGGTTTCAGGACCAATTCGTTATTCCCGCGTGTATAGACCAGAGTCCGGTCGTCGAACCACCCCGGGTAGTTGTTGTGGTTGAGGTCACGCGTTATATTCTGCGAGAATCCCGACCGTAGTTCCATGACATAGACCTGGTCCTTTTTATCCCCCCTTTCCATATAGTAAACGATGTGGTTTCCATCCTGGGAAAATTCGGGATTGTGGAATTCGAACTTCCCATTTCGGGTCAGGTTGCGTTCATTATTGCCCTGGGTATCCATCGAGTAGATGCTGGTCACATCCTTTTTCAGGTTTCTGCTAAAGACGATCATCCGCCCATCGGGAGACCAGTCGGGCGCCGATTCTTTATACGGGGTATCTGTGACCTTCCTTTTTTCCCCGCTGGCCAGGTCTTTGATGTACAGATTCCAGCTGACGCCGGTGTTTTTGCTGTAGGCCACCTGCCGCCCATCCGGCGAAAAGGTTCCGAACATGGCAGCCCTATCGACCAGTTTCAACTGATTCCGTTTCAGGTCGTACACATAGAGTTTCCAGTTGAAGGGGGAGTAATTAGACCAATCGGGCTGTACTTCGATGCTGGAGAACAGAATTTTACTGCCGTCTCTGGACCAGCTTAGCGATCCGTAGTTGATGCGCGACTGCGCGGATGATAATGTTGCTCCCAGAAAAAGGAGGGTAAGGATCAGGCTTGAGGTTCTCATAGCGCGAGGATGTTGGTGTCAGTGGTTGTCCTGGTGTTATGGTTTAGCGACATGCGATCAATAACTGTCGGGTTTAGAAGCTTAGTTCCGGAAAGTTAACCCAAAATAGCTGTCAGGCACATGATAAATATAGATATTTTTATAAAAAGAGGTGGACTCCCGCTGGCATTTTCATGATTAGGGGTGGGGTGGGACTGGAACTATTCCTGAATTGTAACTATTTAGCAATTCGCAATTCGCAGTTTGCAGTTCGCAGTTTGCAATTCGCAGTTCGCAGTTCGCAATTTGCAGTTCGCAATTTGCAATTCGCAGTTCGCAATTTGCAATTTGCAATTCGCAGTTAGGGGTGTTAAGAAA
>JAGQXQ010000441.1:0-5422 GCA_020436535.1 Phaeodactylibacter sp.
ACAAACGGCTCTCCGCTCAATTCACAGCGGACCGGCTGCAACAACTCGACCACCCTCATCAGTTTACGCAAGCCTTCTTCGAATCGTTATGTCAGTTACTGATGCCTGCCGCCTATAAAAGCCCTGGACAATCCGTTTGGGTGCCGTTTTGCCGCCAACTCTACCCTACTCCGGCCAACTACGAATATGTGCTGGACTTCGGAGCCTCCACCGGAGCGTTGAAAGCCTGCTCAACGGGCAACCGGCAAAACGAACAACTACAGGAGGAGGTCGAATCCCTTTACCGGGGTTTGTATGAAAAATGGGAACTCTGCAACCGCCAAGAGCTCCTGGTTGCCAACCGTATCCAGCGGCTGTCCGATGAACTGGAGGCCAACCGTTCTGTATTGAACAGCCTTATGGCCAGCCAGCAAAACCAACTCCAGGAGTTGGGTAGCCTGAAACGGCTGGCGGAACAATTGTCTGCCCCGGGAGCCGCCAGCAGTTTTGAATTCTTCCAGGGCACCGACAGGTGGACGATCCGCTTTGACGGTAAACCGGTGAAAATGGGAAACCGCTATACCTTAGGACTGATTTATATTCACCAACTGCTGATGAACCCCGGTAAAGAAATCCATTGCCATCAATTGTACCTGCGGTCGGGGAAAGACCTCAGGCAGTCGTCCACCATTTGGCAGGAGATAGAAGGGCAATTTGGCAAAAAAGCGCTGGCTGATGATGAAAAAAGCTGGCTCGACAGCATTGCCCGGATAGAGGCTCGCCTGAAAGGAGCCTCTCTGGAAATAGCGCTTCCTCTGCTGGAATACCGGGTATTCCTGGCCGAGCAATTATACCGTACTCATGCTTCCCGCACCAACCTGGCAAAGCTCGCGGAATCCCGAAGCCGCCTCAAGGCCAAAAGGTTGGAAGCGGAGCCGGGCCAGCTCGATGAGCGGTTCTATAAAAAAGACCTCACCCTCAGAAGTGCGCTCTACAAGGAATCCAGCCGGGAAAAGGAACACCGCCGGATGTACCAGAATGTGACCAAGGCCATTCACCGCACCATCAAAACCATGTCTCTCCCGGAAGCGCGAACCTTCTTCCAGCAAACCCTCTCCATTGGCATGCGCTGTTGCTATCTTCCCGAGAAAGCAGGCATCGAGCCCCCGAACTGGAAGTTTTGGATGGACTAACCATCTGTTTCTGACAAAAAAGCCTGTCTTTTTTCTATTTTTTATCATTCTGACATAATTTTTCTTCTTCAGGTAAATTCTTTTTCTACCGTGGGGATATAAAAACATTCCGGAAAAGTCCGGAAGAAAAGTTTCATAAAAACCATACCGCCATGGAAGAAAGAGCTATTCTCTTATTATTACTGGCCGCCGGCGCCATTGGAGGGGTTTATTTCCTCATCATCGGCATTCGGGCCATTCTACAACTACTCGCCGTCATAATCCGGGTCATTGTACTGGTGCTCCTGATCGTCCTGGGCGGCATGTACCTGGCAAAATGGGTGGATAAGTACACCAAGGAACCTGCGTTACAACTGGAGCTACCCGACGAGCAAGGGGAATTGGCCCAGGAAGAAGGACAAGGCCTTTATATATTATAAAAGGCTGCCAAACCGGCTGACAGAGCGGTAAAGGTGGATTTTATTCCGCAACGTAAACTGAGAGCCGGAGATGAAGAAGTATTTTTTTAAACTAAAACCAGCCGATATGAGCCATTTCATTGCTTTTACTTTAAAAAAAAGGATGGAACCCTTTAGCCTTCAAAAAATCAAAGAAACCCTACCGCTATTCATAGAAAAATTATGGCTGAGAATACAACGCATCAAATCTCCGCCGTAGGTTTGCAGTAAAAGAAAAATCGCCCTTCAACAATTTGCCCCACATCAACTCCGTTTTGCAAATGGACCGCTGCCTGGGCGGAATACCACTATGGTTCTATAGCCGATAAGAGGTATTCCGCCCACAGCAACTAAAAGCCCCTCTAAAATGCAAAACGAATCCTTTCTCGACCGCCTCAACCGCTGGGCGCGCAATTCCGTTACGCTCAAACTCATTGTCATTGGCATCCTGATCCTGCTATTGCTCATTCCTGCCGCCATGGTCACTTCCCTGATCCGGGAGCGGGAGGGCATCCGCGACGAGGCAGTGCGGGAAGTCAGCGCCAAGTGGGGCGGCGATCAGACAATCGCCGGTCCGGTCATTTCCGTCCCGTACAGCTCCACGCGGCTGAACGAAGAAGGCAAGCCCATCATTTCCCGTGGCTACGTGCACTTCCTTCCGGATAGCATCAATATCAAGGGCCAGGTCGATCCGCAGAAGCGCTACCGGGGTATCTATCTGGTGGTGCTTTACAATACTCAACTCGAGCTCAGCGGGCGCTTCGACGCTTTAAATGCTGAAGCATTGAACGTACCGGAGGAGGACCTGCAATGGGAAGACGCCCTGTTCACCGTCGGTATCAGCGACATGAAAGGCGTGGAAGAGGCGGTCCCCGTTCGCATCAACGACACCACCTATCAATTTGGGCCGGGCACAGTAACCAACGACATACTGGCTTCCGGCGCCAGCTTCCCCATCGCATTGCCCCGGCAAAAAGCCTCCGCTATCGATTTTTCTTTCCAGCTAAACCTCAACGGTAGCAGCAGCCTGTACTTTACTCCTTTCGGCAAATCTACTACGGTCAATATTCAGTCTTCCTGGACGGACCCCAGCTTCGAGGGGGCTTTCCTGCCGGACGACCGCACCGTTTCCGCCGACGGATTCTCCGGCAGCTGGCAGGTACTGCAACTCAACCGCAACTACCCCCAACAGGGCGTAGGGCCGTACATCAGCAATAGCCCTTCCCCTCCTACTGACCCCTATGGTTATCAATACGACGCTTTCCGGGCTGCCACCAACGCCTTCGGTTTTCGCCTGCTCCTGCCTATCGACGAATACCAGAAAACCATGCGCTCCGCCAAATATGCCGCTTATTTCGTACTGATCACCTTCCTGGCCTTCTTTTTCATCGAGGTGCTCAACCGCAAGCGCCTGCACCCTATTCAGTATATCCTGGTTGGCGCCGCCATTATCCTGTTCTACATCCTGCTGCTCTCCATCTCCGAGCACTTCAGCTTCGACACGGCCTACCTGATCGCCTGTGTCATTACCCTGGCTCTTATCACCGGCTATTGTTCCTACATCCTGCATAACCGCCGGCTGACCTGGATGATGTTCGGGATACTGGCGTTGCTGTACGGCTTTTTCTATTCTCTGCTGCAACTGCAGGACTACGCGCTGCTGCTGGGCAGCCTGGGCTTGCTGCTGATCCTGGCCACCATTATGTATTTGACGAGGAATATTGATTGGTATGACCTGAAGGGGGAGGAAGGGGCATAGTGTAGCTGGGAGCGGTGTAGCGGTGTATCAGAGAGCAGTTTTTTCAGGAGGTATCCCTTCTCCTAGATGCTTCAAGGAAAGCCGGTTGGATCCTTTTGTTATGAAAGTACCATCCCAGGGCCTCATTTTTATTTTTCAGGCTTTCGATCCATCTGAGGAACCCCTCCCGGGTTAGTCTGCCCTGTTTTGATGCCTGGTCATCCCTCTCATGACGACCTTCATGATCCTGACTTTTCCCCATCTCGGAACGGTTTGGAGGGAATAAACCAGAAATTTTGTTAAAAACCCGGGAAGCACAGTCGTTTTCTTTCCCAGTGCTTTTAAAAAGCGACCATTGAACTCATTTATCTCCAGGCCAATTCCTGAGGAGGCGCCCGTTATTATAGCCCCATTCAATTGCCGATCGTGGTAAAACAGCCACTTCTATGTCTTCCAGGGCCTCTAATGAATAAAGAGACGGTTTCTTTTGCATAAAGCAGGAATAGTCGGCAATAAATTGATTTTCCATTGCAAAATGAACCGTGTGTTCTGTCCCTTTATTATCTGTAATGGCCACTCGAATGATCCCGGAGTTAATGAAGAAGATCTCCTGAGGGACTTTAAAAGGTTGACTCAATATTTCTTTTCTCCTGAACTTTCTGAGAAAACAGGCGCCCAGGAAATCTTCCATTTCGCCTGGTGACACCTTGATCATATGGCTGATAGCTTGTCTTATCTATTCCATGTTTCTAATTTCCACCTGTTTTGAGTATCTGCTCCACAATCTCCCGCCGGCACTTCTGAAAAGCTATATTCTCCCCTTCCGGCCCCTGCTCATTCTCCACGTTATTGACAAAGACGTATGCTTCATCGCCCTTTTCGAAAAAGCCGACGAACCAGCCGATGTTGCGGCCGTTGGGTTGTGCCCAGCCGGTTTTTCCGTAGAGCTTGTAGTCCGGCGTATCTTCCAGCAGCATGATCTGCTTGACGGTGCGTTGGTGTTCCTTTTGGAAAGGCAACTGCTCCCGGTATAGGCGGACGAGGAAGCTCACCTGCTGCAAGGGCGTCACCCGGGAATCGCCCTCCAGCCAGAAGGTGTCGATATTGTCATCTTTAATATCCAGCTGTCCGTACCCGACCCTGGTTGTCCACTCGCGCATGCGCTGCACGCCGATCTTTCGGGCGATCTGCTGATAGCAGGGCACGCAGGATACCCGGAATGCTTCGGCAAGGGTGTTGTCGCGGTTCCAGTCCGGGTTCCAGTTCTCTTTTCCGTCCCAGAAGATGGTGTCCTCCGGGGTTTGCATCACGCCAGTTTCCAGAGCGATAAGCGAGTTCGGGATCTTGTAGGAAGAGGCGGGCAGGAAACCCTGCTGGCAGCGCGTGGGGTTGTAGAGAGAAAGGGAGTCGCTTTTCAGGTTGTAAAGCGCGAAGCCGCCTTCGACGCCGTAGGACCGGTAGAGGCTGTCGAGATGAAGAATGGCGGCATACTCTGTCTTAAGCGGGAATTCAGCAGCCAATAGAGACGGCCCCGGCTCATTGGAGGGCTGTTGCTCATCAGAGCAGGAAATCAGGAAGGCAAGCGGGAGTAAAAGGAATGTCGGGCGCATTTTTGCCCTAAGATAAGATTTTCCGCTTCTCTGGTTCCCCCTAAGAAGTGGAAAATCTTATCTAAAAACTCACTCAATCGGCACGCCGTTCTCATCTGTGGTCAGCACCTCGCTCATATAATCAAAGAAGGGGCGCATGCGCTGGAAGGCAAGCGCCATTTTGTCCAGCAGGTCGGGTGAAGTCACCTCCTTATCTGTATAGGACTGGGAAAGCAGGAATTGTTTGTAGCGGAGCAGGTCAATATTGGGGTGGTCTTTGGGGTAACCTTGGGGTGCTGTTTTCAGCTGTTCCCCATCCAACTGGCCGAAGGTTTCGACAAACTCCGGCGCGGCGATGAGCTTGCGCATGGGTTCCGCGTCGATGGCGATCTCCTGGCGAATGCGCTTGATGTCGGCCGAACTGGGGCCCCAGAAGCCGCCGCCCACGAAAGAGCCGCCCGGCTCGATGTGGAAATAATAACCGCC
>JAGQXQ010000441.1:5472-5683 GCA_020436535.1 Phaeodactylibacter sp.
GGGGATTTATCTTTGGAAAAGCGCACGTCCCGGTAGATTCGGAACAAGCTTTGCTTGCCGGTCATGGGCACGAGCTGGTCGTGCTGCCCCATGCGGGCGAGCAGGGCTTCGGCGAATTCAACGACATGGGCGTGCTCCGCCTGGTACCTGGACTTATTGGCGGTGAACCATTCGCGGTTGTTGTTCTCGCGCAGGGCTTTCAGGAAATCGA
>JAGQXQ010000442.1 GCA_020436535.1 Phaeodactylibacter sp.
CCGTCAGTGGCGGCGGCCTCAAGGCGGCGAGCTGGGCCATGCAGGTGGTGCAGACAGCGGACAGCCTGATGGAAGGACAGCTGCTCGGCCATACCGTATTGATAACCGGCGCTTCCGGAGGAATGTTGGGCATGGCCTACTTGCGGGAACTGTCTCTGCAAAAGCAACGGGGACGCCCCGTCCACTTGTACAGTCGCCAGCACATAGACAACATTACAAAAGACCTACTCAACTCCGTCGCCTTTACCATCGTCTCCAATGACCTCTTTCTGCCCTGGGCTACCTTCGAAACAGGGGGATACACCTACCACAAAGACCGGGGATACATCTTCGAACAACAGCTCAACGAAAATACAGGATACATCCTGGATAAGGCCATCGGGGATTACCGGCAGGCTGAACAGGCCGCCATTATCCCCATGCTTTTTATCACACCGAGCATTGTAAATGACGCCCGGCGGCTGATTATCTCCCCTCAGGGCGTCTCCTATATGATGGTGGCGCCGGCCGGGCAAAGCCATCCCAATACCGTAGAAGCCGACGCCGTTGATTTCGGATGGATGTTCGAACAGCAGAACGCTGACAACCTGCGCTTCCTGACCGCCTTGCGCATGAACGCCACTTATCCCTACATCCTGCCCAACGTTCACCTGCCCAGCGAGCCGGGAGTCGAGATCATGGATGCCGGCTTTATCGATAACTACGGCATGATTTCCGCCACCCGTTTCATCCAGGTGTTCCAGGACTGGATCAAGGAAAACACCAGCGGCGTGGTGCTGCTGCAGGTCAGCAGTTCTGAAAAATTAGAACAAGTGACGACCAGCGGTGGGCAGGGCATTGTCGAATCGCTGATCAACCCCATCGGTATTGCCGGTAAAATGCTGATCCGGCAGGAATTCGAGCACGACAATACCGTGGGCTTCGTCTATGATATTCTGGGCCAAGATTATTTTGACGTCATCCGGTTCATGTACCGTCCTTCTCAGTCCAACAAACTGGAGGCTTCCATTTCCTTCCACATCACCGAACGGGAAAAAGAAGATGTGCTGAGCGCCATACAGTTAGAAGAAAATCAGGCTAGCCTGCGACAGTTGGTGCAGCTTATCACCCCCCCCATCAAACAAAATGCGGTCAATCGACAGTTGGAGGAGTAGGTTCGTAAATTTCGGTATTCGGTATTCGGTATTCAGCGCCTTTGCGAATACCGAACACCGAACACCGCTTCTCCTCTCCTTACTGCTTCGCTACCACCACCTTCTGAGCCGTGCGCTGGCCCTGGCTGACGATTGTCAGGTAGTAGACGCCGTCCTGCAGGGTAGTAGCATCGACCGGCAGGCTGTAGTCGCCGGCGGTTTTCTGGCTTTCTTCCACGACTTTGACCAGGTTGCCCTCCTTATCGCGCAGCTCGATGCGGACATTACCGGCTTTCAGCAGGGTATAGTCCAGGGTCATCCGGTTGGCTGCCGGGTTGGGGTAGACGTTGACATTTGTGGTAACGGCTGCTTTGGTTGGAGCCTCGGCGGGTGCATTAGGGTCGAGCAGCAGGAAGTGGCCTTTGCGCATCTCCTTACCATCGCCATCGGGGTGCATACCAGGGTGCGGGTGATGGCCAGGGTGGCGCATTTGTTTTTCACCTTTACCTCTTCTGCCTTCACCTTTTTTACTCGGGCCTTCTTCTCTGCCGGGAGCATACTTTTCGTGAATGGCCTGCATATCTTTGTGCCATTGTCCCTGCTGGCCTTTCACTTCGGTGAGCAGCGCATCGATCTCCTTATCGTATTTTTCCACCAGGCCTTTCAGGGCTGCCCTTTCCTCTTTATGGCCTTCGCGCAGGGCCTGGAAATCCTCCCGGCTATGGCCGGGGTTTTGCTTTAGCTGTTCCATTTCCTGGCGGTTGGCCTCAAATTGATTGCGTAGCTTGGCGATCAGGGCCTTATCTTCGGCGCTGATCTTTTGTTCGAGCTTGGCGCGCTGCTGAAGCATAACCGGGTGGATATTCTGGTCCCGGTAAGCTTTCATTTCCTGGTGCAGGCCTTTCTTATCTACTTTTTTCATTCGATCCTGGCGGCCTTCCCGCCGCTCGGCCCGCTTGGCCTCCAGCATTGCTTTCTGTTCTTCTGTGAGGATCTGTCCGATGCTGGTTTTGTACTCCTGCATCAATCCGTGGAATGCTTCCTTATGCGCCTCCGGCGAGTCGAACTCTTTATCCTTGAGATCCGCCAGGCTTTTCTCGAAAGCAGGTTTCAGCGCTTCGAGTTGGGCTTGCTGGGCTTCGGTCAGGTTCAACTCTGTTTTCCATTGTTCCAGCGCCTGGAAAGGGCCGGCCCGATGGCCCCGATGGGGCTGGGCGGAAAGGGTTGTACTCAGAAAGAACAGGGCGCCCATCAGAAGGGCGGAGAATAATTGCTTATGCGTTTTCATGGTAAGTTCGATTTTGATTTTTAGTAATTGAGGCATTCTTACAGCCTCTTAGATCATTTCCCGGGAAGGAAGTTTAATACACGCTGTATTTAATCAGCCTTCTTTTTTCTTTTTTCTCTTAGACCATCGCGGTCGTGGGTTTTTTCCCGCGGGGCCCTTCTTTTTTCCATGTGTTCCTTAAAGCGGCGGGAAAAACGGTCCAGTTTCTGTATTTGCGCTTCGCTCAGCAACGGCTTGATCTCCTGGTGCATGGAATCGACCAGCGTTTTGCGCTG
>JAGQXQ010000443.1 GCA_020436535.1 Phaeodactylibacter sp.
AGCAGGTGACAAAGGCAGCATGCTGGATATCAATGCCATGATGGTAGATCTCAATACGTGGGAAAAGACGCCGGTGCACAGCATGCTGGCCGCCGGCGAGGGCCTCTCCGTAGAACGCGTCGCTAATTCTGATAATCTCCTTATCTTTACTACTAGCCCCGATGGGGAGAAATATCTGGTGACACAGTTGTCGCTGTAGTTTCTTCAACCCAGGTGGCAAATTCCCCTTGCCGCCTGGGTTGGCTTTTAACAAAAAAAGGATGATTAAAAACCTAACCCTATTATTAGCGCTACCCCTGTTTTTTAGCAGCATACTTGCTGCTCAGTCCTGCCTGCCCAATGGGATTGTATTTACTTCCCAAGCGCAGGTAGATTCCTTTCCTCTGCTGTACCCCGGATGTAGCCGGATCGAGGGAGGGGCCGGCATTAATTTTACAGATATTACCCACCTCGATAGTTTAATCCAGATCACTTCTATTGGCCACCTTTTGTCCATTGTTTCCAATCCTGAGCTGGAAAGCCTGGCCGGCCTGAGGAACCTGGATTCCATCGGCCAGTACCTCGATATTTATGGCAATGGATCGCTGCCCAGCCTGAGCGGCCTGGAAAACCTCACCTATGTAGGAGGGGAGATCCGGATTCAGGACAACCCGGCCTTGGCCAACTTGTCTGCCTTCGGACAGCTGGACTCGCTGAAAGGAAACCTGATATTGTTGGATAATCCTGTTTTGAGCAGCCTGGAAGGGTTGAACAACCTTACTTATATAGGAGGTGGCCTTGAGATAACCGGGCAGGATTCCATCCAAAACCTGACGCCCCTGCAGAACCTGAAAGCGGTCGGCGGCTCTTTAGCTATTGTTCGCAACACTGGACTGAGCGACTTTTCCGGGCTGGAAAACCTGAGCTATGTCGGGCAGGATTTCACCTTGTGGTGGAATGATGGCGCCAGCCATCCGATCGGTTTTGAAAACCTGGACTCTATCGGCGGCAACTTTACTGTATGGCAAACCAATTTCACAGATCTCACAGGGTTGGAGCGCCTCACCTACATTGGCGGATACTGTTCCATTACGCAAAATAGCCAGTTGAGTGCGCTGTCTGGAATAGACAACCTTCGCCACATAGGAGAAGGCCTTTCTATTACCAATAACTACGCCCTGACAGACCTAACTGCCATCCAACAAATTACAAAGCTGGAGGGAAGTTTAACCTTTTCCAGAAATGACGCCCTGCTCAGCCTGGAGGGGTTGCACAACATCACAGCAATTAGCGGGGGAGTCCGGATCAGCTACAACGATGGCCTGGCCAGCCTTACCGGCCTTCGGGGGCTACGCAAAGTGGGCGGAAATTGCATCATAAGGAATAATGACAGCAATGCCCTGGTTGATTTCACCGGCCTGGAAAACCTGGCCACCGTAGGCGGCTCCTTCCGGTTATTCAAAAACTCCGGATTGCTGAGCTTAGCCGGACTGGAAAACCTCGATTCCATTGGTGGGCACCTAGTTATATCCGGCCATTTTCGCTTGGCCAGCCTGACGCCATTGAGTGGACTCACCACCATCGGCGGCTTTCTGGAAATTGATCAGTGCGACGCCCTGCTCAGCCTGGAGGGGCTGGGAAATATCGATCCCAATTCGATTACAGAATTGATCCTTACCAATTCCCCGAACCTTTCGGTTTGCGGTGTAGAAAGCATCTGCGATTACCTGACAATTCCCACTAACCCTGCCACCATATCCGGCAATGCCCCTTCCTGTAGTTTCAGGGAGGAGGTAGAAGCGGCATGTGTTACCGGCAGCATCGGGCTGGAAGAGGAGAGTCAGATAAGCATTTCCCCAAACCCGTCCTCCGGTATTTTTCATATTACGGGCCTTCCGCCCGGTGCGATAACGATCGAAGTGGCCGACAGTTGGGGGAGGGTGATAACCGCAGGCCGGCCGGATCAATATTCCATCGACCTGGCGAGACTGCCGGCCGGAATGTATAGTATCATGATCCAAACAGAGAATGGACTACTGGCCAGGCGGCTGATGAAGTGGTGAGAAGATTTTCCAGCAGTTGGGTGCGGTATAGATACTTCCCTTCATTCCCTTCGCCTGTGTCGCACCCAACGGACGATCTCCTCCACCGCCCCCTGCCGGTTGGCCTTCAGGATCAGCCCGTCCCGGTCTGAACGGATGTAATAGCCGCCCGGGCAGGCCACGACGTTGTAAAAGAACTGGCGGCTCACCGGGGAGCTTATCTCCCGGATTTCAAGTTGGGGCAGCATTTCACTACTCAACTGCTGCCGGATCAGGCTGACAATAGTCCCCGTTACGTCCCAGAATGAAAGATTGCTTTGGTTGCCGGACGTCAACGGTATAATGGAGATGCCGCTTTCGGGTTGCAACAACAGTGGGAACTGTTGGCCGCTAGCGTTCAATTCCAGAGTCCGGCCTTTGCGGACAATTTCTGGCGGCAACTGAAAGGGGGCCGGTGGATGGAAAGAAAAAACCTGGCTGTTCAGGGCATCCAGGTTGTAGTGAGCCTGCAGGGCGTAGAGGTTGCTGGAGGAACGGGTGAGCTGGCGAAAAGCATTCGCTGCCAGTTGCTGATCCTCCTTTAAGGCGCAGCTGATACCATAGGCCATTTGCAGGTTGTCCGGATTGCTAGCTCGCCCGGGGCGGAACTGGTGTTCCTGAAGGAAAGTGATGGCCTCCTCCGGCCGCCCCAACAGGTTGAGCGCGCAGGCCGTATTGCCCAATGCCGGCAGATAGGCCCCGTCCCTTTCCAGAGCTTTCTGAAAATAGGAAAGGGCTCCTTCCAGTAAGGCTTCTCGTTTTTCCTTTTCTGCCTCTGTCAGCCCTTCTTCGCCTCTTTGCTGTTCCAGTCCCCTCAGCAGGCTGAATGCCTCGATCTCCAACGGATGGGCAAACCGGCCACCATTCGCATCGAAGTAGTTCAGAGCCTGCAGCAGATACAAAACCCCCAGGTTGTTGTAAATATCCCTACCCTGATAATAATTCAGCAGGAAAGTATTACAGGCAATGGCCAGTTCATTGTATTCCAGGAGCGCCAGGTAATTGGCCGCTTCGAACACATCGATCAGGCGGCGCGACATAGCGAGCACTTCCCGGGCGCTGTTGCGGCGCTCCTCAAATGAAGGATAACCTGGAACGATTCTGCCCCACAATCCATAGGCTTTGTAGATGCGCTCCAGCACGATCGGGATGATGTTTTCGATCCGATAACCGGCCAGAAAGGCGGTGAAAGCGCCCTGTATGTCCGCCGCTTTTTCCCGGCTGGTAGAGTTGCTGTCCTCGATGCCGTACACGAGGAAATTGGTGTGTTGCCTGTCCGGGCCGGGCTGGAAAGCATGGGCCAGTTCATGGGCCAGAATGAAGGCCAGCGCATGAAGGGAGTCCCTGCCCATCGAACGGCATAGCAGATAGGCCTTTTCATCCAGCACGATCTGGTTTTGGACGGGGTAGTAAGCCGCTACTTTTTTGTTTTCTTCGGAGATGATCAGGCTGGGCAAAGGCTTGTCGGCACGGCCGGCCTTCTGGTAAAGTTGAAGAAGTACTTCTTCGGCGACCGTTTTGAAGGGCTGTCCATAAGCCAGAGGCGTAGCCAAAAACAAGGGGAATAGAAGGAAGCAAATAGGGTTGAATTTCATGGCGAGGATCCTTCAGTTTAAGGAAAGAGTGGTTTATTGGTTTATTTTAGGTGTTATGGTGTTTCGGTGTTATGGTATTTTGGTTAGCCCAAGGCAAGCCCACCGCTACTCCCTCCCATGAGCACCTGGCCGTAATATTTATCCGGCCAGGAAGGACGTGCCGAAAGGCCCTAAAACCTAAATAGTTATCCGTATTTCAGTTGCCACGCATGGGGGCAGTTGTTTCTCCAGCGGCCACTGCTACAGCTTCTCCAACAACTCTCTGGCTTCCAACTGCTTATCAAATCGGCTATCCTCCGCCAGTTCTTCAAGTAGGCGCCGGGCCGGGCCCAGGGTGCCTTCTAGCCGTAGGTAACAAAGGGCAAGGTACCATCGCGCTTGCTTTTGCTGCTCAAAACCATCGGCCTGAGCCAGGTCGGCCAATCTGGCGGCAGCAGATTCATATTGCGATAGCGACATCTCGGCCAGCGCCAGATAAAAGCGGGCCGTATCGTTTTGGGGGTGATCCTGCAGGAAGGCTCCCAGGGCATCGGCCGCCTGCTGATAGCCGCCCTCCCGGTACCGCAACAGAGCTTCCCGTAAGCTGTCCGAGCGGTTCATCTCCGGCGTAAAGCCTACGGAAATGAGACTTTCAATAATACCATTAACTTCTGCACTTTCCGGGTGAAAGTATTGGCCGAAGGCGAGAGCCGGGCCAATGGCCTGCGGCTTCAGAGCGAACCACCAGATGCCAATACCAAGAGCAATAACTGCCGCTGCCGCTGCAACACGCAGAGCCAGCCGCCGCATACTGCGGGGAACTTCAAAGAATCCCTGGCCTTGCAACTGGCGGTCCACCTGCTCGATATTTTTCCTGTCCTGCTCTTCGAAAGATTGTTCGATAGCCCCCAGTAGCTGCTGCTCGAAGCGAACGGCTTCCTGCAGGGCTTCGTCCTTTTCCATGGCGGCTTCGAAGGCTTCCCGCTCAGTCACCTCCATTTCTCCGAACAGGTACTGGTGGATTTGTTCTATATTGACATCATTGCTCATAATAAGTTGCTATTGCGTACGATCTTCCGCAAATACTCCAGGCAGCGGAATTTTTTCACCTTCACATAAGCTTCTGTATAACCCATCAGCCGGGCGATCTCGGCATGCGAAAGGTTTTGGTAAATACCATAACGCAGGACGGCGCGGCAATCGTCTTCCAGTTGGGCCAGGCTTTCCGTAACCAATTGGAGCAGGGCATCTTTCTCCAGTGCTGCCTTTTCACCATCTTCGCCGGCGGGAAAATTGGAAAGACTCCCAGCTTCCTGTATGGGTATTTTATCGGCGGCTTTCCTTTTAAGCCAAAGATTCCGGGCGATGGCGTATAGCAGGGTGCTCAGCTTCCCCGTAAGCTGAAAGCCCGGTTTCCGGATGCTTTGAACCAGAACCAGGAGGGCTTCCTGGAAGATGTCACGGGCCTGTTCTCGGCCGCCGCCCAAACGAACCACCAGGCTTTCCACCATACGAAAATGCCGGTGGTAAAGCGCTTCATAGGCGGACTTTTTCCCTGCCCGCAGTTCGGCCAGCCATTCTTGCTCTGTACTCATAGATCGGAATTATGGGGTTTGGTTATCAGGTAGCGCTCATTTTTTTATCCGGGAAGCGAATTTACGAAAAATCAGAGAGGGGGAATGAGTAAGAACTGCGGTAAGCGGTATTCCCGGCCCAAATAATAAGGAACATGAGTCACCCCGCCCTAATATTTAAGCGATTCCCTTTTGTGCCCTCCCTGGGTTTATCACAAACTGGGCGCAACCAGGGGTTTATAGCTCCTTGGGGCTTGTCAGGGTTGATACCAGCTTGGGAGCATGAGCAGGTTTATTATCCCTTTGAGTGCGCCCATAATGCTATACTGGTTCTCGTTTTGGCCCTACAGACTAGAATCGCACTCCTATTTATCCAAAGAGAGAAACAAGTTGATCTTGGCACTCAGGCCGATAAATGGCTGAATGAATATTCGATTGGAGTTGCTTTCTACTCCCCCGGCGCCCATTTCAGGTTCCTCCAGGACAGCGCCGCCGGCATTGAAGCGCACAAACTGGAACAGTTTGTAGTCCAGGCCCAGATAAAAGGGACGGCTGATCAGCGGCCCGGTGATCTTTTTTCCGCCCTCGCCTTCAAAATTATCAGTGAACACCCCCAATGTGATGGAGGCATTGCGCAGAAAGCGAGGAGCAATAGTACTGGTGGAAAGTGGGAAGGACAAGCCCAGGTATGGAGATGTGCCGTACTCCAGGTTGTCCAGATTGCCTCCCAGGTAGACGCCTCCGTAACCAGCATTGAGAGAGAAATAGCCGGCTTTGTCTTCCGTCTGATAATCCTCAACGTATCGGCTGTCAGCAAAGATAAGCAGATTGGTACCAGACATCGCTTTCACCTCCATGCCGGTTAGCTCCCTCAACTCTTTGACCAGTTGGGCCCGCTGCTTCATCTTGGCGGCCGAGGCCTGGCCGGAAGCCGCCGCCGCCCCTTTGTCTAATTTCACGGATTCGGCCTGCTCTATCTTCATCTTCACCAATTCGGAAAAAGCGGGGATAGGTTCATCGCTGCGCCGGCGGTAACTGGAGAGGATAGACTCAGCTAGTTCATTCATCTCCTTCAGCATCTTTTTCGAAGAACTCTGGAAAGAGATCGGACTGCCGCCATCGCCCATCTGGCTATCGATATAAGTTTCTATCGTTTTGGACAGCCGTTCGGTAAGGGCTTGCCGCTCCTTGTCGCTTATCGGACGGAAATAGGTAACCTCTATGTCGACCTTCTTGGAGGCACGCAGTTTATAATTTACCAGCACATTAAAATTGGTGGCGCCGCTTTTGTCTTTGGGGCGTTTCCAATCGGCAAAAGTCAGCGGGTCTCTTTTTTCTTTACCTTTTGATGAGTAGATACGGACTTCCACAATATCGATATCCGCCGCGATGGGCCCGGTAAAGACGATGGGCGTTTCCGCCGGCAGCGGTTGGTTCTCTCCAAAGCGGGCCTTTTCGTAATCAAAGTTGACTGTGGCGTATTGAGCGTTTAAATGGGGTAGGAAAGCGACGGCCAGGAGCAGGGTAGGAAGGAAAATTCTCATTGTGATTATACATTTAGGTTGATGAGTGGCTTCAAAGTACGTTCAGGTGTTCGAACCTCATTCTGAACATTCTGTTCAGAATTTTGGGCTATTTATACCTCTTTGGCCCATAGTAAGTCAGTATTTTGACGTAAAAAAGAGCAATGGGCCACTCTTATTTTATATTCTTCCCTTCGGCCGTATTGACGAAAAGGACATTGCCCACTGCCTCATAGTCCTCAAATATTTCCTTGCCTGCATGTTTGACCATCTCCTCCCTGAACCCTATGATCGTCAGGTCGGCATCCTGGGATTTTTCATTGACGATGGACCGGACGCTTAGTTCCTGTTTTTGCGTAATGAGTTCAATGTTGTTCGGCGAAATGGGTAACTGGCCCGCCTCGATGAGCCGGAACAGGCGCTCCTTCTCATCCTGGATGGTGCCCTCCGGATAAACCGCAAAGATCTTGATCTGTCCCTTACTCCAGTCGCGATGCCCCAGGATAATGTAGGCCAGCAGGATCATCAGATTGGCGTTATGGTAATCATTGGCCGTTATCCAGATATGGATCTGCTGCTTCAGGCCATAGCCTCTTTCAGAGCTGCCCAGGATCAGCATATCGAAATCTACCGAGCGGGTCAGCTTGAAGTTGTCAATGATATCAACCAGCCGGTCGGGTTTGTTTTTGGAAAATTCAAAGATCAACAGGTTGTTTTCCGTCCCGGCTACGCCCGGCAGCTGAATGATCTGGGCGACCGAGGAGGTAAAGCTCGGGCTGACCAGTGTATCCACATAAATGTTACTGTTGCTCGCCTCGGCCATGCGGATGAGGCGTTGTTTACTGTGTTGGGCTTCCTCATTGGTTTTGCGGGACAGATATCCGTCGATCTGATGGATGTAGGTGCCAAAGCCATACTTTTGGGAGATCCACCGCAGCAGGTCAAAAGCGCCCAGGCGTTGGAAAGAGTCTTCCGATATGGCCACTGCCGAGGGGCGCCAGCT
>JAGQXQ010000444.1 GCA_020436535.1 Phaeodactylibacter sp.
TTTACCCGGCTGAGTGCGCCGGGAACGAAATTCTTAAACAATTCTTTGGGCTCTTTTTCGCCCATGCTGCGTTGCTCCTTCCTTCCGTCCATACGGATGGGCGGCCGTCGCGCCTTGCCTGTCTCCGCCGGCCATAGCCTTTGGCGACGAGCCGGCCGCAAAACAGCCTCAAATTATTGACCAACAACTTCGTTCCCGGCGCACTAGCAATCTTTTAGACTAAAACTAGAAAAATGGCCTGGTACAGAACAATAATGATCCTTTTGTTATTAGCCGGAGCATTCCACATGCTAACCAGCCAGGGCCTGTGTTATGAGCAACTAAAAAGGGAAGGGGAGGAGCTCTTTCAGCAAAAGGATTATGAAGCATCCATCACCAAATACCTAGCCGCGCTAAACTGTGACACCGTTGACCAGATCGAGATCGCCCGGTTGATCCGGAGAGCCCAGCAGTCCAGAGAGGCAGAGCTCATCCGGGAGCGGACTACTGCGGAAGTCAATGCCCTTACCGCCCAGGCCATCCTCGCGAATAAGCAGGAACGCAATCCCCCAAAAGCCTGTCGGCTGGCTTACCAAGCCTGGGGAAAAGACAGCACAAACCTTATCGCCTGTGGTACATTTTTGGACGCTTATTATTCCCAGTCCTTTTCGTGGGGAGGGCCTTTCTATTCCGTTCCCATGTCCACAACATACTACCAGGCCGGCATTCTGGGAACGGCCGATTTGAGCCCGGACGGGAAATCCTTTGCCGTAGGCTCCTGGGATCCCCCCATCATCCAGCTATGGCCGGTTGACGATGAAGCAGAATCTACTGCTCTGCTGGGCTTTACCGACATCATTTGGCGATTGTGTTTTTCCCCCGATGGAACCCTACTGGCGGTGGCCTCTCTGGATGGCAATGCCCGGATATACGGGCGAGACGGTACGCTTAAAGCGCGGCTTTTTGGGCATGAAAGCGCCATTATGGATATCGCGTTTTCCTCTGATGGAAAAAGGGTGGCCACGGCTTCCCAGGATAGCACCGCCATAATTTGGGATGGGCTCACCGGAGAAAAGCTGTACACGCTGTCAGCCGGATTTCATGGCGCTGTGAACAATGTAGCTTTCTCCAAAGAAGAGGCTCTTATCGCCACAGCCCATGAAGATGGTGCAGTAATGGTTTGGGATGAAGAATGGGAGTTGAAATTTGAATTTCAGCATGGGCGGGCGGGACTCAATTCCGTTCAGTTTTCGGCTCATGGCCAGCGAGTCCTTACCACATCTGAAGATGGAGAAGCAAAGATCTGGTCCCTTTCCGGCCGGCATCTCCATACCATCCAGCACAACGCTGGGGTCAAAGGAGCCGCTTTGGCGGCCGACGGTTCCACGATAGCCACCTATTCAAGAGACGGAATCGTAAAAATCTCCAATTGGGAGGGGGAGTTATTACATTCCTTTACAGCCCATGATGAGATCATTAACGGCGCGCATTTTTCCCCGGACAGCGAACACCTGCTTACTTTCTCTTCCGACGGACTGATCAAGGTATGGGATATCGAAGGCCGGTTGATCCTAACGCTGGGTGAATTCACCGGCCCCGTACTTGCCGCCGGTTTTTCCCAGGACGGGAACACCATTTATGCCAGTTCCTGGGACAATTCGGCAAAAATCTTTCACCTCACCCATCAGCCCCTCACCACATTTGCCGGGCTGGAGGGCAACATCCGTCAAGTGCTCGTATCACCGGACGGGCGGCAGGTGCTGGCCATTTCCCTGGGCGGTGAGGCTATGAAATGGGATTCTAATGGTAAAGCGCTGAACAAACTGTCACCAAAGCTGGGCTGGTTTCACGATGTAGTGGCCAATGATGACTGGAGTAGCGCGCTCATAGAGTCAGACAGCGGCGCGGTGGTATGGGGCCTTGAACAAGGCGCCTGGCGCGTGCTGCCCCATGCCGAGGTTACTGCAGCCCGTTTTTTTCCGGATGGCAAAAGGATGCTAACCTGTGCTGGAAGCGGCGGGATAAAGATTTGGGATTCTGAGGGTGAACTAATCATGGAGTTTGGGCCAAAGAAAGGAGGCATTATGGATGCCCAGATATCGCCGGACGGCTCACTCATCGTTACCGGGCATGACAATGGGGCCGTTACACTTTGGAGTATCGAAAAAGGCGCCATAAGATGGTCCCGGCAATACCACAGCGGTGAAAAGGTAAATGCCGTCCGTTTTTCTCACGATGGAAAGTTTATCGTCAGTTCATCGGATGAGAACAGAGCCTTCTTATGGAATTTAGAAGGGGAGCCACAAAACGCCTACAAACATTCCGGATACGTATTGTCAGCGGCTTTCGCCAATGATGACAATTACATTCTGACCAATTCCTCAGACGGGATGGCAAAGTATTGGAAACGAGACGCCGATGAACCCAGCACCGTATTGCAGATGCCTTCCACCGTCAATTGCGCCCTTTTTTCCGAGGATAATAAGTTGATCGCCACCGGCTCCAATGATGGAATAGTGCGATTATGGGCCACCAATGGCAGGCTGCTTGCCAGCCTTCCGGCCAGCGAAAGGACCATCAATGCCCTGGCGTTTTCCCCGAACGGAGACTGGCTGGTGTCGGCGGGGTCTGACGGCAGGATACACCTGTGGGCGTTGAATCCCCGGGAGTTGGTTAGGAGGATTCCCGCCTCAATCCCTGAGTGAAGAGTTGGAAAAAATCCTCCAGTCCTCCTACCCATTTCTGAGTACTTCCCCTCCCAAAACCTGAGGATGTTTGCCTGTTGGCCATACAGGTAACTTTGCTGTAAAATCTTGTAATAAACAGCACCTTACCAATGAAACCAATAAAAAACATTCTCACAACCGCCTTGATTCTGGCCATTTCTTTTTTGGTGGCCGGCCAGGCAGCCAGCCCCGACCACTGCACCCGCGCCCGTCAGCTGATCGAAGAAGGCGCGAGCCTCAAAAAACCAAAACAGCGGGTTGATCTGTTCCGGCAAGCCGTAGCGTTATGCCCAGAAGCAGACGGCCCCCATTTCTACTACGGCCTCGCCCTTGAAGAATGGGCAGACCGGAAGAGCCAGGGCGACTACAGCCAGGCCGAGCAGGAATACCGGCGCGCCCTTGCCATCAACCCCGAGCATTACGGCGCCCTTTTCAAGCTAGCCGGTATCGAATACATCACCGGCCGGTTCGACAGTGCCCGTATCCATTACAAGCGCTATCTGGAACTGGACCCACCGGGAGCGGACAACCAGGCCACCCGGGCTGCGGCCGTCAACCTAAGTACGAAATGCAACTGGCTGTCCCGGCTGCCCCGCGGGTCAGTCAAGGCGGAATCGCTCACCCGTGACCCGGACCGTTTCGCCGGGGTACCCACGCTGGTTGGCGACATCGCTTTCCAGGTCGGCTATTCCGCTATGGAAGTAACCGGGCAATTGGGTTACGGCCTGGCCGGCGCCGGGGTGATGCTGGGGATGGGCTTGCTGGAAGGCAGCAAAAACTTCGGTTACGGCAAGATCGGCAAAGCCTTCCGCAAAGGAGAAAACCAGACGGCTTATCAGCTGGCCCTCGACAAGCTGCCCGATGCCGTAAACGATCATGGGATCAATTCCGATGTAGTATTCAACCTGTTGAGGATCATTGCCGTATCCGGAAGTAATGCCAGGCACACGCCGGAAGAATTAGCCCCATTTGCCGCCGGCTTTTTAGACCTGGAACCCCGGCAACGGCGGCAGGAGCAGCTGACAAACGGGAAAGAGGAAAGCTCCCCCTGGCTCTGGGATGTGGTGGCAGCCTGCAAAGTGATGGGAGATTATTACCTGGCGAACAGAGAAGCCTATGAAGCTTCCATCAGGTTTCAGAAAGCAGCGGATGAGATCCGGCAGCACGCCCCTGTCTCGGAGTCTGGCCATTCCACCAACCCCGAAGAAGAGGCCCGGGCAAAAAGGCTGGAGTATTTGTTCCGACTTCGGGTAGCCGGATCAGAAGCAAGCGTTGATTCCCTTCATTCCAGGGCATTGCGGTCGTATATCGAGCTATACCAGGACATTCAGGCACAGCCGGCATTGCAGGATAATGAAACCCTTCAAAAATGGCTGGCTATCACCCTGGATACCTGGGGGAAGCAGGATGCTTTGCACATTCAAAGCCAGCAGAAGGAAATCGGCGCCCTGGAGGCCATGACGGGTTTCGGGGCCACCATTTCCGGAAGCAGCCCGGAAGACACCCTGGCGGATATCTATCACCGGGCCCTTTTCTGCCTATACGCAGGATGGGGGGAGTACGGGCAAGCATTCCGGGAACTCCGCTGGCTGCAGGGCAAAGCCGTTCCCGTTCCTTCTGCTGCCGGCCAGGCTGCCTTTAACCTCTGGGCGTCTCGCCTCTACAGCCGCACCTTCCAGCCCGACAGTGCCGAGGCCTATCTCAACCGCTTGCCGGATAACCTTTCCACGACAACATACATTGAAAAGATCAACCTGGCCCGGCAGCACCTTCTGAGCGGAGACAACGAAAAAGCCTTACGCTTGCTACAAGAATGCCGGGCCATGGAAGAAAAAGAGGCGTCCCTGCGCCCCCAAACCCTGAGTTGCGCCAGCGCCATGCTATGGGTGCTTCTGGATGCTCAGGCCGATGAAGGAGCGGCCAAGCTGGAGCAGATAAAAGAAAGCTGGCAGCGAGCCGCCGAAGCCGACTGGCCGTCCTTCAGGATCAAGAGCCGCTTTCTGCTGCGGTCCATGGTATTTTCCGGCCCCTATGAATTTCCAGCCAAGTTGTTGTCCGATCAACTACTTGCCGTGGCCATTGCCCATCCGGAATGCACTGCTGCGGACCAGGACAACTTGCGCCAGATGTACTATCTGGCCACGAACCAGCTCGATAAAGCCCAGGCGCTGTCCACCATTCAGGGCGAGCCCTCGGAGGACGAGGCAAGCACCTATGCTTTCCTGATCCGCCGGCCGCTTTCCCTGGGCGCCATTGTGTCGCATGAAACCGGGCAATACGCCGAAGCCGTACATACCCGCCGGCAGTTGCTGGAGCGGCTGTTACCCTACCAGCACCTCCTTCCGGAGAACGTAGCCGACGCCAAAGTGCGCCTGGCGGAATCCCTGGCGGCGATGGGTGAAAAGGAAGAAGCGCAGCGCCTGCTGGAGGAAGCCAACGCTGTATTCGACCATTACTGGGCAGACACCCTCACTGCCAGGCATCAAAGAGCAAGAGCAGCATTGGCTAAGCTGAAAAGGGGAGAAGCGGACATAGGAGTTCGGGGAAAGTGGGCATTGGAATATTACCGTTAGTGTCAAATAAATATCCTCTTATGAGAGTCCATTTGATTATTTTGTTCATTTTTTTCCTGGGCCAGGACTTTACCTTGATACAAAGTTATCGCCAGAGTAATTGCCGGTACTCAGTTTATTGGGAATTGGAATACCTTAACGGGCCATTTAAGGGTGACAGGCGGATTGGCTATTCTGGTAGTTACGAGTCGCTTGCAGAATGTGACGGCAACACGAGTAAATATCTTGGTAAAGAAACGGATGGCCCAGGGGGAATAAAAGAATTGGTTTTTATGGTTCAATGTAAAGGCTGTGGTGAAACAGGCCCCGCCTATTACTATGTGGGATATGCCCCTAATTCTACCGTTCGTGAAGCCCCTGCTTCCCCTACTTATCTTAACAGGGGAACATCTACCATCGCCCATCCCAATACCCCTCCAGGAGACGCAGAGGCTCCTGCTCCTTCGACAACATCAAAGGCCAACCCGGAAGCGCCTCATCCGGATGAAAGCTACGCAACCCCTTTGGAGCCCGGAATTCAATCAGAGCATAAAAAATACGATACTGGTAAAGATGCTGGTAACAATGACGAGGAGGTACTTCAAGAAATAATGATTCAATCTGTTCCTGGCATTCAAAGTGCAGTCGATCGTTATCTTGACGAAAAGGAGAGGAACAAAAGGGATCCGGCGCCCCATGACTACAAACCAGAAGGCTACCGTTCGTCGGACATACCCGTTAGCGAATGGGTGATGTCGGAAGGAACCGAGGCATCTGCAGATGGGGAACCTGGAGAGGAGGCTGGCGGATGGATGGAGGACGTCAAAGGCTTTTTCAGCAAGGCCTCCACCACATCGGAAATACTGGGCCAGGAAGAGCATGCCAACACCTTCGGTTTCGCCTCCAAAGTGATGGGCTATGCCGAAGCAGCCAGCCACCTGGCGGATGCCTACGCCGATCCCAGTGACGACAATGCCAGGATGGAAGTCGTTAAAGATGGATTCAAATATATGGGCAAAGCCACGGGAACAGCCGGAATGGCTTTCAACAAATTCGGGCCACCGGCCGACCTGCAGCAGCGCACCTTCGAAGGCGCTTTCCAGCGCATGAACAGCCTGATTGAAACCGGCGACCCCGGAGATGAGATCGCCGTTACCGCCCCGTTGCTCAACTGGTTTGGCGCCGCTACCGGCATGGGTGATATCGGCACCCGGGAGCGCCGCTACCGGCAGGAGGGGTACAAGTCCTTTTCAGAGCTGAAAAACAAGTACGGCTGGAATGAGGCGGTAAAGCAGAAGGTGTATAACTGGGTCAGGGAAGATTAGGGGGAATTGGGAAGTCGGAAGTCGGAAGTCGGAAGTCGGAATTGGGAAGTCGGAAGTCGGAAGTCGGAATTGGGAAGTCGGAATTGGGAAGACGGAAGTCGGAATTGGGAATTCGGAAAGCGGAATTGGGAAGTTGGAACTTGGCCCATTCTGCTGTTGCAGCTTGGTAAAAAGGCAAGGAGGCGTTTGATGCTCCATATGGGGGGCTGCCTTCATCCTTAAAGGGGGCGCATATCGAAGTCGCCTCAAGGAGTCAATCAAAAAAGAAAGCAAGATGAAAGATACCATTTCAAAAAAGCAGGGGAACAGATGGATCCTGGTATTTACGCTCTGCCTACTATTTTTTGCACCATCGGAAATACAATCGCAATCGTCCTTAAGCCAGTTGTTAGAGGCGACGATGGCGCAGTTGGCGACAATGCCCCCTACTGAAAGAGGGCCAGGATGGCAGCGGTGGGAAGTGTCGGGAAGGCCGTGGGATGCCATAGGGGCATTCACCGGTGAAAACACCCCGGAGCAGCAACCCGGCCTGTTGGTAGCCATGAAAGACACCCTGCCCCTGTTGGCTCTTTTCGCCGACGGGAAAAACCAGCGATATCAATATATCAAGATCGATAAAAGCCTGGCGAAAGGGTGGAGTATGGTGGCGAGAGTCAGCGGAGAAGATGGGTTGGTAGGCTGGGTAGAAATGAGCAGAGAGGGCAGGCGGGCTATTGTCGCCGGGCAACCCGGTAAAGCCATACCCCAATTCCTGATCTTACCGGAGGGCAGGGATTCTTGCCTGATCCTGTCATGGGACGCATCAGGAGAAGCCTTTGAAAACATCCTGCTGTACAGCCAGCCTGAACGGTCTGTCACAGCCTGCGCCCCCTTTGCCCTGAATCCGTCCGCCATGGATTACCTGTTTCTAAAGGGCGAAGGCGACACCTGGGTAGAATACACCTTCCGTTCGGAGCGGACGGAGCCAGTAGCCATAGCCATTCACAACAAAGTACCGGGAAACCTGAGCAAGGCCGCCTGGGACCTCAACCAGGACGGGCGGATGGACCTGTTGGGCGAGTTCTCCCCAACCGCGCCGCAGGCTACCTACCGGAAAGTGGAAGGGGCGCCCAGCACTGGCAACTCTACCCAGGCCGAAGCTATGAAACAGCGGATAGCTACCAGGGCCAGGAACGCCAATGCCCTGTGGCTGGAAGCGCAGTGGGCGTGGTGGAAGCTGCAGCCGCTGGAGGTGGAGTTGCCGGAAGTAGCAGCGTATTAGAAAAAATGAAAAGCTTGTTGATAATAAATTTTTAAACAAACATTGAGAGAACCATGGAAGAGAAAAAAAACCGTTTTGTGCTCACCAGAATATCCACTGTTCTGGCATTGATGCTTTTTCCGTTGCTTTTTGGGATTCAAAATTCCAGCCTGAGAAGTTCACTGGAGAATCAAAAAATGTTTCACGAGTTGTGGTATGAACACCAGTTGGAAAAAGATGAAAACATAATCAAGGAATTGGCGCCCATGTTCACCAACCTCAAAAGAAATATGAGGTCGATTGCTCAGGAAGTAGAATTGTATGAAGGCCAGAAAAAATTTTATAAGAATTCCAGTTTTACCAAACCAGGCACCGCGAATGGGAAGATTCAGTTTCGTCTCAAAAGTGGCCATCGCCCGATACAGGTGAGTTTAGACCGCGCCTCCCTTGTTGTCAATCCAGATACGACAGAATTCGATGTAAATAATTATAAAGACATAGGCCCTTTCTATTGTTTTTTTGAAAAAGTGGAGAATATTCTAAAACTCCCTAAAGACAGCCTCTCTTTTGAGGAGTACTCAGACTATGTCTTATCCGCATTATTTAATACTGAGAACAGAGAAGATTGGCTAAATGACTTAAGGGTATTCAGGATCTACCTTGCAAGTGGAAAAGGGCACATTTTAATGTTTCCCTTTCAATACAGAGATTATCCGGGGTTGGTATCCCACGAGAGGCCATGGTGGTGGGCAGCCTGGAAAGAAAACGGGAAAGGAGAATCCAAAAAGCACCCATCGACTTTTGATAGTGGAGATTTTGGTTTGTCATTCCTCTACACAGACATTGAATCAAAAACGGAGATCACGTTAGTGAGAACCTTTTGGCATAAATTTGAAGTCGATGGAGAAAAATACGTCATTGGCATTGATTTTTTCCTGAATAATGAAGAAAAAGATTCAGAAGCGGGGGCAATAGCCAAGATGTATAACCATCCTCTGGTGAAATCAGCCATCTGGTCTATAACAGCCGGCGTAATATTTTTCATTCTTGCTGTTCTATTTCTGAAAGACCGGATTAACAATCTCATCGCCAGAGTATTTCCAGGCTCCATTCCCGAAGGCGTATGGCAAATGAAAGCCAGCAGGCAGGACCTGCACTTTGCCAATGCAGAAGAAGACAGTAGTGAACGAGTCTTTGAGATTCAGGGAATATCAAAGAATGAGCAATTCGATTTTACGGGAACTGCCGCAGGATGGGCGCCGGGGGTAATACGCAAGAAAAAAGAAGGTATAGCATACAGCATGTCGAAGAAATACAAGCTCAGCCTTTCCGATGAACTGCCCAACCGGGGCATTGAGATATGGAAGGTGACGAACAGCCCAAAGCACGGGAGTGGAAAAGAACAGACCATAGGGTTTTTTGAAGTAAAATGGAAAAACGCGCAGGCATTGGAAGAAGAGCTGAAAATTTTACCCGTTTTCTGGGAAAGTGAAGAGTATAACAACCAGGAACAAGAGATAATAATGGATCAACTGAAAGCTCATCTGTTGAGAAGCGAAGACCCTCAGGTCAATGTTTCCCTCGACCCCATTGACAACAGCTACCTCGAAGAAATTCCTGAGCCTCTGCTGAAATTACCCTTCATCGATAAAGCGATTGCCTCCAGCAAAAACCTCCTGGCCAGGAAGTTTGAATTTTCCAAAATTGAAAACTACCGGGCAGTATATGCATTAGGAGATGTCATCGCCATATGCAGCCGGGCGTTTTTGTTGAATTTCCTGGGAGAGGGCGCCAGCGAAGGTATGTTAGCGGACTTCCTAAGCATTGAGGTGAAAGAAAGGTACTTTATCGAAAATCAACCCAGGGAATTCATGGAGTTGTACAACCGGTTCTCCCTGGTAGACCAGGAGGCGATAAAAAAGGACCCGAGCTTCAAGGTGATTCTGTTCGACCGGAACCAGATGAACATCATAAGCGCCAAGCGCGACTTTGCCATTATTAAGATAGACCAAAGCACCCAATTTGTGATCAACTACTTTCCGGATAATGATATCGAAAACAGGGGCTGGATCAGTTGGCGGACCGTTGACATCAACTACTTCAATCAGTTATTCAAAAAACGGATTCAAATCATTGGAGGCGATATCCGGGAAGCCAGAAAAGTCATCGAACAATTCGAATAAATAAGCAACCAGCGATAGAGTAGGGGGCCTGGCACGATTCCAAGGCTGCCAGGCCTCTGCACGCCCATATCCCTTTCATCCATTTGGAAGACAAAATCCTTACCATGACAACAAACCGAGGCACCTGGAAAAGCAAGTTAGGCTTCATACTGGCCGCCAGCGGCTCGGCCATTGGGCTGGGCAACATCGTATTCTTCAGTTCCAACGCTTACCAGTATGGCGGCGGCGCTTTTTACCTGCCCTACTTCATTGCCCTTTTCGTACTGGGTATGCCGTTGATGATGCTAGAACTCGGCATCGGAACAATGACCGGGCGGTCCTTCCCGATGGCGCTGGGAAAAATAGCCGGGAAAAAAGGAGAATTCGTAGGATGGTGGAGCATAGCTGGCGCCCTGTTTATCACTATGTACTACATCACTATTCTCGGCTGGGCGCTGGGTATGATGGCCGGGTCATTAGGCAGTTTGTTTGAAGCCGGGGCTACCGCTCCATTCGATGATTACCTGAAGCCATCTCCGGCAGCTAATTCAACTGTTTATTTTTTCAACCTCATATCTGGTTGGCTGCCCTTTTTCTTTATTATCCTCATCTGGGCGATCAATCTGCTGATCCTGAGGAAAGGAACGGCCTCGATCGAGCGGGCCGTGCGAGTGATCGTGCCACTCATGTGGATCTTTATGCTCATCCTGGTCGTTCGGGGAATAACCCTGGAAAAGGGCTTCGATGGAGTGATGTATTTGTTCACGCCCGATCTCGAGGGTATTGCCCAGCCCCACGTATGGCGCGGGGCATTCAGCCAGATGTTCTTTTCCCTGTCCCTGGGCATGGGCATCATGACGGCCTATGCCTCCTACCTGCCCAGGGACTCCGACCAGGCCAACAACGCCATGCTGATCTCCTTTTTAAACTGCAGTTTCGAGTTCATTGCCGGTATCGCCATTTTTTCCCTGCTTTTCGTTTACGCTCTCAACCCCGCCGGGACCACTCTTTCCCTGTCCTTTTTTGTGATCCCGCAGGGCATCAACGGAATATCAGCAGTGCCATGGATCGTCCGTTTATTCGGGTTTCTGTTTTTCCTGTTGATGATCCTGGCCGGCCTTTCCTCATCGGTATCCCTGATCGAAGGCTTTGCTTCATCCCTGATCGATAAGCTGGGAATTACCCGCTCCAGGGCTTTGGCGACAATCGCAATCCCTGGTATTACCGGCTCTTTGTTGTTTACGCTGCCCCAGGTCATCGACCCCTCCTTATCCGGTGACGGGACCCTGGGGCTCACCCTGCTTGACATTACCGACCACTGGGTGTTCAATTACAGCCTGTTGTTCATCGGGTTTGCCGAAGTAGTTCTGATCGGCTGGGTGATGGGCGCTGATAACCTCAGGCAGCTGTTGAACCGGCATTCCCGGCTGAGGCTCGGTCCCTGGTTTACCTTTATGATCCGTTATTTCATTCCGGGCCTGCTCGCCGTAGTCATTGCTTCCAGTTTGTATAATGAAGCGCCGCTCTATGGCTCCTCATACGACATGCCGGGCTATAAATGGCTCACGGTTTTTATCCCCCTTTTCTGGCTGGTTTCAAGCACGGTTTTTGCCTTATACCTTACCCATAAGTCAACCAACATTTCCGAATGACAAACACTGCAGTTATGCAAACTATCCTGAACTTTCTTCTGGCAGCTGCCCTGCTGCTAAGTGTCGGTATACCAGTAAGTGCGCAGATTATCGTACCGGACAACCTAGTTGTTAGGCAGATGGCCACTATAACCATTGATACAGGCAAGCTCGATACAATCGTTGTCACCTACCGTCCCAATAGCAGCATCGTGCGTTCTGAAATCCTGCTTCCTCAGGGCGGCCGCAACACTTTTCTCTGGACCCCCCAAAAAGTAGGCATCGTCCGCCTGTCCTCAAAAACCAGCGGCACCAGGAATGTATCCGTCCAGTTTGAGAAAGCCTCCTATTCCGGCATACTCGTAATGGCACTGGCAGCCGTCATCCTGTTTGGCGGCGCGGCCTTTTCCTTTAAAACCCTGCTGGAAAAAGAAGAAGGGAAGGAGGTCATTAGCAGGAAACATCCTGATACATAAACTCATTGGGCTTTGGGCGACGAAGCCGGAAAAGCAGGCAGTGAACGCCCATCTTGAGCCTCATTCCGACTTACTCCGTCAGTCGCTTCGCTCGTGTCCGACTTCGCACTTCCGACTTCAAAAAGAGACATGTCCAAAGTCCAGTAATCATCATGACGCTGAAAAGCTACAAAATATAAAAGAATGGATACCATACTGTTGGCCTATTCGAACGACTCCATCTCACCGTTGCCTACCCTGCAGCATGAAGACGATACTCTGTATGCGCTGTTCAACCAGCATCTGGGCCGGCAGTTTCGAATAATCCGGTACTCATTTATCACCCTTGAGGCGCTCAATGAAAACCTAGGCACATACGGCAAGGAACTTCGGATCTTTCACTACAGCGGGCATGCCGGCGAAAACTGGATCTCAATCAGTGGCGAAGGCGCCCACTCGAACGGGATTGCCCATCAACTAGGGGAGAGTGCCCGCTGTGGAAAGCTGAAGCTGGTGGTACTCAATGGCTGCTCTACTGCCGGCCAGGTAAGGGCCCTATTAGACGTCGGCGTGCCGGCGGTAGTGGCGACTTACGCCCCGGTGAAAGACAAGAGCGCCACCGAATTTTCAAAGCGTTTCTACCGGGAACTTTGTGAAAACCAGCTCACCATCAAAGCTGCCTTTGAGAAAGCCCTGGGCGCGGCTCAAACCGTGGCGGGAAACCTCGACATAAAACGCATAGCCCGAGCGCTAGACTATCCGGATGAAAGCCTGGCGGACAGCCAACCCCTATGGGGCCTGTTTTGTTCCGCGACCGAAAAAGTGCAGGTCAACCCCTTCTTCCCCTATGAGATGCGATTGGTAGAAGGCGGGACGTTCATCATGGGAAGCGGCCGTTCCAATAAATTTTCACTCCAGGCTCAGGTAGATAATTTCTACATCGGAATTCACCCGGTTACCGTCAGCCTGTACCTTCAATACCTGCGGTCCACCTATCGCCCAATACAGGAAGGCCTTAGCGGGGAAAAAGGCCAGCTTCCAGCCACCCGGGTGAGCTGGCATGACGTCTTGAAATTTTGCAACTGGCGAAGCGAGGTGGAAGGCCGTGAAAGAGTATATCAGATAGAAGGCTCCATCGTCTTTCCCGATTGGGATGCTGACGGCTACCGGCTGCCCACCGAAGCAGAGTGGGAATTCGCCGCGCGGGGCAGGCGGGAAAAGATCATTGGAAAGCACTACTATGCCGGCAGCCCCAACCTGGATGAAGTGGGCTGGTACAAGAACAACTCCGGCGGGCAGCTTCATCCTGTAGGCCAATTGAACCCTAACGAGCCGGGGCTCTACGACATGAGCGGCAACGTTTGGGAATGGTGCTGGGACTGGTACTCGGATGAGGGGTTACTGGAAAGCCCAGCGGTCAACCCCAGAGACCCCGTTGAACGCCTGCGCCGGGCCGCCCGGGGCGGCTGCTACGGCAGCAACCGGTTCAATTGCCGGGTGGGCCAGCGGAAGGGGTTTGAGCCGGAGAGGGGGTATGGGGAGGTGGGGTTTCGGTGTGTGCGGGGTTATTTTGATACTGTTCAAGACAAAGGTTTAAAACCCGGGGTTATGTAAAAAGGGTAATCGTATGTTTTTACCCGGAATTAAATGCAGCCTTCCGCTAAAAGGGCGCTGTTCGGAATTCGGAATTCGGTTTTCGCAAAAGCCGTTCGGCTGAGCGTTCGACTGAGCTCACGCCGAAGTCATCTCACGCCGAAGCCTGATAACCAGAGTCTGTTTCTGAAAAAAGCACAGTTAACATAGGAACAGTCCCGCTAAAAGTCCGAGTGCAATAGTAAATTACACCCCGACAAGGCAGCCGGCAATAAAACAAAATTAGGTTCCATTTTTCCTGATGGCCTTTTTTACACAGCCCCGTAAATTCCATTTTGATAAATTTATGTCAGAAGCGGCATGAAAACAAATCGTGGGGGCTCACCTACTCTCATTAAGGGGTGGTTTAAGTTATCAAATCAGAAATAAAAAACACAATGAACTCCGAAAAATCAGTAGAGGAAGCCATTTTTGAAATAATTCGGGCACTCATTTTAGTGTCAGGACGTGATGATTTACAGCGTTTTCTGGAAGATCATCCAGAGATGTTGAATGAAGAGATACAGGAAGTACTTCTGCAGTTCATCGGAAAAGTATCGATCGATGATAGCGTAAAGCACCAACTCAAGGATCAAATCGCCTTTTTGCGCCGGTGTAAGGAAGTGGGAGTCGAACGCGCCTTTGCAGAAAAAGAACCGGTAATCCCGGCAAAGTTGAGCGTGCATGTGGAACGCGCTCAGGAAGCTGGCCGACGATTTCGAAAGACCAAAGACCTCGGGGACATCAACGAAGCCATCGATACCTGGGAAGAAATGTATCGACATACTGATTTTTCAGAATCGGAACCAAATTTCCGAAAGATGGTCCTCGAACAAGGAGGAGACGCGTATACTGAACGCTACGTTGTTACCCGACATGTCGGAGACCTGGACCGTGCAGTTGAGCTTTGGGAAGAAGCCGAAATACCAGTTCCAGCAGCGATGCTAGGCATGTTAGGAGTGGGTTTAGGTGACCGTTACGAACAAACTGGAGACCCTGTCGTGCTGGATCGGGTAATTGGGATTTATCAAAAGGCTATTGATCAAACCCCAGAAGAATTACCAGAGCTTTCCCTATTCCTAATGGACTTCGGCCTAAAACTTCAGGAGCGATATCTACGAGCGGGAGATCTGTCTGATTTGAACCGAGCGATCCATGCATATCAACAACTGGTAGGTTTAGTACCGGATGATTCCCCTCAGTCCCTGATTTATCTGCCTTTTTTTGGGCAATGGCTATGGCTTCGTTTCAATGAAACGCAATTATGGGACGATTTGGAACGGTCTATCCAGGTGCTTCAGCAGGCAATAGATAAAATGTCTGCTGATTCTCCAAACCTCGCGGGTTCTCATAACTATCTGGGAAAAGCCCTGTGGAAACGTCATGTCCTGAAAGGAGCGGAAATGGATTTAGAGCGGTCAATAGCGTGTCAACGGCAAGCACTGCAACTGATCTCCAAGAGTTCTCCCGAACGGCATGCCATTCTGGACGACCTGGGGCTTGCCCTCGATCAACGTTATCGACAAAAGGGAAACAAGGCTGACCTGGAGGAAGCCATACAAGTTTATGAAGAAGCGATAGCCCAAACCCCACCGGGCTCTTCCAATCTGCCCATGCATTTTCGCAATCTGGCTGCTGTTTTACGCGCCCGTTATTATTTAACCGGAGACCTGGAAGATTTGGATAAGTCCCTCCAGGTACTACAGCAGGCCATAGAACAAATCCCGGCGAACACGCCTGCTATCGCAGGTTATCTAAATAATCTGGGAGATGGACTACACCACCGGTATCAACGTTCCGGATCATTGACTGGCCTTGAGCGGGGTATCGATCTCATTGAGCAATCTCTGCGACTGACTCCATCTGAATCGCCGGAGTTATCCGGCCGACTCAATAACCTGGGTATTGCGTTACAAACCCGTTACGAGCGTCTGGGAGGTTTGAACGATCTGGAAAGGTGTATTCAATCCTACAGGCAAGCCCTTGATCAATCTACCCTTGAACTGGCTACATCCACCCAACTGTATTCTAACCTGGGTTTAGCCTTGACAACCCGGTATTATAGAACGGGCGCCCTGGTTGATCTGCAACAAGCCATTCAGGCTCACGAAACAGCCATTGCTCAAACCCCCGAGGGTTCAACGGCACTTCCCGATTACTTAATCAATTTAGGCCTGGGGTTATCCGTCCAATACGAACGGACTAAATCCCTGGCGGATCTGGAACGAACGATCCGTGCACTTGAGAAATCCCTAAAACTCATTTCACCGACTTCCACCAATTTGCCGACTCTTTTAAATATGTTGGGTATTGCATGGCGATACCGCTTCGAAAGGAGCGGGAAGGTAGCGGATTTAGAACGAAGTATTGAGGTTTTAAAAGAAGCTATTCAAAAAACGCCTCCTGACTCCCCTCGTCTGTTGATGGCCATGACCAATTTGAGCGGCGGGCTGAGGTTCCGGTTCCATGTAACAAAAACTCTACAAGACCTTAAACAAGGCATTGAGGTTTTGCAAAAGGCTCTGGAGCGAACCGAGCCAACATCACCAGATTGGCCTGTCCGGCTCAACAACCTGGGCAGTGCGATGAAGGATCTTTACCAACATAGTGGGAAACCTGCCGATTTAAAAAAAGCGATACAATGTTACCGGCAAGCTGCCGAATCCAGTTTGAATGTAGCCACTTCCGGAAGCCTGAACACTGCCGCCACGTGGGGCAACTGGGCATTTGAAAGACAGTCCTGGGATGAAGCAGTAGAAGCATATCACTTTGCCCGCCGGGCCGCTGACCAACTGGTACAGATTCAACTCGTCCGTCGCAGTAAAGAAATTTGGTTGCAGGACGTACAGGGGCTGGCGGACCGGTCCGCGTATGTACTGGCTAAGGTTGGTGATTACAAGGAGGCGGCTCTTGCCTTGGAGCAGGGTAGCGCTCGCCTGCTGGCGGATGCACTGGGGCGGGACCGCGCCGATCTGGAACGATTAAAGGAATCCAGCCACCCGGAGCTCGTTGAGGAATACCACCAGGCGGTTGGCCGCTGGAGAGAATTGTTACTGAAGGAGCAACACCCCCGGCCGGGAACACTCAGCGACGCGCAGTTGACGGAAGCCCTGCAGTCCACCAGAGCAGAGCTAGACGGTGTTATTGCCAATATTCGCCAGGTTCCGGGATACGAACGATTTTTGGAACCCCCTACTTTTGAAGACCTTTCCAAGGCTGCCCGGAACCAGCCTTTGGTTTATATCACCTCAACTACTGCCGGCGGGCTGGCCCTTCTCCTTCACCCTGGCTCCCCTGTCACCGTTAACCCCGTCTGGTTACCTTCTTTAAGTAACAGATCCCTTCGGGAAATCCTGGGTGATTACTTTGACACCTATAACCAGTGGAAAGTCGATCCAGGTAACCGATCGTTACGAGATACCTGGTTTGCCAGTCTGGACCGGACGACCCGTTGGTTATGGGACGCGGTGATGGAGCCGCTGTCAGCAGTCCTGGAGCCTTATTTCGAAGTATCGCTCATCCCAGTCGGATTTTTGGGACTGCTTCCTTTACACGCAGCCTGGACAGAAGATTCGGAAGCCCCTTCCGGGCGGCGGTATGCATTAGATGCCCGGACCTATATCTATGCTCCCAATGCTCGTTCTCTGCATACCGCTCGGGCCATAGCCAGCCGCCTCGAGGCTGATACCATATTGGCCGTGGATAACCCCCAGCCTGTCACTGCCAGTTCATTGCCTAATTCGAGGCGTGAGGTACAGGCAGCTATTTCGACGTTTTCGAAAAGCCAGACCTTCCGACAGGAGGAAGCGACCCGGGAAGCAGTATTAACAGCACTGAAGGATTACCATGTGTTGCATTTCTCCTGCCACGGTTACGCCAACCTCACCCGCCCCCTCACCGGGGGCCTGGTGATGGCACATGATGAACCCCTCAGCCTGCAGGATCTATTAAACCTCCAGTTGACCGATACGAAGCTAGCTGTTCTTTCCGCCTGCGAGACCGGCATGCCCGGCACGGAATTACCGGATGAGGTAGTCAGCCTGCCCACCGGTTTGCTCCAGGCCGGCGCAGCCAGCGTCGTAGCCTCTTCCTGGTCGGTGGCCGACATCAGCACGATGATGCTGATGTTTCGTTTCTACCATTTATGGCGAAAGGAGGGATTGCAACCATCCGAAGCATTGCGAAAGGCTCAGATATGGTTAAGAAACACCACCAATGAGGAAAAAGCAGTTTTCTTTAAGGACTATCTGGTAACCTTACCAGATAGCCAGGCACCTGCTGATGCTGTGGATTCGTTCATCAGGTCTCTGGCGACTCCCAGTATACAAACTTCTGATTTTGCCCATCCTTTTCACTGGGCGGCGTTTAAGTATGTGGGAGGGTAAGTTGTAGCCATTGCTTGAATTGCAGGATCATCTGCCGGCCCCAATCGGTTACCTTCTTATGTTTCTTCGGAAAATGCTAAAGTCGAGCTAAGAGGTAGCGCTGTAAAGTAGGGCGGCCCGTGCCGAAGCCACTTCGGAGGCAGTTGAGGGATTGTGAGCGGGGTGGCTTGGACCTTTGGGGAAATTCAATAGTCTCTTGTGCCGAAGGCGAGGGGTGCCAGGGAAAATGAAAAATTTGCCCTTCGGAAAGCTGGCGCCGGGCTGCCCAGGGTGGCTGCTACGGCAGCAACCGGTCGATGCACAACGGGCTGTATTCGGTCATACCGATGCTGTTGGAAGCCGGTTTTTTCAGCCGCCCCAAGCCAGGAATTTACGAGCCATTGCCGCCTTTGCAAATCCAGCACCAGGTTAGCCGGGAGATCTACCTGAAGTCTTTTGAGGTGAATATGCCGGGGTTTTATTCGAATGGGGGAGGAGAGTGGGGGGATTCGTATTTTGGGTTTGTGGGAGTATAGATGGAAATTTCTTCATTTTACGATTCAAAGAGAGCATATGGGGCTACTCAAAAGTCTTAAAGGCTCAAATCATTTAACAAGAATAGCAGCGTTATTATAAAGAACCTAAATCAAAGAGACCAAAAATCACTTCTCCATCTTTTTATACTGTTCCCCCAATTTCATTAGGTCACGAGCTAACTTTGGGATTTTTTTACCAACTATCACCTGAGGGGTTTTGCCTTTATTATAGGCATCCGCCAGTGCACCTCTAACAAAGATGAGGGTGCCGATTACCTCATCCAACAAGGTAACTGGATACGTATTTTTTCCACTGCTTCCAGCCTGCTGATTCAAAGCACTTAAAAAAAGGAGCATAGTGCCCATTTTTTCTCTATATTCTTTGTTTAATCTTTCAGGATTTCCTATCCCGCTATTGAAAATATAAGCCCACCCCTCCAATTCCACCGCTATTTGTGATGGAGTCATGGAAGGCAGGTCTTCCGGCCGTTTTATTTGGGATAGGTTTGCCATTAAAACAATTACAAAAAGAAGAAAGTGGTTTTCTCAGGGAGAGAGGAGGTTAATTCAGGAAAGGTGATCGCAGTTTGTGCTGGCCGGTAGCGGAGACGATCTTTTCCAGGATGAGGTATAAAAGCTGAAGTTGAACAAAGGTATCTGACAATCGGTCTTTTAGAATGTTTTTTTGCTCCGGGTCATCGGTAGCCGCTTGTTTTACTATGCATTTACTTTCCTTTAGCTGAAAGGCTGTTTCTTCGATCGGGCTATTGATGAACCGGGACAATTTGGCAGACTCGGCAGTATCGATGAACTGAAAATGCTTGTGGCTTAGATGGCCATCGAATTTATTCAGGATATCAACTACCCGGTCGAACAAGGAGCCACTTGACAGCAAAAAATCATCTAATTCGTCCCTCAGGATTTGTACCTCGTTCAGCAGTTCAACAGTAGCGTGGGCTTTATTGATGCAGTAATCCCGGAGCGCCCACCGATCTTCTTGGAGCGGGATTTTTAGATCCTTGAGCATAAGCTCACAAGTTTGGCGTAAACTTTTTTCCATAGCAGTAAGCATTTTCTGGTTGATTAAAGGAAAGTTTTTTGCAAGATCTTTATCAGCCGGATAGGCCGAAAAAGGCGGGCTTTTGGCCTCAATCTTTTTTTTTGATTTCTTGGAAGGTTTAGTTGGTATCGGTTTTTTCTCCTTTCTGCGCCAGAAGATGTATCGTCCATTATTATCTCCACAACCAGGGATTGGATTGTACATCGCATCCTGTCCAGTGGCATTTCGTTTGGCTTGATCAGCAACCTTCTTGGCAAATGAGTCGACTTCGATAAACTGATCCGGATGTTGAGACAAGATGGTTATTATAGCCGAGGCGAAGGGGCTGTTTTTTCCTGGAAACCCATCAACAACGAGTTGGCTGTCCCTGCCAGAAAATAGCCCCCATCTTGATTTACGGCTTTCCATGATTTTAGCTTGGCTTAAGTCGGTTACTTCTGAAGAGGCTGATCTAGCTTCCAGGAATGTACCAGAATAACAGGAATCTGAAATCAGGAAAATGTGCCGAGCAGGTATCTTTTTAAGATATTCAAGAATTTGATAATTGCTGATTACGGAACTAATATCATTGGGTTTGCCATCAACCGGTGCCCAGAAGGTGAAGGAAAGGGTCGAGTCCAATTCCTCTTTATAACCATGACCAGAAAAATAGATCAAAAGCTTATCATTTTCAGAAAGTACTTTTGCTAGTTGGTGCAACTTTTTAATTATAGCTCCTCTGGTTGCTTCCTTGTCAAGAAGAAACACGAATTCATCGATGAGATAGTACTCTTTGAGGAGATTGCCAATGTCCTCAACATCTTTGACGGCATTATGGAGGCTCCGAAATTGGTTTCCGTCTTGATACTCTTGATACTCCTGATACTCATTGATGCCAATACCCAAAAACCAGGATTTGCCCACAGGGCGATACTGGTTCCCATCATCAGTTGAGTCATCGAAGCCAGCTCCCTTCATAACAGCTCATTTGAGTGGGTTAGAAAAGGAAACTGGAGCGGTTGCCAGATAAGTCAATAACAGTAGGTAGCCAACTGGCTTTCGCATAAAGCCGATCGGGCTCGGTTGGTGGAAATTTTATAATGTTCATCCTGCTGCTGTTAGGGATTAGGTAGAATTTTTAGTACAGAAGTAATAAATATAGGAAAAATCCCCATTAAAAATAGAAAAAGCAAGATGTCAAAGAACATGGCTGCTTTTCGACGGAAGGTGATTTAAAGCAATTGAAACAAATATTTGCACTATTATTGTCTTTTCCAAATATTAGACACTATTTGTTTTATTTAATTACACCAATAAAGAATAACAAGATTACCCGCCCAGGAAGTACCAGGATTTTTTCTGATATTGACAAAGTTTATTCCAAGCCAAGGTTTACGAAGAACCAGGCAGCACTAACCCCCAACCCATGCGCATCCACTCCCTATTCAAAGAAAGGAAACGCCTCATCAACATTTTTTTCTCCTACGCCTCTGAGGATGAAGCCCTGCAGCAGCAACTTGAGAACCACCTTTCCATCTTCCGTCAAAACGAAGCCGTATCGCTATGGCATAAACGGAAAATAAATCCCGGAGAAGATTGGCAAGAGAAAGTCCACGAAGGGATGGTGGAAGCCGATGTGATCCTGTTGCTGGCCAGTGCCGATTATGTCAGCTCAGATTATCTCTGGCAGCGCGAAATGCTGCTGGCCCTTAGCCGGCACGAACGCGGAGAAGCCCTGGTGGCGCCCGTATTGCTCCGCCCCCTGGCCGGCCTGGAGGAAGCGCCATTTGGGAGCTTGCAACCTTTGCCCTTCAACCGGAAGCCGGCCACCAAATGGGCTACCCTGGACGAGGCTTTCGCTGAACTGGCAGGAGAGTTGATCACCCTCCTGGAGCGCAAGTATACCGGGCTGGGCGCCACATCCGCTGGCTTCCGGCGGCGATACAACTGGAGGCTGATATTAGAAGGCGCGTTGGAAGGCTTTTCTCCGATCCGCCGGCGGGAAATAGAGCTGGCCCTTTGGAAGCTAAGCGGCGATCCGGGCCTGGAGGTTCTGGAAGTAGAGGAGGGCAGCGTTCAGTTATCCATCCTCAGCAGTGAAGCCACCTATGAAAGAATAAAGGCAGCCTATGAAGCAGGTATATTGGAAGAAAAGCTATCAGTGCAAGTTGTTGCCTTATCCGAACCCATAGGAGCGGCCATAAGAGTGGAAACCAAAATAGTGGACGGTAGGAAAGAAGGCGCAGGGCATACTTCCCTGGTGGAAGCACCTGCCGCCTTACCCCAATACCCTGCCTTGTTGACGGGGTTTACTTTTAATAACCAGAACCCTTTTGCGCCCGGTTTTATGTTGGGCCACCCCCGGCCGGACGAACTGGATAGGGAGCAAGCAGAGGAACTCCAAAAGCGGATGGGAGAATACCTGAACACCTTCCTGGTCGTCCGCGGAGAGGACATGCATGTTGACCTGAACCCCTACAGAGACTTCTGCGGCATTCCCCAACCACTGCGCAAACCCCGTCTGGGTTGGGGCCTCCTGCGCCAGGACCTGAGCCTAAAGCAGTTCACCACACAACTGCTGCACCCCAGCCATGAAACCGGCAACCTCTTTTGGCGAAAGCTTTTGGCTACGACAAAAGCCGGAACAGGCCTTGAATCCTGTTTCAAAGTATGGATCACTCCCGGCAGCGCCAGTGTACATGAAAAACAAGAAGGAGACACCGGCTAGGTAGACATTACCGGTTTCAATATGAAAGTATCGTGTGATTTCGACTACCAGACCGCAGAAAAGCTACGGAAGAACCGTGGGGCAGCAAACCAATCCGCTATGGACAAGGCAGACGAAAGGGCATTGACCATTTTCAAAGAGGCCGTCCTGCCCCGAATACAGGAAGAAGTCGACCAAGGCGAAACCTTTGGCCTGTTGCGGCAAATCTACACGGTGCTAGT
>JAGQXQ010000445.1 GCA_020436535.1 Phaeodactylibacter sp.
CCCTGGGGAATACAGAACTCGAACTCCGTCTGAATGCAGTAACGGAAGGCGCGCTATTTTTCGTTGACCTGTTCCTGGATTGTGGCAATCAAGTGGATACGCTGACTTTCCCGGGGGCCTGCCTTTTCAATACGATAAGCGAACCATTTGTCACGACCACGGTCACCGGTTTGCCCGCCGAGCCAATTACCCTGCTGGTTCGCGTAAGCACCAGGTTGACCAGCGACCCACCTGGTGAATTCTTCATCCAACTCGTCGGCGATATTATTTCAGGAACTGAGGAACCGGCCCTGGTCGAAGAACTTGTCGTATTCCCCAATCCGGCCAGTAACCAGATCGTAGCCTCTTTCAACCTTCTGGAGAGCTCTGATGTACAAGTTTCTGTGCTTAACCTGCTGGGAGAATCGATCACTACCCAGTATCTTGGCCAATTGCCCACCGGAAAGCATGTTGAATCACTGAGTGTTTCCACACTTCCCAATGGCATCTACTTTTTACGCGTGATGGCCAACGGGCAGTCTCGCACCATCAAGTTTGTGAAGAAATAAGCTGATTTGAAACGATAGAACTGAACTGGAACGCGGATGACACGGATACAGCGGATTGTTGCGAGTAATGCTCACTTCGGCATTCTTCGCACATCCAATAAATCGGCCCATCCGCGTTCCAAACACCCCCTACCCCCATAGCCGTCAGGTTTAGAAATTAACAATATGTAGAGGGGCAGGAGTTACCCCTGAGTGGATCAAAGAACAGATTTGCGATTTGCGATTTTTGATATCTGATGTGGCCTTTTCCGGCCTGCCCGTTGAGAGCTTGCCAAGAGCAGCCCTTCAAAGGGACATCGAAAATCAAAAATCTCACATCAGGTGTCGAAAATCTCATGCGGCAGGCCAGAGTTGGGGATAGCCTATCGGCATTGGACCATGGGCTATGAAAATATTTTGTATGTGTGAAAAATAAACCTGACGGCTATGCCCCCTACCCCTCCAGCCCCCAACACTTTAGCAATATAACCTTTACACCTCCAACCCGTGCCATTCCTTAGACCTCAGATACCATAACGTAAGCGCCAGCATCAGCATCCAGTAGAATATCTCTGCTGCCCAGGCCCAGGGCAGGCCGCCGCTGGTATAATTGACTTCGATATAAATGTAGGCCAGATAAAACAGCGCACACCAGGTCTGTATCTTCAGGCCGTAATAAGTGGCGCCGGTGCCCGCCAACCCGTTAAAAAACACACTGCCGATGGAAAATAGGGTGAGAATCCCCACCAGCACAAAAAAGATGGGCTGTGAGTCAGTAATCAAAGTCATGTCTGCCGAGCCTAACAAAGGGTAGAGGATCTGATGTGGAAAAAGTACTACTGGAACCGTAATGACCATAGTTGTCGCCCAGGCAATCTTAGCCGTCTTCCAGATGATAGGAACAACTGCCTGCCGCTTCTGCTGCCCGATAAAGTTGCTTACCATCGTGTTGACCCCGGAGGCAAAACCCCAGGTAGGGATAGAAAGGACCAGGTAGACCATCCGCACCAAATTAGTAATGGCCAGTTGGTGTTCCCCCAGGTTCTCGACGATCCCGAAAAAGACAAACCAACTACCAAGTCCGACGAAAGCCTGTGCAACGATGGGGATGGAAAGGCTGTATTGCTGCCGGATGAGCGCAAAATCTATTTTTGGCAGACGAAACAGGTGATAGGAACGGGCCGAGCGGTCAAAAATCATATAAATGAAGAAGACAACAAAAGCGACGATCTCCGCAATGGTGCTGGCCAGGCCGGCGCCGGCAATCCCCATCGCCGGCAATCCCCATTTACCAAAGATCAGGCCATAATCGAGGGCAATATTGATCACCCCCAAAATCACCGTGTCTACAATGATGAAGCTGGTGCGCGCCACACCAGTGTACAGAGCAATGATCGCCACGCCGGTATAACTGAAAAACACGCCCCAGGATCTGGTCTCTAAATATTCCAGGCTTTTGGAAAAAACGACCGGAGAATCGACGATCAGGCTGAAAAAATAATAACAGCCGTACTGCATGAAAAAAAACATAGCAATGGCCAACCCGAACTCGAAATAAATCATTGAATAGAAGGTACGCCCCACTTCCCCAGGGTTGCGCTCTCCCATCCGGCGGGCGATCATGATCTGCCCTCCTCGGGAAAACCCATACCCAATAGCCGCTATAACAAGGTAAAAAACACCGACAAAGCCAATAGAGGCGAAGTCTTCCTGGCTGAGGTGGTATAGAAAAACGCTATCGCTCAGTGCAATGACATTCTGTGCAGCACTGCCCAACATGATCGGAGCCGAAATGGAGAGAATTTGCCGGTATGATGTTTTTAGGCGCATAGCAGCGCAAATGTAGCATTTTAGCTTGAGGTAATGATATTTAAAAAATGGCTAAATTCGCATCGCAGATGGCTTACGCCAGAAAGCTCAAAAAGAAAAAAGAAGCATAAAAATGAAGGATCAAACCTCCCCGGAAGCCCCCCGGGCAACCAAAATACCCAAAGCGCTCAGCATTCACGGCGATACCCGCATCGACGATTACTACTGGCTCAATGAAAGAGAAAATGAGGCCGTCATCCAATACCTGAAATCGGAAAACGAATACAAGGAGCAAATGATGGCCCACCTGAAGCCCTTCCAGGATAAACTGTATCAGGAGATTGTCGCCCGCCTCAAGCCGGATGAGGAATCCGCGCCCTACAAAGACAATGGCTATTTCTATTTGGCCCGCTACGAAAAAGGCAAAGAACACCCCATCTACTCCCGCAAGAAGGAAACCCTCGAAGCAAACGAGGAGGTCATGCTGGATGAAAATGAACTGGCTAAACCCCATAATTACTACAACATCGGAGGCCGGGCGGTCAGCCCGGACAACAGGCTGCTGGTTTTTGGAGAAGATACCGTCAGCCGCCGGATCTATACCCTGCGTTTTAAAAGCCTGGAAACCGGGGAAATGCTGGAAGATACCATTCCCGGTGTCTCGGGTACTGCCGCCTGGGCCAACGACAATAAAACGATCTTTTACGCGGCTAAAGACCCTACCACCCTACGCACTCACAAGATTTACCGCCATGTACTGGGCACACCGGTGGAAGAGGATGTGGAAGTGTACAGTGAAGACGACCCTACCTACCGGGCTTTTGTCTATAAATCAAAATCCCGGAAATACATTATTGCCGGCTCCCACTCCACCCTCAGCCATGAGTACCGGGTGCTCAATGCAGATACGCCGGAAGGAGCATTCAGGATCATTCAGCCCCGGGAACACAAACATGAGTACGATATCGCTCACCATCACGATAAGTTTTATATACGTACCAACCTGGATGCCCGCAACTTCCGGCTGATGGTAACCGATGAGTTCAATACCTCAAAAGAAAACTGGAAGGAGGTCATCCCCCACCGGGAAGATGTACTGCTGGAAGACATGGATATCTTTGAGGAATACCTCGTGCTTACCGAACGCCAAAATGGCATTACACAGCTCCGCATCCGGCAGTGGAAAGGCCCGGAACACTATATCGACTTTGGAGAAGAAGCCTACATGGCATACGTATCCATTAACCCCGATTTTGACACCGACTGGCTCCGCATTGGTTATACGTCTCTCACCACGCCCAATACCACCTACCACTACAACATGAAAACCAAAGAGCTGAAAGTGCTCAAACAAGAGGAAGTGATCGGCGACTTCAAACCTGAGAACTACCAATCGGAACGGCTTTTCGCCACTGCCGGTGATGGCGTTAAAGTCCCTATTTCCCTGGTGTACCGCAAAGGCTTCAAAAAAGACGGCAGCCAGCCGCTGCTCCTGTATGGTTATGGTTCTTATGGCCACAGCATAGACCCCTATTTCAGTTCCGTACGCCTCAGCCTGCTCGACCGTGGGTTTGCCTTTGCCATTGCCCACATCCGCGGAGGCGAAGAGATGGGAAGGTATTGGTACGAAGACGGCAAGCTGCTGAAGAAAAAGAACACCTTCACCGATTTCATCGATTGTGCGGAACACCTGCTTGCCCTCCATTACACCAGTAAAGATAGGCTCTTTGCCATGGGCGGCAGCGCCGGGGGCCTGCTGATGGGAGCCGTTGTAAATATGCGCCCTAACTTATGGAAAGGTATTGTTGCCGCAGTTCCCTTCGTGGATGTTATCACCACTATGCTGGACGATAGCATCCCCCTCACTACCGGTGAGTACGATGAATGGGGCAACCCCAACGACAAACAATACTACGAATACATCAAGTCTTACTCCCCTTACGACAATGTAGAGGCAAAAGATTATCCGTCCATGCTGGTCACCACCGGCCTGCACGACTCCCAGGTGCAATACTGGGAACCTGCCAAATGGGTGGCCAAGCTGCGGGAACTGAAAACAGATGATAACCCGCTGCTACTGCACACCAACATGGAAGCGGGGCACAGCGGCGCCTCCGGGCGCTACCGGCGGTATAAGGAGACGGCGCTGCAGTATGTCTTTTTGCTGGATTTAGCAGGCTGGGTGGAGGAATAGAATACTGATAATTATGTAGAACGATGCGGCTGTCTCAATGAGCCTGGTATAGAATAGCACACTGATCTGTTAAGATTTTTTATGGTTCATTAAGTTTTGAACGAGCGTTTATTTTAAATCCTGGATTATCCTAATAAATCCTAAAAGATCAGTGTACCATTACTTTTGAGGCCGCCTCATTTGGAAATTAGCGCACTACCACTTTTTGCCCTTTCATACCTCCTTCTGTTGCAACCTTCACAAAATAAAGCCCCGCCGGAAGGGCGCTGACATCCAGGCTGGTACTGGCCCCACTCCATTTCCGTTGAGCCACCTGCTGGCCAGAGGCGTTAAACAGACTCAGCTGTTTCAAACCTTCCGCATCCGCCTGAATGGTTAGCCATTCTTCTGCCGGATTGGGGAACACCCTTACGGCTTGCTCTAGCCCCACTTCCCGGGTGGGAGAAGTACTGTCCAGGCGGAGAGGTGTCTGGAATCCAGACAAGCCGCCACGCTCATTCCCGACGATCATTTCCAGGAAACCGTCGTTGTCGATATCGGCGATGGCCGGCCGGGTGCGGCGCCCTACCCTGATTTCACCCATGGTTTCAGTGACCAGGTTGAACGCGCCGGTAACATTTCCTTCAATGCCGTTGTAGAACTCGATTTGCCCCACTTCGGTGCCGGCCACTAGTACGTATGAGCCTTGCTGATCCAGGACGAGCGGTGCACTGTAACCGGTTATAGAACCCGGAACAGAGGTCCTGATATTACCCAGCCCTGGAGTATTGGGCGCTTCATCGGGATTTGGGTTAAACATAGGGGTTGTGGCAGTACCGGTATTTTGAAAATAATTGATATTGCCGGTGCGCTCTCCCACGATCAGGTCCTGCAACCCATCCCGGTTGAGGTCAGCGATGAAAGGAACGCTAAGCTGCCCGATATTAATGCCCATATATCCATACTGCCAGGGCCCATAGGCAAGCGGGTTGCCCGGGCCGGCTGTGTTTTCAGCATAAAAAAGCTGGCCATAGATCTCTCCAACCAAGATATCCAGATCGCCATCGTTGTCGAGATCGCCAAAGGCGGGCGCGAAGGAGTAATTATCATCAAACAAATTGAGGTTCAGGTAGTTGGCATCCACCAGTTCATAAGCGGGGCTACTTCCCGTTCCGATATTTTCATAGAGGAACAGGCGGGAGTCGCGTTGCCCCCCGGGTTGCCAGAAACCGGTATTGCCAACGACGAGGTCCAGCAACCCATCGGCATTATAATCAACGAAAGCCGGATAGGCGCCACTGCCCAGATCGACCATATCTTCCACCAACACGTCTTGCTGGCGAAATTCGAAAACCGGTTCTTCCGTAGTGTTTGTATT
>JAGQXQ010000446.1 GCA_020436535.1 Phaeodactylibacter sp.
ATTCCTTCAATCCCTCGTTCCTTCCTTCCGGAGGGTTTCCGGATCGCCCTCATCATTGTATCGGTTTATCAGAAATGCAGATACACTGCAACACTGATACACTGCAACACTGATACACTGCAACCCCCATACACACCTACACATCCGCTACCAGCAAATTACACCCGCGGGCGTCGCTTGCATCGAGGCGGCCGAGGATCTCGAAGCTCCCGTCTTCGTATACGCGGCCCAGGTCATCGGTGGCGATGAAGCTGATGGTATCGAGGTTGGCAAGGTCAATGATGTTTAGGGCGCCAGTCTTTCCAGGCGGTTGAATAGCAAAGGGGTCGGTGATCTCCCGCGCCAGGACACGCATGGCCGGGCTGGAGCGGAAAAGGCCATCACCCTGGGAATAAGCCTGAGAAAGAAGCTCCGTCATCCCATATTCGGAATGAACGGATTCTACCTGAAAAGATGCCTTCAGGATACCATGCAACTCCTCCCGGGTAAGCTCCCGGCGGCGGCCTTTCATGCCGCCTGTTTCCATAATAATGAGGCCATTAAGGTTCATGGGATGTCGTTCTGCGAGTTCCCAAAGGGCAAAACTAACACCTAACAATAGCGTAGGGATGGCATTTTTTTTGCAATGGTTCAAAATCTCAACCAACGCTTCGGTGTTATATAAAAAGAATCCGCTTTGCGGGTAGCGGGATAACCGGATAAAATCCTCTGCCATAAAGACGAGAGAAGAACCCGTACGCTCCAGATAAGATGGCAAAAGCGCCAGGACACAATATTCCTCCACCTGCCCATAAAAATGAGCGAACCCGCGGCGGGCATTCCGCCGGTAGAACTCAGGATCGCGCACCAGGTGGCGGCTGGCCGTTTGGGCGGTAGTACCACTGCTGGAAAAGGAGAGGGCCGGCTTCCAGATACCGGTTTGTATGTCGTGGTTTTTGAAAAACTGAATAGGCAGGTAGGGGATATCTTCAATATTGGTTATCTCTTGTGGAGAAACGCCCAACAATTCGAGATACTGTCGATATAAGGGGTTGTTCCCGGCCTGGTAGAAGAAAACATCCAATGCAAGAGCCTGGAAATCAGCTTCCACCACTTTTTCTACCCTCTGTTTCAGTTTATCGCCAGGTTGAACCCACTTTTCGCGTTTAGGCATTGAAACAATATTGAATGTACCTTATTATACAATTATTGACTAAATTGGAGTTATGAAAACGACATACTATTTACTCGCTCTCGGATTAGCCTTTTTGGTGTACAACTGCGTGCAACCTCCGAACTATCCGAATACCCCTCAGATCAACTACGTAGGTATCAACCAACAGGCGATTTTACAGGGAAATGCCAACAATCCGGCAGATACGCTGGAGATAACCCTCAGCTTTACTGATGGTGATGGCGACCTGGGCAACGATGACAGCACCGTCGATTTTTTCCTGACCGACAGCCGGGAAGGATTTGTCGATATCAAGAAACTGCCGGTCATTCCCGATCAGGGCATTGGCAATGGCATCTCGGGAGAGATCACCGTCAGGTTGCTCAATAAACCGTTCGGTATCTGCTGTACCTACCCGGACGGTTCTACACCCTGTGTGCCCAACGCCAACTTCCCGACGGACACCATGTCTTACACCATTCAGATCAAAGACCGGGCCGGCAACATGAGCAACAAGATACAGACAGAAACGATCACGATTCTGTGTAATTGACCCAGTCGATGCCCTTCCTGAGCAGCGAAAGGGTCCGGGCTTCCGGTGTTCCTTCCTCGGGGAGGTAGTTATATGCCCAGTTGGCTACCGGGGGCAGGCTCATCAGTATCGATTCGGTACGGCCCTCTGTATCCAGCCCGAATTTGGTGCCCTTATCCCAAACGAGGTTGAACTCGACATAACGGCCCCGCCGCAGGCCCTGCCAGGCCAGTTCCCTGTCACCAAAGGGTGCTTTCCTGTGCTTTTCCAGGAAGTGGATATATAAAGGGGCAAAGGCCTCTCCCACTTCCTGGACAAAGGCAAAACGTTCTGTTTTACTGAAGCCATCTTCCTCGTTGAGGCGGTCAAAAAAGATACCGCCGACTCCCCGGGTTTCCTTTCGGTGCTTGAGGTAGAAATAGTCATCCGCCCACTGCTTAAAACGCGGGTAGTAATCCGGATGATTTGCATCACATACTTTTTTCAGCTGTTGGTGAAAAAACCGGGCGTCATTAATATCGATATAATGAGGCGTCAGGTCAATGCCGCCGCCAAACCACCAGATTCCCTCCCCTTCCGGTTTTCCCGCAGGCTGGACCTCAAAATAGCGTACATTCATATGGATCACCGGAACCATAGGGTTGGCAGGATGCAGGACGATGCTGACCCCTGTTGCCAGAAAATCCCCTGGCTCTATCCCTAATGCACGGCTGATCTTTTCCGGCATAGCGCCATGGACGGCAGAAAAATTCACGCCGCCCTTAGTGATGTGCCGCCCCTGAAGGATACGGGTGCGCCC
>JAGQXQ010000447.1:0-9324 GCA_020436535.1 Phaeodactylibacter sp.
GTACTGGTCAGCCTGAGTAAAGCCTTCGAACACAATGCCGTCCATAAAGAATACATCGCGCTGGTACATGGAAAACCGCCGGCACAGGGCGTCATCGACGAGGCCATCCAGGGAAAAGAAGCTGTGACGAAATTTGAAACCATCGATGTGGCGCCTTCCAGAGTTTTTAACAACCTGTCTTTGGTAAAGCTACGCCCGGTCACAGGACGGACGCATCAGCTGCGCATCCACTTGCAGCAGCGTGGCCACCTCATCGTCGGAGATAAGGAGTATGCAAAAGGGCAGAAAACCATACTGGGAAAGGGGCTGTTTCTGTGCGCGTGCAAGCTGGAATTCAGCCATCCGGCAACCGGGGAAACAGTGGTGGTAAAGGTCGAACCGCCGCACCGGTTCGGGAAGCTATTGGAAAGAGAGCGGGAAAGGTATGGGTAAACTGTCCATTCCCATACACTTCCTGTCCGATTTTGAACACCTATTTTAGTTGCCCCCAGGGCTTAGACTGCTTAAGTGCCTGATCATCAAAGCACTGTACACATGGCATAACATTTGCCACTTTTCAAAAACCGGACCCACCCAGTTCCGGCCTTTTCCGAACCAACCGACACATACATGCTGGCAAACTTCCTCAAGATCGCACTCCGCAACTTCTGGCGGAACAAGACCTTCAGCCTCATCAACCTCTTTGGCCTGGCTCTGGGCACGGCCTGCTGCTTTTACATCCTGCTATTCGTTTGGGAACACCAGGGATACGACGGCCACCACCACGAAGCAGAAAACCTTTACCGGGTCATCAGCGACCTCGATTTTTCCGGGAAGGAGGAACACCACATGGCCACCTGCTCACCGCCCATTGTGCCGGCGATGCAGGTTGACTTCCCCGAAGTGGAATTGTCAGCCCGGGTGAGCAATCCCCCTGGCGTCGAGCAACACCTGTTGAAGGTAGGGGATAAGGTTTTTTACGAAAAAGCCGGCTATTACGTAGACAGTACCTTTTTCCGGCTTTTTGACTACCACTTTGTTGCCGGCGACCCCCGGAACTCACTGGACGAACCGTTTTCAACGGTCCTTTCGGAAAAATTGGCGAGGAAGCTGTTCGGAGAAGAAGAGGCGGTGGGGCAAACCATCCGGATTGGAGGAGGAGACGAAGAGCATCCCTACAAAATCACAGGCGTATTCAACGGCAACCTGGGCAAGAGTCACCTCATGCCCGAATTTTTTATGGCGATGAATTCCGGCGGTATCGGCCAGTACATCCGTTCGAACAATTCCTGGGCCGGTAACAATTTCATCTACGGCTATCTGCGCCTCCGGCCCGGAACCGACCCCAAAGCAGTAGAGGCCAAACTACCTGCTTTTCTCGAAAACCACGGGGCCACCCAGCTCCGCGACCTGGGCATGAAGAAGCGTCTCTACCTCCAACCGGTGTCGGACATTCACCTCACGGCCGGCCTCAGTGCCGATATGGCCACCAACACCAGCGCCACTTTTCTCAATATCTTGTTGCTGATCGCCGGTTTTATCCAACTGGTGGCCTGCATCAATTTTATGAACCTGTCGACTGCCCGCTCCACCCGGCGAGCGAAGGAAGTCGGGGTGCGGAAGGTTGTCGGGGCGCCGCGAAGCGTATTGATGGGGCAATTTCTCAGCGAAAGCTTCCTGATGACGCTGCTGGCCATGGCGCTGGCCCTACCCTTAGCCAACTATTCCCTGCCCTTCCTCAACCGCCTTACGGGAGCAGATGTAGTCCTGGACTTCTCCCGGGGCTGGCCGTACTTTGGTATGGCCCTTGGCCTGGTTCTTTTTACCGGATTATTAGCGGGTAGTTATCCCGCTTTCTATTTGTCTTCATTCCGGCCCATCGGGGTCTTGCAAAATACGGTGAAAGCAGGTAGGAAAGAAGGAGCGGTTCGGCTGCGGAAAGGGCTGATCGTTGGCCAGCTGGCCCTGGCGACTACTCTAGTCATCGGCGCGCTGGTCATTCGCCTGCAGTTGAACTACATGCTGGAGAAGGACCTGGGCTTTGAGAAGAATCAGAAAGTGGTTTTCCACTTCCACTCCGGTGAAGGGTCCGCCAACCTGGAAGCCTACCGCGCCGAACTGATGCGCTTGCCTGAGGTCAACTCCGCTTCGGCCATGAGTGAAACGCCCGGGCAGCCCCTGATCCGGGACATTCCGCTGTACAAGCGGGGTGGCTCGATGACGGACGCCACCGATATCCGAATGGCCTATGCGGATGAAAATTTCTTAAAAACGCTGAAGATCGGCCTGCTCGCCGGCCGGGCGCCAACCCTGGCAGATACCTCCGGCAGCCGCGGCATCATCCGGGTGGTGGTTAATGAGTCGGCGCTGAAAGGCCTCGACATCCCGGTCGAAGCTGCCCCCGGCGTCGTGCTCTACTCCGATTTTGAAGACATACACATAGAAGCTACTGTTGTGGGCGTGATGGAAGACATCGCGTTCGAAAAACTAAGCAGCGAACTGGGGCCGTTTATGATAGTGGCCGAACCGTCCCGCAACCTCCGCAATCTGGTCGCCGATGTAAACGCCAACAATTATCCGGATTTTCTGGATAAGGCAAAAGCCCTGTGGGCCGAGGTGGTGCCTGGCCTGCCCTTCGACGCTTCCTTCCTCGATGCCGACATTGAGCAGATGTACAAGACGGAGCAGTCGCTGGCCCGCATCATCGGCGCCTTTACCCTCATCGCCATCCTGATCTCCTGCCTGGGCTTGTTCGGACTGTCTGCTTTTGCCGCCGAACAGCGCACCAAGGAGATCGGTATCCGCAAAGTACTCGGCGCAAGTGTAACCGGTATTGTTGCTTTGTTATCCAAAGACTTCTTAAAGCTCGTACTGCTGGCCCTTGTTCTTGCCTCTCCACTGGCTTATTGGTTTATGGAAAAATGGCTGGAAAATTTTGCCTATCGCATTGACATTAGGTGGTGGGTATTTGCCCTGGCGGGAGTTATTGCGGTGGCCGTAGCCTTCCTGACGGTGAGTTTCCAAAGCGTGAAGGCAGCGCTGGCCAACCCGGCCGAAGCCTTGAAGAATGAATAGAATAGGCAAAAGCCCGTGTACAGTGCTGAGGAAATAAAAGAAAGGGCGTAAAGCCAGGGTGGCGCCGCCTTGCTGTTGGCCGACAGCAGGGAAATGCCAAATCCGCTTTACGCCCTCCGAAATACTATTTTGCTATCTAATATCTTTCGGTGCAAATTCCGTTAGCTTTTTTGTTCATGGGATTATTCCTGGGCGTGGGTCCCGGGAAGTTCCTTTTCCTTTTGAAGTTGGAGGCTTGCCAGAATTCTTTCCAATCGATGATTCAAAAGTACAGTGAAGTATGGGTTTGCACAACTACGATTTTTAGGAATTTTCACGAGTTAAATCTTGGCAGAATAATGAGGTTATTGTGATCATCGCAACATTAAAACATTGACCAACAGATCCTTACAATTAAATGAATTACATTTAATTGGATATATTTAGGTCGTTTTATCAAAATACACCACTCAATTTACCGTAAAAATAAAAAAATGCTTGTCGCATGTTACTCCGGATGGTATTCGACATTTTTCATCAATAAGAACAATCCTCCCAACCCGCCCAGGACGACGAAGGCGTAAAAAGGCAGCAGAGGATCGCCCCCGGTTCTCGTGAGGGTGAGGAGGAAGGCATTACCTTATTTCAGTGACATTATATTCCACACTCTGGAGGTTGAATTTCCCATAGACAAACTTCCCGTCCGGATAGTGCCAGACAGCCTCGCCGTAGGACATGATATTGTACCCGCCAAAATTCTTGTAATCCCGGACCGGCGTTGAGAACCGGTACTGTTGCATATCGGAAACGGCGTAGCGGTCGTCAGAAACGAAGTCGACGAGTTGCCCCTGTTCGTTGAAGTGCAGGGTGGCGGAGATGCTGACGCCCTGATTCGTAAAGGTGGCCCGGGCGGAAGCATCGTCAATCGGCTCCCACTGTATCCTGTCGTCGATTAGGGTGGCCGGCGCCATCAGGCACATGTCGTTGAAAATAGTGACCGTTTCGGCCTGGAACATTTCGGATCCATCGAGGCCAACTACGGGGAAAAGCGACAACAATTTCACCCGCATGCCGGCCCTGTTGCCCTTGTAGGCGTGGTAGCCGCTGGCCGGCAGCCCTTTGACGCTGGCTTCCATGAAGAACAGGCGGGTGGGGCTGTCGAAGAAATTGTGCTGTTCTGCAGTGAAGTCAAACCAATCCTGCCCCTTGTCCCGCATCTGCCCTTTAAAGGTGGCCCGCATGTTCTTCACTTTGGGTTTGCCCACTGCGCCCGCATACCGCAGGTATCGCTGCACCGGCGCGGGGAGGGGCTGCAGGCCAGCGTCTGTTAGCAGCTCGCTTTCAATGGCATTTGTGCGCTCCAGGCTTTCTTTTACATCCTCGCGGTAGGTGTTCTCAAAACTCCAGCTGGCATAGGCGGGGATGGCCATCAGCAGGACGATGATGTTGGCGATGGTTCCGAATTTGGCATCCTGCCAGGACATAAATATGAGTATCTGGGATAGAACGACAGAGGCGAAAGCCAGGATGGGCCATAGCCTTTCATTTCCCGTAAGGAAAAGTGCTGCTGTAGCGAGGAAAAGGATGGTGGACAGGAGCCACAGGAATCCCACCGGCCGGGAAATGCTCTGAGTGAGCTGGCTCACCTCGCTGAGGTTGAAAGCTTTCAGGAAGCCCAGGAGGTGGATCAGGCCGTGGATGAATACGATAAATACAAAGAGATAGCGCAGCATGGCTTTAGTGTTGAGAGGTCAAAAACTGGGAAAAAGCTTACTAATTTTCTGCCGGAAAGGCTATGATATTCATCATTTCCGGGATTGATCCTTATCATGCTTCGAGCTGCCCTCGCCAAGCGGGGCAGGTTGGGGTGTAGGACAAACTTATCCGCACCTGCTGGACGGCTGCACTGCTTTGGACGCTGTAGAAATGGCTGTAAGCGTACTGGAAACCGACCCTACCTTCGACGCCGGCCGCGGCGCCTTTCTCAACGCCATTTTCCTAATCGACCTCACATCAATTTAAACCGCACCCCTCCCATCAGCCACCTCCCCGGCATCTGTGCCCCAAGGATATCCTGATACTGTTCGTCGAACAGGTTGTGCACCTGCAGGTTGAGGCCGAACACAGGCGTCAGGTTGTAACCGATTCGCAGATTCCACAGCTGGTAGCTGGGGCTCAGGCGGGCATTGATGGCCGCTGCCTGCCGGGCCGGCCTCTCCTTGTACAGGCCGTTGAGGGCCAGTTCCAGTTTACCGGTTTCCAGGATGAGGTTGGTGGACAGCAAATGCCGGGCGTGGCTGGAAATGTACACCGAGATCACATCCTCCTTATTGGTGGTATTCAGGTAGGTATAGCCCAACGACCACTGCAAGTGGGCTCGATGCCCCAATGGAGCAGTCATCCAGGATTCAACCTCCAGCCCCCGGGTTTGCACATCGGTGATATTGGTGGCGAAGAAATATTCGGCTCCTTTCTGCAGGTTCTGGTTGTTGGGAATATCTGCTTCGTTGGTGGGTACGTAGTCGATCAGGTTGGACGACTGCCGGAAGAAGCCGGTGGCCTTCAGCTGCCAGTGTTTTGTCAGGCGGTAATCCAGGCCGAATTCTTCCGACCAGGCGCGTTCGGCTTCCAACTCCGGATTGCCGAGGTTTCTTCCCGGCGTCAGGTTTTCCAGGTTGTAGGAGACATAGCGCTCTGTGTAGTCCGCTGCCCGGATGCTCCTGCCGGCGGAAGCGCGCAGGGTAAGGTTGGAAAGCACATAAGATATGTTGAGCTGGGGGGTAAATTCCACCCCGTAATTTTCGTCGTAATCCAGCCGCAAGCTACCGGTGAGGTTGAGGCGTTTGCCCGGCCGCAACACGCCCATGGCATAAGCGCCGTAGTGCAGGTCATCGTGGTTGCCCCGGTCTGTACTCTCGATGGACCGGCGGTCCAGTTGCCCTCCGAATTTCAGGGATAACCGGCCATTGATGATCTGCAGATGATTGACATTGAGGTTCCAGAATTGAGTGGTGTGCAGGTTGGTGGAGGGAAAATCGGGGCTGAAAACGAAGCGGTCCGTACCATTGCGGTAGGCCAGTTGAAAATCGGTGTTGTTGTTTATACCAGTTTTGGATACCCGGAGTTGGTTCCACCAGTTTCGGGCCGTTTCCACCGATTTGTCCAATGGACTGGTGGTGTAGAAAAAGCGGGCGCTGAAGTCACGGTCGTCGTAGGCAGTGCGAGCCTGGATGCGCCAATTGTCGTTGAAGCGGTAACCTGCGGACAAGCCGAAGGTTTTCAGGTTGAAGAAATTGTTGTAGCCTTCCAGCGTGGTGTTGTCCAGCACCTGTTCAGCTATGAATTCACCATCTGATTGGTTCATGCTGAACCCGCCGCCGGCGTAGAACTTGTCTTTCCGGACGGAAAAACCCTGTTGAGCGTTCACCAGGCGATGTTCCCCGTAGTTCACTTGCCCGGTGATTTCGTTTTCCACTTCCCGCTCATCTGCCAACCCTTTAGTAATGATATTGATCACCCCCCCCACCGCATCGGCGCCATACATGGCGGAGGCTGCGCCGCGCAGCACTTCGATCCGTTCAATCTCAGCGGGAGTGGCGGGGATATAACTGTTGAAGTGGGCCGTAAGCGGGTCATTGAGTTTCATGCCATCCACCAGGACCATCACCTGCGAGAAGGTGGCCCCGCGCATACTGATGTCTCCCTGCGCGCCGAATGCGTTGCGCGATTGCACTTCAATGCCGGGAAGATACTGCAGCAGTTCATCCAGTGAAGTGAAAGCCATTTTCTGAAGGCTTTGCCCGTCGATAATGGAAATGTTCCGGCCTGTTTCTGCCGGAGTCAGGGGAATTCTGGTGGTTTTGACGACTATGGTGTCCAGGCTCGTCAGGGTTTGCCCCCAGGAAACGGAGCAGGAGCATACGATGAAGAAAAAGCATAGCCAGATGGGAGTGTTCTTATGTTTCATTTTTTCCTTTAAAAATTTGAGGGAGCAAAAATAAGCCATTGATTAGAACAGGATGATTTTTAGCGGTTAATTCTGAAGACAGGATGGACAGGATTTAGATCAATCCTGGGTTTTGCATGAGTCATAGTCAGGTCCAGGTTGATGGGAGGCGTCAGGGAAATCTTAGCGTTGATCCCGGCATCCAGGGTGATTCCAAAAGAAAGTCCATTTTCGATATCTTTGAAGGCCCGGGCCGCTGCATAAGTAATGTGATAAATCTAAGGATAATTTATAAGAAATCTTGAAATTGGCCCGGTGAAGGCAATCGAGGAGAAAACACCACTCATAGAAAGAGCTTTGACTTATCTTTTCGGAGATTAAATTCTGCAAATGGCGGATGGGCGCCAGATAAGAGTTAGCGTAAATTTATTAAAAAATAATACTTTTTGAAAACCGGATCAAAATGAAAAACCTGATATTGAGTATTTTATTCTTTCTTCCATTTTTGACAGGCTGTCAGAAAAGCCTTGAAAAAGAAACCAGCGGAGCTGCCGTGAAGTCCAGTTATTATACCGAACCGCACCGCCCTCAATTCCACTTCTCGCCTGAGAAAATGTGGATGAACGACCCCAATGGCATGGTCTACTACGAGGGGGAATACCACCTTTTTTACCAGTATTACCCCGACAGCAACGTCTGGGGGCCTATGCACTGGGGCCATGCGGTAAGCGAGGACCTGGTGTATTGGGAGCACCTGCCGATCGCGCTGTACCCCGACTCGCTGGGGTTGATCTTTTCCGGCAGCGCCGTGGTCGATTGGAACAATACAAGTGGATTCGGTGAAAACGGCCAACCGCCGCTCATTGCCATATTTACGCACCACGACATGGAAGGGGAGAAAGCAGGCCGTCAGGATTTTCAGTACCAAAGTATCGCTTACAGCAACGACCGGGGCCGCACCTGGACGAAGTATGCCGGCAATCCGGTCATTCCCAATACGGAAAAAATCAGGGACTTCCGCGACCCCAAAGTCATTTGGGATGAAGGCTCCCAACAATGGGTCATGGTATTCGCCGCTCAGAACCATGTGAAACTGTGGGCTTCACCCGACCTGAAAACATGGACGCACCTCAGCGATTTTGGCAGGGAGTGGGGCTCGCACGGCGGCGTCTGGGAATGCCCCGACCTTTTTCCGATCCAGATAGAAAACACCGGCAAAACGAAGTGGGTATTGCTGCTGAGTATCAACCCCGGATCCTCCAATGGAGGGTCGGGCACCCAGTATTTTGTCGGCGATTTCAATGGAAAAAATTTCACGCTTGATCCCTCTTTTGCCCCCTTGGTGACTGGAGAAAAGGCGGTTTGGCTCGATTACGGACGGGACAATTACGCCGGGGTCACCTGGTCGGATATCCCCCAGGAGGACGGCCGGCGGATCTTTCTGGGCTGGATGTCGAACTGGGACTATGCAAACGTTGTGCCGACGGAAGCCTGGCGCAGTGCCATGACACTGCCGAGGCAATTGAAACTAAAGAGCACGGCAACCGGCCTGCGCCTTCTTTCTCAACCGGTGAAAGAGTTGGAGGTTTTGCGGGGCGCTGCCTACTCCCGGGAAGGGCAAACGATAAACGGAGAATTAGATCTGGGCAGCCAGCTCGGCTTTTCGCCTTCGCAGATGGAGGTTTTACTGGAAGTGGAACTGCCGGAAGGCGCCCAAACAGACTTCGGCATCGCCCTTTCCAACCCCAAAGGAGAGGAATATCGAATCGGTTACGATGCTGTCCAGAACAAGTTTTACAGCGACCGGACGAAAGCGGGTGCAGCTGGGTTTTCAGAAAAATTTGCTGCAAAACGCCATTTCGCTCCTCGTACGAGCCCTGGCAACACCTTGCGCCTTCATCTCTTTTTTGACGTAGCCTCCTGCGAATTGTTTGCCGACGACGGGGAAGTAGTGATGACCGATATCTTTTTCCCGACAGAGAATTTCAGTGAGGTGAAGGCCTATTCCGAAGGAGGGGAAGTGAATGTATCAGAAATGAAGGTTTATCCATTGAAAAGGGCCATTGAAAGATAAGAGTTTGTTCAAATTTCGATGATGAGCCGAAAACGAACAAATTTAAAGACAATTTGACACAATTGTTAAGGCCGCTTTTTTACAATTATGATAGTTTTGTAGTATAAAACTCAAAATACATGAACCACCGAAAAATTTTATTTTGGTCAATAACCGTCGCTTTGGCCGGATTTCTGTTCGGATTTGATACCGTTGTTATCTCCGGAGCCGACTTATCACTACAGGCGCTGTGGCAGAAAGGGGAATTTTTTCACGGTTTTGTGGTCATGGC
>JAGQXQ010000447.1:9400-23389 GCA_020436535.1 Phaeodactylibacter sp.
TGGGGCGGAAAAAGACCCTTTTCTGGATCGGCATATTTTATTTTGTTTCAGCGGTTGGTTCTGCGCTTGCCGGCGACCCGTTTGTGTTTGCCTTTTTCCGGTTCCTGGGCGGCTTGGGGGTCGGCGCCTCAACGGTGGCCGCTCCTGCTTATGTCTCCGAAATTGCGCCGGCTAAAGACCGGGGCAAGCTCGTAGCGCTCTACCAGTTCAACATCGTTTTCGGTATACTCGTCGCTTTTGTTTCCAACTACCTGCTGAGCAATATCGGAGAAAATGCCTGGCGCTGGATGATCGGCGTGGAGGCGTTCCCTGCCTTCATCTATACCCTGATGGTTTTGACGGTGCCTAAAAGCCCGAGGTGGCTGCTCGTCAAAAAGGGCGACCGCGAGGGAGCCGCCAAAACGCTGCGCCTGATCGACCCTGATATGGATACCGACAAGACGATAGAAGCCCTCATAGCCGACCACGAATTGTCCGATACCGGAGAGACGATCTTCGCCCCGAAATACCGCTTCCCGTTGATGCTGGCGTTTCTGGTGGCGTTTTTCAACCAGTTTTCGGGCATCAACGCCTTTTTGTATTATGCCCCCCGAATTTTCGAGATAGCCGGACTGGAAAAGAGTTCGGCTTTATTGAGCAGCGTGGGCATCGGCATTACCAACCTCGTTTTCACCCTGGTGGGCCTGTCGTTGATCGATCGATTTGGCCGGCGGCAACTCATGTACATTGGTTCAGTAGGATACATCGTGTCGCTTTCGCTGGTGGCCCTAACCTTTTTAATGGGGATAAAAGGCATGGCGGTGCCCATCTTCCTTTTCCTGTTCATCGCAGCGCATGCAATCGGACAGGGTACGGTCATCTGGGTGTTCATTTCAGAAATTTTCCCCAATCACCTGCGGGCCAACGGGCAGGCTTTCGGCAGTTCCGTACACTGGATTCTGGCGGCCGCCATACCGTCCCTGGTGCCCGTGCTTTTTACTAGTATTGGCGCGGCGCCGGTCTTTGCTTTTTTCGCCTTTATGATGGTATTGCAGTTGATCTTCGTGTGGCGAATGATGCCGGAAACCAAGGGGGTGCCGCTGGAAGAGTTGGAGAAACAATTGGCGATAGCGGGTGGAAGATAGATAACTGGACTTTGGACGAACCAAAGGTGAAGTCGGAAGTGCGAAGTGGGAAAGCCTGTCCTGGCCTTCGCGCCTGGGCCGGAATTGACCTCCGAATAGGCACCAAACGCCCGATTTCCGCCATTGACATCTGACCGTCCAAAGGCCACTACTAAAGGGCAAAAAACAGTTTCATATATATATCATTAGTGAGCGAAATGGAAGTCCGGGGATACCCGTCCCCTGACTCCATTCAAAACAAATAAAGATGGCAAAACCTACAGTTATATGCTTTGGGGAAGTCCTCTGGGATATATTGCCAAACGGCCGAATTCCTGGCGGGGCGCCGATGAATGTAGCATTCCATACCAACCAGTTGGGAATGCAATCAAAAATGATCAGCAGTTTAGGGGACGACGATTTGGGCAAGGAACTCCGCAGGTTTCTGGAAGACAAGGGCGTATCCACAGATTTGATCCAGACCGACAACACCTTTCCCACAGGCATCGTAAATGTGACCTTGCAGAACGGTGGTTCACCCTCCTATGAAATCGTCAGCCCCGTCGCCTGGGATTATATACGCCCGGATGACAAGGTGAAGGATATGGTAAAAAGTGCCGACGCGCTGATTTTTGGAAGCCTGGCCTGCAGGACAGAACGAAATAAAAGAACGCTGTTCGAATACCTGGAAGTGGCGCCCGTCCGGGTTTTGGACGTCAACCTGAGGGCTCCCTTTTACTCCCAGCCCTTGATCGAGGACTTGCTGTCCAAAGCGGACATTGTAAAAATGAACGACGAAGAGCTCGCTCTCATCGCCGGATGGCAAAATGCAGAGGAGGATGAACGGTCCCAATCGGAAATCATCAAAAACAAGTTTGGCATCGACCTGCTCATTCTGACCAAGGGCAAAGACGGCGCCGCCTGCCTGGATGAATCCGGCTACCAGGAGCACCCCGGCTTCGCTATAAAAGTTCAGGATACCATCGGCAGCGGCGATTCCTTCCTGGCTGCCTTTTTGAGCAAGTATTTGAAGGGAGAAAACACCCTGGAATGCCTGGCCTTCGCGGGGGCGGTAGGGGCGCTGGTGGCCACCAAGGCCGGCGGCACGCCTGAGGTCACTCCACAGGAAATCCAGGCGCTCATGGATGCGAAGGCTTAGAGCGGTAGCCCCCGGATTTGGCGGTTTGGGATTCGGTAGTTCGGGATTCGCGGCCCACACCTTTGGGAGTTGCCCTGAAGGAACCGAATCTCGATTCACCGATTCCTCCGCCACTTTATTTTATTTCAGATCAGTAACTATCAGGTGAGCATGAGGCCTGAAATACGCCTGACGTAAAATCACCATGACTGCTAACTTTCTACCACAAGGTTTCCGGGAGAAGGGAACAGACAACTCGCATGCCTACGCATTAAGCTTCGGCAGCCGGTGAAAGTTGTCAGCTCCCATGTTGGCCAAAGCGGGAATTGCTGAGGATGTCCTCTCCTGTTTCCTCGCCCTATTCAACATACTCCACACACAACTCCGGCGCCTTGCCGGACGACCCATTGCGTGCCTCCGCCGTCCGCCGTCCTTCACCGTCGACCAGGATAACGATTGCACTTTTGACCGTATAACCGGGCCGGTTCACGATCTCCTGGATGATAGTGGATAGGCCGGGCGTTTGCTGGGCGGCTGTCGCGTCGCCGGCTGCCTGCCAGGCAGGGGGCAGCCAGGCTACCATAGCCGTAGTTCGCGGACGGCCGCTGATATCCTTTTTACTGCTGGAAAAAGCTGCCGCATCGTCGCTGGCCTGCCCGTAAAAAACAAGACGGGAGGCCCCGGGCTCACTGGTTTCGTCAACGGTGAATTGAAGATAGGCGCTGCGGATGGTGGCGCCCGGCGGAATGCCCAGCCCCCTAAACCTCATACCGACAATTTGGTTGCCTTCATTAGGGTCGTTTACCAGCTCGAGATCGCTACTGGACAAACTCACCTTTCCGGAACTACTTTCTTCGGCGTCATCTTTACCACTCCTGACCCTGGAACAACTCATAACCGGAGGAGCATTGCTTTTACCGCCTCCACAGGTACAGTCCGGCTGTATAGACTCGCCAGAAGTATGAGGGTCGCCATCATCGCAGGCATCGCCGGGTTTTGAAGTGTTATTAGGATCCCGGTCATCGCAGTCGACATCCATGCAGATACCGTCACCATCCGCATCGCCGATGCCGGTGCAGGCAGTAGGGGTTCCGGTGCAACGGCAGCTGGCGTCGATAACATCGTCAATGGTGGTGTTGTCCTCATCGTCGCAGGAGTCGCCAATATTGGCCTTCCGGGGTGGGCAATCATAAGTTGGGGAGGAGGCGCCAAGAGAATACTCTACGCACAGTTCCGGCGCTTTGGCTGGAAGCCCGTCGTAAGATTCTGCAGTCCGGGCGCCGATGCCTTCAATAAGCAGGCCGATAGAACTATTGGCCGTATAGCTCGGCCGGTTTACGATCTCCTGAATGATGGTGGAAATATCCGGCGTTTGCTGCGCTTCTTTGGCGTCGCCGACACCTTCCCAATCCTTTGGCGCCCAGGCTACGGAAGCTTTGGTCCTGGTGCGGTAGCTGATATCATTATCGGCGCCGGTAAAGGCCGGGGTATTGTCACTGGCCAGGCCGTAGATATCGAGATCACAGGGAGCGCCACTGCTGGTTTCGTCAACGGTAAACTGCACGTATGCCCGGCTGATCACCACGCCCTGCGGCAGGTTGAGCGTAGTGAACCGCAGCCCGACGACCTGCTTTCCCTGATTGGGGTCTTCCGCAAATTCCAGGTCGCTGCTCGTCAGGTTAACGGTACCGGAAGCCCATTCCTCTGCGTCATTCTCACTGGTGTTTATCCGGGCGCAGGTACGGGCAGGAGCTTTAGTTCCGCCGCCACATTTACAGTCGTCCTGAATGGTTTCGCCGCGGGTGGTGGGGTCACCATCATCACAGGCGTCGCCGGGGCGGAAAGCAATTTGGGGGTCATGATCATCACAGTCTACATCAGCGCAGATGCCGTCGCCATCAACGTCGCCGGTAGCAGAGCAGGGCCCCGGTGTGCCGGCGCACCGGCAATCGCCGCCGTAAACATCGTTGACAGTAGTGGGGTCGCCGTCGTCGCAGGGGCTGCCGGGAAAGCTGGTGACTTTGGGGTCCGGATTGCAATCCGTCGCGCCCTGTTCATAAACGCCTATGTCTATCCCGGCGCCCTGAGGGCGAGCGGCACCCCGGAGATCCTTGCTGACCGGCACTTCAGTGCCCTTATCCAGGCAGGGGCTGTCGCCGGCCGGCATAAAGTGTTCGGGCTCGCTTTTCCGGGAGTCGGCAAATTGGGGGTCCGCCCAGAAGCCATGAGGCTCAAAATCGGGGTTGGCCGCCTTCATTTCCTGGAAAGTATTTTTGCCGTAGACCTTTTGCGAACCGGAGGCGCCGAAATAACAATTGTTGTCGAAAACGATATCCGGCGTGAGGTCGCCGCTGATGTCCTGATCTGTCTGAGAAAAGTCGAAAATGTTGTTTTTAAATTCCAGCTTGCCGATGCCTTCCCGCAACCAGATGAAGTTGCCGCTGCGATTTGTCGGAGCGATCACGTTATTCCAAACCTTAGTGTTGTCTGTATTGCCGATGTGGAGGCAGTGGTGGCCGGTTCCGGCGATGATATTATTGCAGGCCCACACGTTGGGCACTTTAATGGTGAGGTCGCCGACGCCCTTGCTGATGGAATTGGAGTAGATAAAATTCCCCCTGGCTTCCACCGTGCTCACCCAATCTTTGACGATGTAAATGCCGGCGGAGAGGGAGTACCGGATATCGTTCCCTTCCACGAGAATATTATGCCCGGAAGTAATGTCGATGCCGTCTTCCCCCGAGTGCAGGATGGTATTGTTGCGGATGATAATGTCTCCTTCCAGGTCATTGCCCTCCTTGTCCCGGTGGCAGGTAATGGCATCTTCCTTTTCGAGGGTTTCGGGGTTCTCTACCCGGCAGCTCTCCACCAGCACTCCTTTCAGTTGGTTGTTTTTCGACCCGTTGAGGAGGATGCCGTTGACGCCGTAATCGTAAACATACAGGCCCTTCAACCAGATGTTGCCACCGCCGAAAGAGGAGCGCACGGCGTTGGCCCTGGTGTTGGTGACGTCAACATCAAAGATGTTGACCCAGAAATTGCCGCCGGTAGCAGCGAGCCACACCACGTTGTTGTCGCCATTATCGAAGTGCAGGTTTTCGACGATGATGTAATTGTGCAAAAGGATAACACCCCGGCCTCCCTGGCAATCTATTGTAGGCTTCGGCCCTTCCCCGTAAGCACCGAAATAGACGCAGTTGTTGTCATCCGGGTCGACGAGATCGAAGCTGAACGGTTGTCCGACGATGCTTTCCCGGATAGTGATGATGCCCCCCGGAGCGCCGCCGTTCAGAGGTTCCAACGGGCCGTCCGTCCAAACACTTCCCCGTTTAAACAAAACCTTGTCGCCGGGAGAAAAACGAGTGGCGTTTACTTTTGAAAGGGATTTCCAGGGGCCTTTATCTCCGTTCTGATGGGTAGCGAAACGGCCATCGTAATGATCACTCCCGTTTTGGGAATCTACATAATAGGTGGCCCCCGTCGAGTGGGTACAGAACAGGAGCAGGAGCAGTCCCGTTAATAAGGCCGCTTGGGGCTGGAGGAGCATAGTGGTAAAGCGGGCAAGCCAGGGCTTACCTGGTACAAGTGTCAGGGTATTCATTATTACTGATACGAACTTAAATTACAGAAAAATCGGGCGCCTTTCAGGAGGGTAATAATTCAGCACCCGACAGCAACGGACGATGTGAATGGGAAGAAGGCAACGGCAACTGTGGCAGTATGCCTTTACGTTTGAAGCTATTAATTGTTACCTTTTTTTCGATTTAAGAAGTTTTTTGTGTTTTGGAAGAACGGTCAAAAATCATTTCTGTTTATACCCAACCAAAATAGGCACAACCTCATTAGCCATTTCAAAAAGCGTCCTCTTTTGCTGGCAGACAATCACAATCGTTTCAGGTGAGCTGTTTTTTCGCCAGACGAGGCGCGAGGAGGGAGCATAGTGGCGCTACGCGACCAACGAGCAACGAAGTATGGCGGTAAAACAGCCGCATCAAATGGGGAAGTTATTCTTCTCTGGGCCCTAAAAGTAATGTCCTTATAGTTGGCCTGCTTCAGGAATACCCCCGAAGGGTTAAACAGGATGCCTTCTTTCTCCAGAGCCGGCAGCACTTCTTGCTCACTAAACACCCAGGTATATCAGCCCGGAGATCTTTCCAAACCTGTTAATTGATCTCCAGGATATTTTCCCGGAAAGGAATTTGACCGAGGAGCCGTGGGATGATCATTATATCCGGATGTAGACAAAATACATACATTGTTAGCAACTATTTAGGCCAGCGCCGAAACGGCATTTTTGCCCTTTGTTTGCCTAATTTCAGGACTGTTGCATGCACTTCGCCCGTATAACTTTTCAGAAGGCCGAAACAGGCTATTCCGGCACGTCCTTCACACAGCGAAAGCCCGTGTGGTTGAAGCTGGAATCCTCACTTGATTTCATACGGCGGGACACGCGATAGCCGCTACAGTAACTGTCATTGCATAAAAAGGAACCGCCCCGCATACTACGCTTGGGCACGAGTGGCTCCATGGGGTCCAGCGCGGCTTCCGGCCCCTGGGGATTGACAAGCAGGCGCTCCGAGCGGGTCAGGCTATATGCCTCGTGGTGATACTTGTCGGCACACCATTCCCATACATTACCAGCAATATCATACAATCCGTAGCCATTGGGTGGGAAGGATTTCACGGGCGCCGTTCCGAGGTATCCGTCTTCTCCGGTATTTTGGTAGGGAAATAACCCTTGATAAAAGTTGGCTTTTTGGTAGGCCTCCTCCGGAGACTGGTTTCCCCATGGATATTTCGGGTCGTCCAACCCTCCCATAGCCGCCCATTCCCATTCTGCTTCGGTAGGCAGGCGCTTGCCGGCCCATTGGGCGTAGGCATTGGCGTCTTCCCAGCTAACGTGTACAACAGGGTGGTTCATCCGGCCCTCGATGGAACTGCCCGGCCCTTCCGGCTGCCGCCAGTTTGCATTGGTTGTCCACACCCACCATTGCGAATAATCCTGCAAATTAACCGGCGCCTTCGTTGGTTGAAATACTAATGACCCCGGCTGTAGAATGGAATCGTCGGGCTTTGGCGTACCGGGGGGCAGTTGTTTCGCCATTTCATCCCAGTCAATCGGCCGTTCGGCCACCGTCACATACCCCGTCTTCTCGACAAATTCAGCAAATTGCCGGTTGGTCACCTCGTGTTCATCCATCCAAAAGGCGGCAACCTGGACGTTTCGCCGGGGAAATTCATCAGGGTCGGCCTGTTCAGACTTGCCGCCCATCAGGAATGTGCCGCCCGGGATATACACCATGCCCTGAGGAGCATCTCCTCTGGCTGTTGTCCCGGCGGGGCTATTGGTACACGAAAAAAGTAAAAATGGAATCGTTATCGATAAAATAAAATGTTTCATTCCTTTTATTTTCACTTAGTATTAGTGCAATTATACCCTATATTATCCTTTATTAACAGTTTGGATTTCCTAATGATTGGTTTAGGCTTCCAAAAAGTAGTTTTTAATGCAGGGAAGCACAGTACTAACTCCGATTATGGGATTGGACGGTACGCAGTTTGGCGGTGGCCTTTCTAACAATGCCATTGTCGGTAATGGTGCAGGCCATACGCTCAATCAATCGACGATTTCAAATTCCACTTTTTCATCCTGCACCTGCACCAGGTACCTGCCGGATTCAAGATGTTTCACTCCATTCTTATCATAAAAGCTCAAGTCTCTCCCAGGATCTATTTCAAATTCATATACTTGCACCCCATTGGCATCAATGTGCTTTTTCTCAAAAAACTTTAGCTCCTTTACCGGCCTGGAGACGGAGGCCACCGGGTCAGAAATAAACCATAAAACCGCCTCTTTACCATCCCTGATTCCCATATTGGATACTTCTATCCTTGCTCTTATTTTCTCATCTTTATTGATCTTACGGGCAGATAATTGCAGTTCTCCATAGCTGTAAGTAGTATAACTCAGGCCATGCCCGAGCCAATACATAGGTTCTTTGTCGATGTCCTGATAATACCCCATCCATCGGGCGGGCCTTCGCATATTGTAATACATGGGGATCTGGCCTACCGTGCGTGGAAATGTGATTGAAAGTTTGCCGGACGGATTGATCCGGCCGGATAATATGCCCGCTACTGCAGCTCCCCCCATGGTCCCCGGTTGCCAGATTTCCAATATAGCACCAGCCAGTTCATTTAACCGGAGGAGTTCCAGCGGCCGGCCATTAGATAACACCAGCACAATGGGTTTTCCGGTTTCATAGATGGCCTCCATCAACTTTTCCTGAATATTGGGAAGCGCTATACTCGAACGCGAACCGTTCTCTCCACTCCATTTTTTCTGCTCTCCCAGAAAGAGTAAGACCATATCAGCCTCCATTGCCGCTTTTCTTGCTTCGGCAAATCCCAGGGTGTCTGTACCGTCAAACGCACATCCTTTTGCATAAATTAGCTTAGTATCAGCTCCAAATTCTTTTTGAAGCCCATTGTATATCGTTGAGACATGGCGGGGTTCTCCCATCCCCTCCCAGGACCCCATCAGGTTGACCGAGTCCATAACCATGGGCCCGATAATGGCCAGTTTTTTCGCGGTTGGTTGGATCGGGAGTAATTGGTTTTCATTTTTCAACAGCACCATAGACTCAGCCGCTATTTGTTCGGCCAGGGCCAGATCGGTTGGCCGCAGGTATCTGTCTTTCTCCGGAATATCATCTACATAGGGTTGGTCGAACAAGCCTAATCGGAATTTCACCCTTAATATCCGGCGCACCGCTTCATCAATCGATGACATTGGGACCATTCCTTCCTCGACCAGTTGAGGAAGATTTTCAACGTAGACATCGTCTACCATGTCCATTTCAACACCCGCCATAAAGGATTTGAAGCCGGCTTCTTTGCGATCTTTGGCAACCCCCTGGGCAATCAGGTTTTCTACAGACCCCCAATCTGAGACCACGAACCCATCATGGCCCCAGCGCTTCTTCAGTATTTCGGTTAGGGTATAATAATTGGCGGAGGCTGGCACCCCACTAATATCATTAAACCCACTCATCAAAGTGGCGGCTCCGGCGGCTACTCCCGCTCTATACGGAGGCATAAAGGTTTCCCAAAGAGTCTGGCCCGACACATCGCTATAATGGTAATCCCGGCCACCTTCTGACAGGCTGTAGCCCACATAATGCTTCAAACAGGCAGCGATGGTATACTTATCTGCCAGGCTATCGCCCTGGTAGCCTTGCACCGCAGCCACTGCAAATGCCGCATTCGCATAGGAGTCTTCTCCATATCCTTCCGCAACACGCCCCCACCTGGGGTCCCGCGCCACATCTATCATCGGTGAAAAAGTCCAATCCACTCCGGACAACCAGCATTCCCGGGCAGAAACCTCACAGGACCGCCTAACCAGTTCCACATCCCAGGTGCAGGCTTGTGCCAAAGGAATTGGAAATACGGTTTTATACCCATGAATAGCATCGAACCCAAAAATAATCGGAATACCCAGCCGGGATTCTTCCATCGCTTTTTTCTGAATTTGATTTCGAAAAAGCGGATTGGTGCTGCGATAGATCAGGGAGCCGATTTCCGGCCGCACCTTTTTCATTGCTGTTTCTATATTGTTGGGGTTCGCATTTTTACCGTAAGTCCATTGATTCATTTGCAGCACTTTTTCCTCCAGGGTCATCCGGGGAATCAAGTCCTCTATGCGCTCCTCGATGGAGGCGTCCTTATTTTTGTATAAAGCTTTTACCTCCTGAGCATGGGCCAACCAGCCTGAAAGCAGGAAAGCCATCAGGGCGGCTGTTTTAACATTTTTTTTTCGAGCTTTCATGATTGATGGATATATTTCTTTGTCATTACCATTTTACCTTATTCTTGGAATCCATCTCTTTGAGTATGTTCAAAACTATTCAGCCAACATAGTTGGTACAATATTATTCACAAACCCTGACCCGTTAGCAGTAACCAGGCCAAACCAACCCCGGTCATCCCACACGCTATACGACATGTTTTCGCTTAATGTGGTAGTTGCAAAGGTTCTGTAATATCCACGAACAAGGCCTGTATTTCTTTCCGCAGTATTTGTTTGACGCCCTACACCAAATTCTCCATAATTAACCGGAACGCCTAAGAATTTGGAATGAACACCTACCTTTTTAATGGCATCTTCGATTGTGCCCGTTCCTGGCCATTCTGAATTGCTCCCCGTATGGCCACAAAACGCCCATGGGTTGTAGCTGTGTACCTGAATCGCTAAAAACTCATCATTGCCACCACCAGGAAGGCTCGTTTTGGAAGGGTACACTTCTTCGATCATGACTTCATTACCTTGCCCGTTTGTAGAAACCATAATGATACGAGTTTCATTTCCCCCACCGGTTTCTCTGATCGCATGGTATCCTACTTCGTTGACCATACGCGTGTACGCCAGCGCCAGGCCACTCGTTGGGCTGGGCCATCCTCCACTCCCCCACTCTCCTAATTTCCCTTCCGGCTCGTTAAGTACTTCAAAGATCAGTTTATTGGGGTAGCCTTTAAAGTAGGTGGCAATTCCTGTCCATAGATTTGCGAATTTAGTATCAAATGCTTCCGTCCCATCATAGTGATCTTTGAGCCAATGTTCATGGTGGGTGTTCAATACCACATACATATCCAGGCTAATGGCATAGTCAATCACTTTTACCAGTTCTTTAAACCTGGTGTGTTCATAGTTAACATTTCCATTGTCATCGGCGAGATGATCCCCGGCGGTATACCTATCCATCCAGGTTACAGGAATCCGGATGTGCTTCATACCGGCATTGTGATACAAATCAATAATGGGTTTGACACTGGTTAAAGTGGTGGTATTATTACCATTTTCAAAAGTATTTCCCAGATTGAATCCAGCTGACATAGATTCGATAACAGCTATTGCCGTTGATTCATCAGTGGCTGTAGGAGGAGTGGGTGTAGGTTGGCCTTCATCTTCTTTGGCACAAGAAAAGAGGACGACTAACAGTAACAATATTGGCAAACTCGAAATTGAACTGGTTTGCATAGCTTTCAAAGCATTTTTCAATTGTGATCGCATAATCATTAAGTTTTATTTGTTTTTCATTTATGTATGGTTTAATACATGAGGACGCTCCGTCTCCGTCCGCCGAAGCGGACTAGGGCCCGTCGGAGGCGAAGGCCGGAAAGTCGGGTTTGGCACTTTGATGGCCAAAAACGTCAACTTTTAATTGGATTCCACCCTCTGGCCTCCGCCAGGCTCCTGCGCTAAAGCTTCGGCGACAGCGTGCGGAGGAAAACGCACTACCAAATCGGAGTAAATATCCCCCACTGGCGGAGCCTGTCCCGTACAAGTTTCAGGAGGATTCAGGGGGTGGACAAAATGTTCTTCGGCATCAATAGTATCCGGAGCAGTCTCAATTATCAGTTAATGCATACTTGCCTATCTGACGATGCCTAACCCGGTTGCCGCCCAATAAATGCCGCCAAAAATGTGCGCCAAAAACCAGGGGTCGTTATATGCTTTTGGCAAATGCCCCAACGTGGTATAAAACGACCTTCCGCCATCAAATTCCTGATACCAGGAAACAGGATGAAAATCCCCCATAGCTGTAAATCGATTGTTATCCCCCCAGGTCCTGTCCGGATCATAGGTTTTTTCATCTACCGTGAGCAAGACCGTTTGATTATCCGTTAGCGGTTGACCATAGGAATACCATTCATCCGTCCATATCCACCGGCCGGGCAGGTGCATGGTGGCAGGGTGGCTTTTGTCCAGGACACTAAGCACAGCGGTTTGCTCCTCCGGATGATCGGTAAGAACTCGCCCCACCAACTGCTGGAACCAAAGCTCTTGATCTTTGCAGGCCGATGCACCATGGATACCTACAAAGCCGCCGCCATCGCGAATGAATTTTTTGAAACTTTCCATTTGTTCTTTGGAAAGATCGTACCCTTTTGAGTGGAGAAATACAACCACATCAAATTTACTCAGGAACGCATCTGTGAAAACATTCCTGGCGCCTCCACTGCCGTTAACCTGCGCCCAGGTTAATTCAAAGTCATGCTTTTCCGCCAGGTTTCGAAATGCTTCAACAGCAATCGGAATGGTAGGGTCATGCCACCGGTCCGGGCTCGTGTACAACAGAACTCGAAATTGTTGTCCGAAAGAGGGGACAATATTTATGATGCTTAGTATTAGAGCAAACGCCCAGTTGATCTTTTTTGCCATGATTCTATTTCCCGAAGTATCCATTACTGATAAAAGCTATTTTCTTGCCATCTGGCGACCAGCTTGGAACATTGATCGTTCCTTGCACGCCGTATATTTCACTCAGTTGATTATTCATTGTAATATCCCTGAAGAATATAAAAGGCCTTTTTGAAAATTCCCTGCTCCGAAATCAGCCCTTTGCGGTTAAAGTCATTTTGGATTCTCCTGAGGTGTCTGCGGTGAGAACGAAAATCCATTAAGATCCAGGGGGAAGCACCCGCGAGGAAATCAATGTTGCGCATCATTTTGATATTGTTTTTATATACTTCAGCCTGGTATTCTTCCGTCCATCGTTCAGTTACCTCCCCGTGCAACCCTTGCAAGGCGCCACCGCCCATTTCGCTCATGATCATCGGTTTGTTGTAATGACTGCCCCATTTAATACCGGCACAAGATTCCGGTTTACCAGAATACCATCCACAGTAAAAGTTGATCCCAATGACATCGATATATTGGCCTAAACCATCTCCGATATATTTCATATCATCCTTTTCGCTTTCGGTATCCAACGCGGCAGTAACCAGGCGCGTATTGTCCTGAACCTTCACCCTGGCCGCCAGATTTTTTAAAAATTCATTGCGGGCCTCACTTTCGGGCGTCTCATTAGCCACTGACCACAGAATGACAGCTGCCCGGTTCTTGTCGCGCGATATCATGTCGTCCAATTGATTTTGCGCATTGGCATAGGTGGCCGGGTTATCAAAGAGGACGGTCCAGTAAACGGGGATTTCTGACCAGACCAGCAAGCCCATTTTTTCGGCTTCTTTGACCATCACTTCACTATGCGGATAATGTGCCAGCCGGACAAAGTTACAGCCCAGCTCTTTGGCCCATTTCAACAATATTCTGCATTCCTCCACAGAGGTAACCCGTCCGGTTTTGAAGGGCGCTTCTTCGTGGATACTGATCCCCTTTAAGAAAACCGCTTCTCCATTGAGTAAAATCTTCGTGCCCTGGGTTTCAATGGTGCGAAATCCGATTTGATCCGTCAGTTGGCCGGCTGAAGTACAAATATTAACTTCATACAGTTTGGGGTTGGATGGAGTCCATAATTCGGGGTTGGCTTCTAATGAAAATGCAGCCTGGCCGTCTTTTAATTTAACATTCGCCTCTTTACCCAGGCTGGGGATTTGAATACTTACGTTTTCACCATCGGCTCCATTTCTGACGGCCACCCACCCCTCGATGGTGTTAGAGCTGCCTTTGGCCAATTGGACGGAATAATCGTATATGTGGCTTTTAGGCGTTTTGATCAAATGTACCGAACGCGTAATCCCTCCATAATTCCACCAGTCGGTATTGATGGTGGGAATGGCTTCCCGTTTGCGTTTGTTGTCCACCTTGACCACCACAAAATTGTCCTTTTCTCTGAGCTTATCGGACACCTCAAAGTGGAATGGGGTATAACCTCCTACGTGCGAACCCAATAATTCACCGTTGAGATACACTGTAGCTTCATAGTTGACGGCTTCGAAATAGAG
>JAGQXQ010000447.1:23473-25013 GCA_020436535.1 Phaeodactylibacter sp.
TTATCCATTTGCGTGTTCCAGTCGCCGGGAACTTGCAGTTGGTAGTCTGAATCGAAATTGTATTCGATCAGATCAGAGGGGGATTGCATTTGGGCATTCTGGAAATAGCCATCCTCTTTGGGTTGCCACCGATGATTATAGTAACCATTTTCCAGGGGGTCGATGATGATATTCCAGGATCCGTTTAAAGAGATTTTTTCCCTGGATCCAATATTCTGTATTAAATCGGAAAACTGAGCTTGCTGTGCAGTGAGGCTGCAGGAACAGCAAAAAAGTGTGATGATACAGGCGGATATTAAATACTTCATTAGGTCTTTTATTTTGAGTTCGTTTGTAAAGGGTTTCCATCAAGCCATTGAAAAATCCGGAAATTGTAAAGGCCTTGCAAGTTGCTGTAGGAGCAAGCTCCAAACTCTTACTTCTTGCCTTTGATTTCAAAGGCCCTTTTAGGGTTATGAATAATAATTTGGCCAACCTCCTGACTCGTAAATCCGGAATCGCGCATAGCAGGGATCAGATGCTCTAGGACAGATGTGAAAGGCCTGATTTTACCACCTCCGGGAAATCCATTTCCATCATGGGACAACAAAACTCTATGGAGAAGCTTTTCGGCCTGAAAACGCTTCAGGATTTCGATATATTCCTGGACGTTTGATTCCTTTACTCCGTCAAGAGATATCCAGGCACCTCCTGAGGCGGTTTTTAGCAGGTATTCCACATCGTTCAATTGGCTGGCATGTACCCAGACCCAATTATCCAATGATACATTGTACTTATTCAAGATTCTTAGTTGTTCCTCTACCGCTTCCTTATTATTGCCGGTATGTACCGCCAATGTCATATCAGTTTCCAGGTGAGTAATAACTCCTGCTTCAAACAGCTTGACATCCAACTCAGAGGGAGCCCCATCATCAAATGCCAATTTGATGAACCCGGGTTTGATAGCTGAATCTCCAATCCCATTTTCAAACTCACTGATCCAAGCTTCTGCTATTTGGACTGCACTTGCATCAATGGCAAATTCGGGCACATATTTGTCATTGGCCGCTCCATAATACCCGGTATTTGTGATGATGTTTAATCCTGTTGAATCGGCTATTGTTTTCAAGATTTCTGGTTGCCTACCAAAGTATGCGGAGGTACAGTCAAAAATCGAATTAACCCCCATTGACTTTAATTTTCGCAGATAGGGAATGACCTGCCGAAAAAGAGCCCTTTCGTCATATTGGCCTGCCTCTAAAGGTACAGCGCCAAAATTTGACATGATGTGCTCGTGTGTCAGGGAACCCCCTAAATCTTCCGGGTTCACAGGCCCCTTAACGGTAAATATTTCAGGCTTAATGCCTAGTAGTGCATTTTTTATTGGTGCGGCCCACTCCTCTTTATCTATGTCATAGGCAATGAAATCGGAATCGAACTGCCAATAACTCCAGCTCCAGTTTCTTGCCTCAGCTTCTCTGGCAACAAAGTTAGTCCACCTGACTCTGGAGGCCATATCCGCTTTTTCATAAGCACCAAATTCCCCCAGGGTCAATGGCCT
>JAGQXQ010000447.1:25082-25568 GCA_020436535.1 Phaeodactylibacter sp.
TAAATGTTATACCGCTCAGATCCTTGTTCTTCGTTGACCAGGGAGCTCCCTGATGAGTGAACTGAATGGGCGAATAATAATGAATCGCTACGATAATATTCCTGTCTTCCACAGGCAAGTCCAAATCTTTCAAATGCCGTATTTGGTTTCCATATATGGTTCCGATGAGTATCGTTCTGTCAGGGTTTGAAGATCTGATGATCTTGTGAGCCCTGGCATGTATTTGATTCCAGATTTGGGGATCCATGTTGGGCTCGTTGGCAATTTCAAAGAGCACTTCACTGGGATGGCCTTTATAATGCTCTGCAATTTGCTCCCAAATGGCAAAAAACAGGGGTTGAATGCCTATGGGGTCCTCTTGCATAGCGTGATGCTCATGCAGGTCTATAATAGCCATCAAATCGTTTTCCAGGGCCTGTTCTACTGCCCAATCAAGTGTTTTAAAAAAGGAAGGGGCCAGCTTGAAATCTTTGTTGTTTTTAGCAA
>JAGQXQ010000079.1:0-675 GCA_020436535.1 Phaeodactylibacter sp.
CTATGAAAAGGCCCCTTATTCTGGTAACTAACGATGATGGTATTACGGCCCCTGGCATCCGCGCGCTGGTGAGCGTAGCCCGCGAGTTGGGTGAAGTGGTGGTGGTTGCCCCCGACTCGCCCCAATCCGGCATGGGCCACGCCATTACTGTCAGCGACCCTATCCGCCTTCATCCCGCTGATATTTATGAGGGGATAGAAGCTTACGAATGCTCAGGCACACCAGTTGATTGCGTCAAACTGGCCAAACATATCGTGCTGAAAGACCGCAAGCCCGACTTGTGCGTTTCCGGTATCAACCACGGCTCCAATGCCTCCATCAACATCATATACTCCGGCACGTTATCAGCAGCTATGGAGGCCTCCCTGGAGGGCATCCCTTCCATCGGTTTCTCCTTGCTGGATTATTCCCACAACGCCAATTTCGAGCCGGCCAAGCCATTCGCCCGGCAACTGATGGAATACGTGCTGGCCCACGGCCTGGAGGAGGGCAGCCTGCTCAACGTCAACATTCCAAGCCTGGAAGAAGGCCAAATTAAAGGAATGCGGGTATGCCGACAGGCCGAAGCGCGCTGGGATGAGGAGTTCACCGTGGCGGAAGACCCCCGGGGACAAAAGTACTACTGGCTGACCGGCCGCTTCGTCAATGAAGACAAAGGCGATGATACCGATATCT
>JAGQXQ010000079.1:725-13694 GCA_020436535.1 Phaeodactylibacter sp.
TGCACGACCTGACCAACTACCGGGCTTTCAAGAGTCTGAAGGCTTTGGAAAGCCTGTAGTGATCCGGTTAACGGAACGGGTCGGAAAAACGCACATCCTGCACCAGTTGCTCGTCGGTTAGTGTTTTGAGGAAAGCCACCAGGGCACTTTTCTCCATTACGTTGAGCCCCAGCCTTCTGGGGTTGCCGTCCGGCCCGATAAATTTGGGGTCCAGGTTGTGGTGTGCCTGGATGCCACTGTTATAATGTTCCACCACTTCCTCCAGCGTATTGAACCTGCCATCGTGCATGTAGGGAGCCGTGAGCGCTATATTGCGCAGGCTGGGAATCTTAAACTGGCCGTCGCCTTTTCCATTGTCCTGATACACGAGGTCCAGGCCGATGTTGGCCGTACCCCGCACATCAGAGCCGCCGTAGGGGCCGCCCGGAGCATCCGGAGCGCTGAAATTCGGCCCGCTATGGCAGGAAGAGCACTGCGCCCGCTCGCTGAAGAAAAGCCCCTGCCCCATTTTTTCCAGCTCGGAGAATGCGGCAAAATTATTTTCCTGGCCATGGTCAAATTTGCTGTTGGCGGTGATCATGGAGCTGAGGAACTGGGTGAGTGCCAAGGCAATGCGGCCTTCGGTGACCTGAGGGGTGCCGAAGGCGGCTTCGAAAAGCGGAGGGTAGTAATCGGCTTTCGCCAGTTTTTCCGACAGTACTTCCATCGATTCCATGCCCATCTCTATGTGGTTTTGCACCGGCTTAGTGACCATCTGCCGGAGAGAGGCAATGCGGGAATCCCAAAACAGGTTGTTGTTCATCGCCACGTTGACGATGCCCATGGAGTTGCGGGGCGTCACTTTACTACCAAAGCCTTCACTGCCCTTTTTACCATCGGCAAAGGCAAATTCCTGACGGTGGCAGGAGCCGCAAGCCACAGCATTGTTTATGGAAAGCTGGCGGTCGTAAAACAAAACCCTGCCGAGGGTTGCGCCGGCATCAGTTATATTAGCCAGCTCAAAGGAATTGCCGGAAGGGGCGAAGTCCAGATTGATCAACTGGCCATTGTCAACGACCATGCCGCCATTACTAAAATCTCCGGCCATAAAGGGCGGTATATCTACATTGCTATAATTGTAGACATTCTCCGGCAGGACGGGCGCGTCCATTTCCGAAGGCTTTTCATTGGAAAGTTCACATGCCGCCAGTACCGCCAACAGGCAGAGCAGGGGCCAACGGAAAAGGTAAAGTGCGTTTTTCATCATCAAAGGCATTATAGGTGAAACAATAAGTTGTTACTTCTTTTTCCTCGGCCGCCATACATTGAGGAACAGTGCCACCGGCGGCACGACCTGCAGGCGGGGGATTCCCTCATTGAGGTCGAGCCCCCCCCAAAGGGATACTTCTGTAGAGAGGCTTACCGACCGGTTGAGAAAAAACTCGAATCCCCAGGTGGGCCCCAGGCCAATGAAGCCGGAATCCACTTCCTTTTCTCCCGGCAGGTTGAAGTCACCGGCCGATACCGCCACGTCCCAGCCCATGGAATAAGACCAGCGTTCGGCGATCTTCCGGCGCCGCTCTACGCCCATTCTGAAATTGAAATGGCTTTGGGCTTCATCTGCGGAAAAGCTCGCGTCTACATCCCAGCCCAGGGCCAGGCGGAAAGCCCGGTTCTTATCGGTATATACCCGGTAGGTAATGAAGTAGGGCCCCAATACTTTAGGGTTGCTTCGATTGAAGGGAATCAACTGCACCAACAATGGAGAGGCGTTTAGCCCGGCGGAATGGGCGCGCCCTTCGGGTTGCCTGCCGGGCGCTTCCTGGCCAAACAACAAAAAACCAGGCAACACGAAGGTTATAAAAAGAAAGTAGCGCTTGGGCATAGGTTTAAAATTTGAAGATGACGTACAGCGAACTGGGCAATACCGGCGAAATGTCTACCCCTTCAGACCTGATAATGGTTGGCTGAAAGGGGTCGCTTGCCGGATCTTCCTCACGACCGGATACATAATAAGCGTAGAGGTAAGATTCAGTGGAAAGACTCACTCTGGGGCTCAAATGGAACAGCATGCCCAGGCACGGCCCTCCTCCCAACCCAAGTTCCCTTGAGCTAACGGTAATATCATTAGGGAAACTGGACAGGCGGACCGATTCGTTTCGGTAGCGCCCCGCCAAGTCAACTCCCCAGAACAAAGTAAACCGGGCGCCGAAAGACTGGCGCCACTCGTACCCACCGCGCAATTCTAATTGCTGGTTGATAACGGTCCGTTCTCCAATGGATAGAAATTCTGTGCGCCGTTGAAAACGGCCGCCGATGCCCAACCGGAGGGCGCGGTTGGCGCGGCTGAACTTCAGGCTGAACAGATAGGGGTCGGCAGGCAGCCCCTGCCCGCCATTGTTAAAAAAACCGGCCAGGGTAGCGGTAATGTTCAGCCCCAGTTCTCTGCCGGAAGCCTCCCCCAACCAAAGTGACTCCTGGCTAAAAAGGGAACTGGCCCCGCAAAAAAATAAAAGGGTAAAGAGGGCGCGCATAGTTATTAGGGTTTAGTCGTTTGTAATAGGGACGCAAAAAGATGCAGAGGTGTTGGGTGCGGTATTGTTTTTAACATTTTTTCGAAATACCGGCTGCCTGGGCGGCCAATTTCTGGCTATTCTTCTAAATTTGTCACGTGGTGCCTCATAAGCAGGCACTAAAGCTTGCCTGGGCGGCTAGATGGGCCGTTCTAAATTTTGTGGGGTTTTGTGCCTTAGTGGCAAAAGCATCATGGCCCCCACCTAAACAGTTACCATAAAACAACAAAATGCTCAATAAAAACTCCATACTGATTGGACTGGCTTCCGGGATCATTATACCCCTGCTGGTATTCGGCCTGCTGATGCTGCTCTATCATCAGCTCGAAGCGATGGGAACGGTCAGCACCAAAGGATTCTCTCCCATGTTTCGGGAACGGACCACCGGCATTATTGCCATCTGTTGCAACCTGATCCCCCTGAACGCCTTCCAGAAGCGGCGGTCCACCAATTCCATGCGGGGCGTGGTGCTGGCCACTGTGCTCTACGTTATCGTCTGGGTAGTTTATTTCGGAAAGTATATTCTATGAAATACTATATCATCGCCGGGGAAGCTTCCGGCGACCTGCACGGTTCCAACCTCATCAAGGGGCTGCGGGACGCAGACCCGGAAGCGGATTGCCGCATCTGGGGAGGAGACCTTATGGCTGCGGCCGGCGGGCAGCTCGTCAAACACTACCGGGAACTCGCCTTTATGGGGTTTGTCGAAGTGCTGATGAACCTGCGCACCATACTTGGTAACATGAAGTTCTGCAAACAGGATATCCTCAGCTACCAGCCCGATGCATTAATCCTGATCGACTATCCCGGCTTCAACCTGCGCATTGCCAAATGGGCCAAGGCAGAGGGGTTCAAGGTATATTACTACATCTCCCCCCAATTGTGGGCATGGCACAGCAGCCGGGTACACGGCATCAAAGCCAGCGTAGACCGCCTGTTCGTCATCCTGCCTTTTGAGCAAGAATTCTACCGGCAATACGATTATGAGGTTGACTTTGTCGGCCACCCCCTGATGGACGTGGTGGATGAGCGGCCTGCCCGGGAAAACTTCAGGGAAGAAAATGAACTGGGCGCCCAGCCCATCATAGCCCTGTTGCCCGGCAGCCGCAAGCAGGAGATCGAACGCATGCTGGAAGTGATGCTGGAAGTGGTTCCCGATTTTCCGGAACACCAGTTTGTCATTGCCGGAGCGCCGGCTCAGCCCGAAAGTTTTTACCGTCAGATACTGGATAAGGCCAGGCCCGATATGGCGCGCGTCAAGCTGGTTGACAACCAGGCCTATGCCCTGCTCCGCCACGCCGAAGCTGCTCTGGTCACCTCCGGCACGGCCACGCTGGAAACGGCCTTGTTTGGCGTCCCGCAAGTAGTCTGCTATCGGGGAGGCCACTTGTCCTATCTCATCGCCCGTCGCCTGATCGATGTGGAATTCATTGCGCTGGCCAACCTGATTGCCGGCAAAGAAGTGGTCAAAGAATTGATACAGCAGGAGTGCAATGCCCGGAACCTAAAGGCCGAACTGAAGAAGTTGCTGCAACCTGAACACCGGCAACGGATTGTGGAAGGCTACCGGTTAATCCGGGAGCGGATGGGCAAGAGGGGAGCTTCACGCAGAACGGCGGAGTTGATCGTGGGGTACTTAAGAGAGAGTGAGAAAGTGAGAGAGTGAGAAAGTGAGAAAGTGAGAGAGTGAGTTGTGGATGCCCTCCGGCGACAGCCATCACCTCCCCAAGAGAGGGTGAGGGAGTGAGAAGGTGAGGGAGTGATAGAACCTGCTGGCCTTTACTCTACCGGCTGCAAAACAGGCGTATCGAGCAGTAGGGAATCTGTCAAGAGCAGAGAATCCCTAAAAAGAGAATCCGCCATCAGGGAATCGCGAAGCAACTCTTCAGGAGATTTAATCCGCAGCGGGCAATCCAGCCGGCGCAGTTCTTCGGGCGGCAATTTGGGAAACGCCCCGCCCTGCCATTTTTCCAAACCGGATTCATTGAGCACCTGCCGCAGAAAAATGGCACAAATGGGTAAGGCCGTGGCAGCGCCCTGCCCATATTCAAAATTCCGAAAGCGCACCAGAGGGGAATCGCCGCCTACCCAGGCGCCGACCACCAGGTTGGGAGTATATCCAATAAACCAGCCATCGGCATGGTTCTGGGAAGTGCCTGTTTTGCCGGCCAACGGAACATTATACAGGCCATAGCGCCAGCGCAGCCGGCTGGCCGTACCAACAGTGGCTACCGATTCCAGCATGCGGGTCATCATGGTGGCCCGGGCCGAATCAACCACTTGCTTTCGGGGGCTATTCTCAAAATCCGCCAGTACTGTCCCATCGTGGGTTTCAATGCGGCGGATAACGTGCGGGCGAACCTGTTTGCCCTGGCTGGCCAGGGTAGCGAAAGCCGATGACATATCGTAAAGAGAGACTTCCGCCGTCCCCAGGGCGATAGAAGGCTCTGTAGGCACTTCACTGGTGATCCCCATCTCCCTTGCCAGTTGTACCACTGGTTCTACCCCCACCTGCATGATAAGCTTCACGGTTACGGTGTTAACGGAATTGACCAGGGCGCCTTCCAGGCTGTAGGAGCCACCGTAGATTCCGTCGGCATTTTGGGGTATCCAGTCGTCCTCATCCTTGCCATCGAGGGTGAAGTGAGGTTCGGGGTCATCGCGGCGCCAATCCTTGACGGCCCAGTCCCCTTCGGCGTACTCGTGGTAGACCGTCAGCTCGTTAGGTATCTGTTCGCAAGGCTCAATGCCGCTGCGCAGCGCCTGGGTATAGACTACCGGTTTAAATACGGAGCCTGCCTGACGGTGAGAAGTAACGTGGTCGTATTGGAAAAAGCTGTAGTCGATACCTCCAACCCAGGCCCGCACATAACCAGTATAGGGTTCCAGGGCGATGAAGCCCACCTGCAGCAAACCCAGTTGATGGCGGAGGCTATCCAGAGGGCTCATCCAGGCCCGCCTCGGGCCGGCCCAGGTGAATACAGTCATGGAATCCGGTTTTTCAAAAGCCTGGCGGATCTGTGCTTCGGTAAGGCCCTGGGCAGCCAGGCGCTGGTAGCGGCGCGACTGCTTCATGGCGCGTTCTACGGTACGGACGTCCATCCAGGGGGCAGTGCGTCCTTTCCAGTGGTCGTCAAAACGGCCCTGCATTTCGGTGAGGTGCTCCTCCACTGCCGCTTCGGCAATGCGCTGCATCTTACTATTCAGGCTGGTATATACTTTCAATCCATCCGTATAGAGGTTATAAGCCTCGCCGTTGGGTTTGCGGATATCGGCCAGTAAGCGTTCCAATTCCTTGCGAACATGAGCCAGGAAATAAGGTGCAATATCTTCGTTGCGAACGACCGGATTGTACTCCAGGGCCAGAGGCAGAGCCTGGAGGGAATCGCCGGCGGCCGGTTCCACATAACCATTGCGGATCATCTGGCCGATCACCACATTCCGGCGCTGCAGCGCCCGGTCCGGAAAACGAGCAGGGTTGTAATAGGTAGTGGCCCGGAGGGTACCCACCAGGGTAGCCCCTTCCTCTACAAGCAGTTCTACCGGCGGTTTGTTGAAAAACCGGCGGGCGGCCACATCTATACCGAAGACATTTTCCGAAAAGGGGACCGTATTCAGGTAAAGCCCCAGTAGTTCTTTTTTTGAATAGGCTTGCTCCAGGCGGAGCGCGATGGCAATTTCCCGCAACTTGTTGACCAGTAGCGGCAAAATGGCAAAGTCTCTTCTTGGAAACAGGTTTTTAGCCAACTGCTGACTGATCGTACTGCCCCCGCCGCCTGATTCATCACCCTGCAGGACCGTTTTAATCAATACGCGAGCCCAGCTGCGGTAATCAATGCCTTCGTGCTGAAAAAAGCGCTCGTCCTCCGTCGCCACTAAAGCATTCAGGACGTGTTGTGGGATCTCCTCGACGGGCACAACGGTGCGGTATTCGTTGTAATATCGGCCCAAAAGCAAGCTATCGGAAGTGTAAATATCAGAAGCGATCTGGGTGCGGACCTGCTGCAATTCGCGTACAGAGGGTACTGTCAGCAATATGGCGCCCCAGGACAAGAATAAAAGCGCCAATCCGGCAAAGGCACTTATCCCTCCCCACTTGACGAGCCTGGAAAGCCGCGGCCAGTTTTGAGCAAAGGGCCGCCAATGCTTCAGCGCCGGCTCCAGAAATGATCGTATTTTCTCTCGCATAGGGTCTATAAACGCAATCTGAAGGGTTTTGTAACACAAACTTCCGACAATTTCGAAATAAAAAGCAAGACTACCTGATAATGCCGGCCGAATAATACCTTTATAAGAAAAAAGCACAGCAATTTGAAATGGGAATATTCCTGGCCGAGCATTTTACGCGGCGCCGTCATCTATACCAGCGGCGATAGTATTGCCGCCCTCCTGTTGCATGAATTCCAATGGAGCCGCCTATTGGGGCTGGCCCTGGTAGGCGCTACTTTTTATGCGTTTGAGATCCCCAACTATTTCAACTGGATAGAAAAGAAGGCCGGGAGCAGGCGGGGGCGTTGGGCTTCTCTCTACAAAACGGGCCTGGCGATCCTTTACTTCAACCCTTTGTGGATCGCCCGCCACCTCTTTTTTATTGAATTGTTTTCCGGCCAGGCTGAGCAGGTTGGCTGGGGGTTATTGCGCATCGCCATTTATTCTTTTTTGGTGAATATCCCCATATCGGTACTCGGCAATTACCTGATCCAGAATGTAATCGGCTTGCGGTGGCGTTTTTTTGCCAGCGCCGTTTTTTCTGCACTGATGGCCATTTATTATGCAGTGAGCAGGGTGCTTTTTTAATAAGCTCTCAGCCATTTATAGCAGAAATGAAGCCAATCCCCAAAAGGATAGTACCCAGGAAAATAAGCAGGGCCGATCCCAACCGCTGGACTGGGCTTTGCTCCGGGTATATTTTCCCCACCAGTGCAGAAAGAAGCCAAACGATGCCTGCGACACCAAGAATGGCCAACAATATAGCCGCCCCTTCTGCACCGGAGCAAGCCAGGGAGCAAGAAAGTAATAAAACACCCAAAGAAAGCCCCACCGAAAGGAGAACAAGGAGCATGACCTTAGCTCCCCGTCCCTTTCCACCCTGGCTGCGCAGCTCCTTTATTTTTTCTTTCACCCTTTTACGAATGCTTTTTCTCCACTGTTTTTGTTCTGATTTTTCCTTACCGGCCTTCAGCCAATGGAACATCCCCTTCGAGGCATCGGAGTTGTCTTTGAATACTGTAGGAACTGCAGCTGCATCAGCGGTGGATATCACTTCGGCACGCTGAGCACTTTGATTGAAGGTAGTAACAGTAAGCAAAAACCCGGAAAAAAGGAGTAAACCATCAAAGACACTTCGGCGCCTGACGAAGTTTTGCCTGCTATGGCGTTTGCGTTCCCACCTGCCGGGGTAGAGCACCAGGCCCAGGAAGACCAGAATGCCTCCGGCCAGGAACAAGCCCCAGCCCAGTTTCCAGCCGAAGACATAGAGGTAAATACCGATTTCGGCCCAAAGATAAGCCAATACGAAATGAAGAACGGTAAGGATCACCCAGCTTTCCCTGGGATGGGTTTTGGCCCAAAAGCGGAGATTTTTCATAACGCCTTGTTTTTTGAGAATGAGCCTGCCAGACAGGTTTGAAGTTAGATCACTCCTGTCAGAAAACCAAGTAATACAGGGAGCTTGTTCAGGGCATCATAAAGATCACAATCTCCAACTTTTTCTTTTCCACCAAAACCGCTGTAGCGCAGCCGCCAGAATAGTGAAAACAATGACAATTCCGGTTACATACGCAAGAGACAACAAAAAGTACCGGGCGCCGGACGACAATATAGCATCGCCTTGTTTTCCTGGCTTCTTTCCACTAGGCTGTAAATGATCGGAAACAAAACGCCCTTCGGCATGATGAGTTTTCGCTTCAAGGTACTCCACTGTATCCCTGATCCGCTGCTCGAAATTAAAAGTGAGCCTTTCTATTTCCATAAGAAAATATTGCTCTGTCTCCTCCAGCAAAAGTGTCACTACCCTTACCGTATCTGACAACCTTTTGTGTTCAGCCTGACGTTCCAGGCGCCATTCCTGGCGTTCCCGGCGCCGATTATTTTCAATACCTTCGATACGGCTTTCGTATACCTGGCGTTGATCAACCAGGCTATCGGTAACAATCTTTAAACGAGCTTCTATCTCCTGTATCTGTTCTATCTTAGTTCTCAGTTGTGCGTTCAATGCAAGTATCTTCTTCTGATCGAGGTAGAATTGGTATAAAAAAATACCAAGCAGGATGCCCATGAAAGCAATCATCAGGTTTCTCATAGCCGGATGATTTTGTCGGTGTTCCAAGGAGAAACAGCCCCAAGCAAGGCCATACCAGAAAAATGGCTAGTCATAATTTCAGTTTTTGTAATGAAAAAATGACTACCACGAGCAATTAGGAGCAGACTTTTGTATATTTGAATACTATGTTATTTGATCTTCGTCTGCGCTATCATCCGTGGTAGCGAGAATAAGATTAAATCCAGTAAGCCTCCGGGTACCAGCCGGGGGCTTCACTTTTTCATCTTTCTATGCATCGTAAACCTGGCATCTGCAACTGCGAAGCCAGTGTAGTTCATTTACAGGTTCTGTTCCAATAGAAAAGAAGTACCCGGCAATGCCAATAAAGATGATGGCATCCGGTTGTTCTTTCACTAAAATGGATTGATAGGTAACGGTGTAGACACTAAAGGCCAGGCAGTTACGCCGGCAAACTTCAAATTTACCAAACCAGTCAGCAATCTCAACTGCCAACTGCTGCTCTTGTTTCAGGTGTAAGGATCTTTGCTGGCCCAGGTAGGAAGAAAAGAGCTGGAATCCAGGATTGGAAAGCACCAATGCGGCCATGGAAATGATAATAGCTACCTTACCTGAGCCCGGCCAGTGGCTTGTGCGTGAGTTTCTCATAAGAATGTACTTTAAATCGGTTATGGGAATCCAGGCCATTGGTTATAGGCTCACTTGTCAAAAGCGGCTCCTGCCGGTTTTAGATGCAAGTGGTACTGCCCAATGCCCGATGACATTGCCAACAGTGTAACTCTTGTGATATTCATAGTAAACAGGCCAATGCTGGAGTGGAAAGGTAGGCCCGTACCCTGGAAAGAATTGGATAAATTGAGCAAAGCTGCTCAATATGAGGGGATGCGAACGTCCTTCCGCTAATTCCTCTGGCGGAATGGCCCGGGGGGGTAGGCAAATACCATCCCCCTTGTTTTATGTATTGAAAAGACCATTAACGTTATTTGATTTACTTGGTTAAAAGGCTATTAAATAAATGATTTTATAGTACAAATTTACACACATTAACAACATGGCGAAAGGGGGGAATTCCCTATTCTTCCGATTTCTCTTTTATTTCTTACACTTGTCCTTTTTTTTGAAAAATCACTCTTTTTTCAGAAAAAATAAGTATCTTGAAAAAAATAATAAGTATTGCAGTATGGGTTCCCCTCACCCCTCTTACTCTTCTGTTCCAGAAGTTAGCATTTACAGGCCTCTGCAACGCTTTTTCCTGCAGCAGATCATTCAACAGTTTAATGAAACCGACCCTGACATCCCGGTTCCTTCGAATTTGGATGAGCTCAAAACCAGCCATTTTTACCAAACTCAACCGGAAGAGGAAGCCGAAAAAAAAAGAACACTCTGCGATTTTTTCCTTAAAGAGGCCCGAAAGAATATTAATAGATCGGTAAGCCCTCTGAACCGGCGCTGTTTGTATCTCTGGCTATGGAAGCCCTTTAAAAACCACAAAAATTCCAAGTTTAAAATCAATGATAAGTATCTGGAACTTCTATTTGCCTTTTTCGAGGTACCCTTTGTCTTTTCCGACATTGAAGACTACCTGGATCACCGGCAACACAACCTGAAAAATGATTACAATCAAGATATTCGGGAAGAGGAACTGCTGGAGCAAATCGAGGAATTCAAAAAGATCGAGCATTTCCAGAGACAGGAATTTTACTACCGATGTTATATTTCAGATGTATCGGGCATTACCAAAGGCATCCTGCTCGTTGAAAGAGATTTTCAAAACGACTCACTACTAGCCACCCTAACGATCCAGCGGCAATCAGACAACCCTTCTATGGAAGGGAATGAAATAGAATATTCCGGAACTTTGGAAGAAGGTGGTGGTTTCGCCTATCTGGATTTCAAAAACCGCGAGCCTAACAAATCCAGAGCATTTTGGATACTACGGACCTACAACAACAGTTTTGCCTCCCTGAAATACCTGACGGGCACCTTCAATGCGGTTGACAAAGCCGGCGTCAGCCCTGTGGCAGGAGAACTGCTGCTCGAATTGACCGACAAACCAGAAGATATCGAAGATGGCCACTTCTTCACTCAGGAGCCCCCTTTTCAAGCCTTTGCACGATTGAGCGGCAGAAAATTCTCTCCTCCAGTTGATGAGGTATATGCCATGCAGGATCTAGCCTCCCTGATCGATGCAAAGGTTCAAGAGTTTTCAGGCCTTTACCGCTGTTACTTTCTCAGCATGCGCGCAGACCTATTACGGGAATGCATTTACCATATAGCTCCAACAGGTAAAGTACTGGGTAAAGTTTCGAGAGGAAGTAGCCAGGTACCGGCAACCGGCCCGGCTATTTATGAATATGAAGGCTTAGCTTCAATGGCTAACGGTTATATCAAACTAAAGATCAAAGGCGGCGATGGTGACAACTATGAGGTGTTATTGTATAACCCCGATAAGGCCCATCCGAAAGTTTACTATGGGATCTATTACGGCTGGGATGATTCCGGGCGACTTCGTGCCGGGCGAGAGGTATTTATCCCCTGCTCCAAGGATGACAGCTTTATCAAATTATTGCCTCAGAACCACACCAAGGGAAGCGATACTTACAACAAACTTTGCAAGGACTATCAGATCGATGATTTTTTCGACAACTACCGGTTTTCTCAAATGCCCAAAATGTCTAATTGGCTGGCAAAACAGGAGGATGAGCTAAAAGGCCGGGAGCCCATTCCCTCTTTTTTGGAAGGACACTACTACTCCTATCATTTGTCTCCGGCCAAAACGGATCATGTGCCCTACAATAAACCCATCGCCCGTGATTTATTAACCATTGAACCAAACGGTGAAGTAGTACTGGCTATAAAAGATAACCAAACCCTAAGGGGGAAGGCCTTCAAAATTGACCGGTTTTTATATTTAAGTGTCAAAGCCAATGACCGGCACCGCTTTTCTATTTATCTGATCAATACCCTCAAACAATACAATGATGTGATAATTGGCCTGAATCTCGAAGTAAATGAGCAAGTTGAAACCATCGTTAGCAGCCGGGAGATATTGTTCAGAAGAACGGCGGATGCAGAAGACACCGCTGACCTTTTGCCCATCGATCAGGAATTAATAGGCCGCCTGAACAAAATGCAGCCTGGTGCTTCGGAGTATCTGACAGGCCCTACAGATAACTACATTCGGCTTCCCCGGGTACCTGTCAGCAAAGGAAAGAAACTGGCCAAACACTTCGATTACGGAAAGGTTTACTTTTATGCAGCCTGCTACTGCGCCCTGGCCGAAGAAGATATGACGGCTGTCAATAAATTATTGGCAGAAGCTTTTAGACATGGTTTCGACGATCTTGGCAGGCTAGCCCATGAAAAAGCACAAGGCACTCTTAGGCCATTTGATAAAAGCCTGTTGATCCCGAAAGATATCCTGCAAAAGCTGACAGAACTTGATAGGGCGAAAGAAGATGCTTCCTATTCCCTAAGCCCTTCTGCCAAAGTGTGGCAGATTCCTTTCCGAGGCAAGTACAATCCTGAATTTATCCAAAAGATATTTGAACTGTACAGTCAAACAAAACACGAACTACACATTATTGGGGAAGTGGCGCAACACATCAGCGGACATAATACAGAATTGGTGGAACAACTTGAAGGCACCCTTCGCCGACTATTGGAAAAAGACCCTGACATTACCGTTCACCGCTACCAGACGGCGGTGCCGGTTAATGAATTCTGGCTAAAGCGGCTCATTGCACTGAAACAAGATTTTGGCGGCCGGTTCAAATTATTTGGCAAAAAAGAAGAAAGTGACCTGTCCAACATCAATATTATTTTGATCGACCCGTTTTACGAACAGAATACCAATATTATCATTTTCACACGTGACAACACCCCTACAGACGATATTCCCGTACCCATCTTTGCGGTGGTGGAACAAAACTACAAACACTTATCGGATGGACTGCGGAGCAAGGTCAACAAGATCACCCGATCCTTTCAGGCGCTGGAAAACGAGCATGAAATCAGGAATGTACTTGGCTGAGGGAAAATACAAGCCGGGTTAAAATACAAAAGGCGGGGGAAAACTCCCCCGCCTCATTGTCTTCTTTCAACGGTTATTGCGGATTACCAGCGATCACGGCCACC
>JAGQXQ010000079.1:13722-19580 GCA_020436535.1 Phaeodactylibacter sp.
CCGCCACCACCGCCACCGCGGTTGTAGCCACCGCCGCCACCGCCGCGGTTTCCACCGCCACGGCTATCACCGCGCGGTTCCGCTTTCTTGACAACAATGGTGTTGCCATCCAGCTCGGAATCGTTTAGTTCTTTAATGGCTTCCATGGCTTCCTCATCATTATCCATCTCCACGAAACCAAAGCCACGGGACTTGCCAGTGTACTTGTCATCAATCACTTTGGCGGAGCTAACTTCGCCGAATGCTTCAAAAGCTTCTCTAAGGTCCTCACTTTGAGTGTCAAAGTTGAGTTTTGCAACAAAAATGTTCATTTCAAAATAAAGTTAAAAAGTAATAAATCAGAACTCCGTATCGAGCCAGGCTGCGTATTCGCCCGGGCGTTCCACGTGAACGCGACAGTGCCAAAGCTTGATAATGGACAAGTATTAAGGTGAGCGGGAAAATTCTAGATCTGCTAACGGTGAGGGAAGAAGAAATAAAATCTGCGAGTCAACCGAATAATTGTTCAGCTTTTCGGAGTTCCTAATGCTGTGGCAAAGATAAGGGCATTTATGATAATTACCTAATTTTTTTTGGAGGGCTTAGGACCCTTTAAGTTTAGGGGTCTACAGTTTCTTCCACTCGTCCCGGCGCCCGAAGGGTGCTCCACCCTACCCCACCTGCCAACACCAGTGCCGCCAGCCCCAACACCCACTCAAAAGGCCATCCCAGGTCGAGCAAGGCGCCAAACGCCACTGGGCCGACAGCGGTACTCACCACAATAGCCATCGCAAAGAGGCTGCGTACTGCGCCGATGCTGGCTGTACCAAATACCTCTGCCAGGGCTGTATTCAACAGGGTGCTACCCGATCCGTTGGACAAGCCAAGGAAGAAAAGTACCAGGGGGTATACCCAGGGCTGGCGAATGAAAGCCAGGAGCAGCAAGCCCAATAGCATAGGCAGGAGGAAAAAGGGATAGGCCCGCCTGCCTGTCAGGCGGTCGGCCAAAATGCCGGACCCCATCATGGCCAGGGCGTTGGCCAGAGCAAAAGCGGCAATCGAGCCTGCCACCCAATGGGGGTCCCAGCCGCGAGTGGCGCCGAGCTGAAGCTGAAAGAAGAGCACGGCGGTGATGGTTGCACCCCACAAGCAGGCGGCAGGGGCCAGGGCCCAGAAGTTGGCGCTGCCCAGCAGATGCCAGTAAGTAGGCCCAAAAGAAAGTCCCGCCGGCGCCAGTTTCCAGCTCCTTCCAGCAGGGTAAGCTACCGATGATGGGGCGGATCGCAACAACCACAAGCACAAGGGCAACACGATAATGGCCGTTGCCGCTGCCGAAAATTGGAGGGCGCCACGCCAGCCAACTGCCATGATCAGGGCAGCCACAGCCAGAGGGAGGGCTGCCTCGCCGGCGGGATGCCCCAGGGTCGCCAAGCTGATTGCTTTACCCCTTGCCTGCTGATAAGCGCGAGCCAGGGTAGAAATGGCAGTATGCCCCATCAGGGCCTGTCCGCCGAGCCGCAGCCCCCAGAACCCTACCAGGACCACTAGCGGATGCGGCGCCAGCGACAATACCAGCAATGCGGCGCCTAGCCCCAGAAGAACAGCTGAAGTATAGCGCCGCAAGGGCCATATATCGACGTAATGCCCTACCCACGGCAAGGTGAAGGCGCTGCCCAGTGTCGCGATAGCATACAGGCTACTGAGTTGAGTATTGCTGAGGGTAAAGGAATTCGCGACCTCCGGTACATAGAGGGAAAGAAGGAAGGTCTGCCCAAAACCAGAAAAAAAAGCCAGTGTAAACCCGAAGGCCAGTAACTGCGGATACTGAAAAAGGGCTCCGTTGAACTTTGACATAATCGTGGGAATTAGCCTCAGGAACAAGAAAATAAGTTGACCATTTCCATACTCCTTTCCGATGACCGTTCTCACTCCGGCAGGTAGCAAATGTCAGTGATCCTGAACTGATAAGTTACGATCTTTTTAGACTAATAAAGCAGGTTATGTCATTACTCAAGAACAACATCATCGCGCTCGATACCCACCGCCCCATCTGGGAGCAGTTCTTCACGGTGGCACCGCTGGTGGTGATCGGGACCAAGGAGGAAAAAGGCTATGACCTGGCGCCTAAACACATGGCCACACCACTGGGGCAGGACAATTTTTTCGGTTTCGTGTGCACTCCTGGCCATTCAACCTACCACAATGTGGCCCGCGAAGGTTTTTTCACGGTGAGCTTTCCCAAACCTGGCCAGATAGTGCTGGCTGGCCTGTCGGCTTCTCCCCGTTGTGAGGGTGAGCAGAGTGAAAAAATGATCCTTCAGGGCCTCCCGCTACGCATGGCCCCTTCCGTTGACGCCCCCTTTCTGGAGGGTAGTTATCTATTCTTTGAATGTGAGCATCTGAAAACAGTAGGCGGCTTCGGGCGGCACAGCCTCATCTGCGGCCGCATCACCGGCGCCTTTGTAGACGAAGAATACCTGCGCACTTCGGAGCAGGACGAACAGGAACAGATCTACCGTTCGCCTCTGCTGGCCTATCTGGCCTACGGACGCTTTGCCGAAATTCGGGAAAGCCTGGTTTTCCCTTTTCCCCGGGACTTTAAAAACTGAACTCATGTCAGCGGACGTTCAAGATATCCAGCAGTACCTCCAGGAACATCGCCCCATGATGGAGGCTTTCCTGCGGCGCCTGGCGGCAACAGAAACGCCCTCTCATGACTCCCAATCTCAGGATGCGCTCTTTGACATGCTGATTAAAGAATTGAGGGGCCTCGACTTCAGATGCCTGCGTATGCCGGGGCGGCAAACCGGGGGCTACCTTCTGGCCCGCCCGGCCCAACGGCAGCGTTGCCAGCCCCTTCAACTGCTGATCGGGCATTGCGATACGGTTTGGGAAAAGGGGACGCTGAAAAAGATGCCGGTTGAAGAAACGGATGGCCGGCTTAAGGGGCCCGGTATTTTCGATATGAAAGCTGGCCTCACGCAAATGGTCTTCGCTCTGCAGTCCATACAAGCACTGGGACGGGAGATGGAAGTAACGCCCGTCTGCCTGATTAATTCCGACGAGGAGATCGGCAGTCGGGAAAGTGGGCCCGCCATCCGCCGCCTGGCGCGCATCGCCGAACGAGCCTTCATTCTGGAACCCCCTTTAGGGCTGAGCGGCAAGCTCAAAACCGCCCGCAAGGGCCTGGGCAGGTTTACCTTAATGGCCAGAGGCAAAGCCGCCCATGCCGGCCTCGACCCTGGCAAGGGCGCCAGCGCCATTCTGGAACTCTCTTATCAGATCCAGCGCCTGTTTGCCCTCAACGAACCTGAAAACGGCATAAGCGTGAACGTGGGAATGGTGGAAGGTGGGGTCTCCCCCAATGTGGTAGCGCCCATCAGCAAGGCGGTAATCGATGTACGGGTACCCACTCAGGAAGATGCCAACCGCGTCAGCCAGGCCATCCTCAGCCTCCAGCCGGCAACAGCGGGTGTCAGCCTGGACATAGAAGGCGGCTTCGGGCGCCCCCCGATGGAACGCACGCCCCGTAACCGGCGCCTTTGGCTGCAGGCGCAGCAGGCCGGCAGACAGTTGGGGCTGGAATTGGAACAAGCGGTAGCCGGCGGTGGCTCCGATGGCAATACCACCAGCCTTTATACCGCTACCTTGGATGGACTGGGCACGGCCGGCGACGGCGCCCATGCCCTGCATGAATTTATCTTCCTGGACAAACTTCTGGAAAGAACTACCCTATTGGCACTGTTGCTGTTGCTACCGTCTGCCTGAAGGCGGGTATGTTCGATAATTCGGTATTCGCTAATTCGCAACGGCACCAGTCAATAAAACGTTGAATCTCTAACCAATGCAATACGAATTCACCTTCACCTCTCTGGCCCGCAATTCCGGGCTGATGGGGGCGGCTTTTGAAACCCGCCCCATCCCTTTCAGCCAATGGGCAACGGGCGATTTCATTGCTGTGGAATTGATGAAGCCCGGATCGGAAACCGCCCGGATCGAACTGCATAATGGCCGAATGATGGACCCCCTCAAGGGCGAACGCCTGATCGGAGCTCTGGGCATCCGCCATGCCACCCTGGAGATCACTGGCACCTGGAAGGCGATCCAACCTCATGAGCGTTTTCACCTGATGACCGCCGCCGGGCTGATCGGCAAGGTGACGTCTATGTCCACCTTCTCCCCTATTCCCATCCAGCTGGACTACCTGGGGCATGTTATCCGGGCAGGCGTCAAATGTACGATGCGCAATTCGGTGACGCCGGTAACGCCGCGCCCCTTCATCAAACCGGTAGTGTTGATGGCCGGCACCTCTATGTCGGCCGGTAAGACCACCACCGCCCGTATTGTGACTCGGGAACTCCGATCGATGGGCCTCAAAGTATTAGGCGCCAAGGTGACCGGCGCCGGCCGCTACCGGGACATTCTGGCGATCAAGGATGCAGGCGCCGTTGCAGTTTTTGATTTTGTGGATGCCGGGTTGCCTTCTACGGTTTGCAGTAAAGAAAAATATGTACCCGCCCTCGAACACTTGCTCTCCCTAATGGCTGCAGAAGAAGGCGATATAGCGGTGGTGGAGATCGGCGCCTCTCCCCTGGAGCCTTACAATGGAGATGCGGCCATCGATTACATCCGCGAGAATATCTGCTGCACCATGCTGTGCGCTTCCGACCCCTACGCGGTTTATGGAGTAATGAAGAGCTTCGACCTACAGCCCGACCTGGTCAGTGGGCCGGCCACCAATACCATTGCAGCGGTAGAACTGGTGGAAAAGCTCTGCGGAGTAAGGGCACTCAACCTCCTGAACCCGAAAAACAGGCCGGCTCTTAGGAAGTTACTCAGGAAAAGGCTGAATTTATCCTCATAGATTCTCAGGAGAGAATACCTTGCACAATGCTAATATAAAAACAAAGACGGGGTATAGAAAATCACCCTTCCAGGTTGATATAAATCACCCCCTTATGTAATGCGCATCACATTGCCGCGTTCTTTGAAAGCACTACTTTTGGTGGTACAAAACAGGAGCTAATAACCATAGCTTCAGAATCATTAAAGGTAAAAACCAAAAAAATGGTACCTGAATTTCTTATCCAGATCAAGGATTTCATCAGCCAGCCCTGGCCCTGGTGGGTTGGCGGCCCGATGATCGCGCTGACAATGTTTATCCTGTTGTACTTCGGCAAAGAGTTTGGCATTTCCGCCAACCTGCGGATCATGTGCGCGGCCGATGGCGCCGGGGAATTTTCCGATTTTTTCAAATTCGACTGGCAGTCCCAGGGCTGGAACCTGATGGTTGCGCTGGGCGCTATGTTCGGAGGGTATATCGCCTCCCATTACTTTCTGAGCAGTAGTGGCGATGTAGCACACGTTTCCGCGGCTACTGTCGAAAGCCTGAAGAGCTTGGGGTTCAATTACGAGCAGGGCGCAGTGCCGCTGGTCCCGGAATTCTACAGTTGGGAAAGCCTGTTCACCCTGCGCGGGCTGATCATCATTGTGGGAGGAGGGTTCATGGTCGGCTTTGGGGCCCGCTACGCCGGAGGCTGTACTTCCGGGCACGCCATTAGCGGCCTGTCGGCCCTGCAGTTGCCTTCTCTGATTGCCGTCATTGGTTTCTTCATTGGTGGGCTCATTATGACCCACCTAATATTCCCCATTCTTTTTTAGAGCTTAAAAACGAATAACCATGAAAATTTCCAGATATATATTCGTCGGCATTCTGCTGGGCGTCACGCTTTACAAGTCCGAAGCGGTTTCCTGGTTCCGTATCTATGAAATGTTTCACTTTCAGTCCTTCCACATGTACGGCATCATCTTTTCAGCTATCATTGCCGGCATAGGCATCGTACAACTCATCAAACGGACGCACATGAAATCCACCGAAG
>JAGQXQ010000079.1:19711-24179 GCA_020436535.1 Phaeodactylibacter sp.
ATGGGAAGCGGCTACACGGTATTGGTCGTATTTCTGGCGGCGGCCATGTTCGGCACCTTCACCTATGGCCTGTTGCGCAGCAAATTGCCGCACTAGCGTAGTTGGTAGTGACAAAAGTCACATTTTATATACTGGAATCTCATGCTCAAAGGAAGAGCCTAAGCCCGAGTTCTGATGATTTCTGATCCGTATATTATACGTAACTGACTTTGATGGGCAGGGAGAAATTATTTTCGATTTTTCCCTGCCCTTTTAGAAACAAAGCCGGTAAAAGGACGTAATAATTTTTGAGAATACTATTTTGCTTGACCGAGGCCGCTTTCCATTGTGAATAGCGGCTTCTTTTTTGTCTTACCATCACTGGGCAGCAGCCCGCCCCCGAAAGGAGCATAATTATCAAAACACCGGAGAAAAAAGCAGTAGGCAGGCCTAACATTTTCCAGCCTTCCTCAAAATTACGATTTTGGATTTAACCACATAAATGGTATTATTGCTAAAGAGCCCAAGCTCCCTGCGGCAATGAATAAACATAAAACCTTGGTTATCACATTTTTGGCCTTCACCCTCGGCTGCGAGCAGCCTACAACAGGAAATGGCCCTCTGCCTCCCCCCGGCGAGCGTGATACTCTTTCGGCCGGCGAGGGGAGCCATAGCCACCTACCAAGGCGTGATGGCAAGCTGGCCAGCCTACCCAGGATGACGGAAGTTTATCAACCCGTTGGCCTTGATACCTTTAACCTTCCGGTCATCGATGGCCAATTTGTCGAAGCGCTCGAAAACAACCTTGACTTGCTTCGCCTTCAACCGCGGAAAAAAAATCAGCAGGTAGGCAGCTTGAGGATCACTTATGAGGAGTTGGAAGAAACGATACGCACCCTTATTGCCTGGCAACACACCAAGCCCTTCGGCCTGAATGAACAGCTCGAAGCTCATCAGATATGGGGAGCAGACCAACGGAGCAATGTGCGCTTCACCGGTTACTACACGCCGGTGATCCAGGTGAGAAAAGAGCCGAAAGGGCCTTACCAATACCCGTTGTATGACCGCCCGCTGGAATGGGAAGGCGACTTGCCCACCCGCCGGGAGATAGAAGGTAAGAACGTATTGAAGGGTATGGGACTGGAACTAGCTTATGCTGCTGATAAAGTCGACATTTACTACATGCAGGTACAAGGATCTGGTTTTGTAGAATACTCCAATGGCCAACTCGACCTCTTCGCCTATAATGGCACCAACCGATATCCCTATCGCAGTATTGAAAAGTACATCTCCGACCGGGAAGATATTACCCCGAACAACCTCTCCATCAGCGGTATCCGCCGCTACTTCAAACAAAACCCTACCCTTCGGGACACCATTCTTTTCCAAAACCCATCTTATACCTTCTTCACCCGCAAACGGTCTTCACAGCCCACAGGGGCCGGTATTGTCCCCCTCACCAGCGGTTATTCGATTGCCGTTGACCGTAGATACATACCGCTGGGCAGTTGCCTGCTGGCAGCCTTTCCCGTTTACGACCGGAAAAAACACCGGGTGGTCCGTCATGAATACCGTTTTCTCGTCGCCCAGGATGTAGGCGGAGCCATCAAAGGAGCCGGCCATGTCGACTTGTATGTCGGTGTGGGTAGCGAGGCGGCCCGCATTGCCGGCCGCATTAATTATTTCGGCAGGTTGTGGCTTCTTCTACCCAAGCAACCTCATGCTCAATTTATTTCGGAGGAATAAAGTACACATATATTATTTTTTTGGCACATGTTTTGCTGTTCATAGTAAAGAATCCATTAATGTAAAAAACACTAAAAAGCAGCAAAAAAAATGAACACATTACAAATAAAAATAATATATTGTGAGCGTATTTGTTCTCGTTCCCAAAAACTTCACACCCCTACTCCTGTAGGAACTTTTATTCCCAATTCATACAAACTAGTTACATTATGCACAAGATTTTACACCTTCTCCTGGCCTGTCTCGGCCCTCCCCCACATTTTCATGCTCAAAGCATTCCGCTCTTTGGCCCGCATAAACGTCCTCCCACGGGTTAAAGCAACTCCAAAACTGGTATACGATCGAAGCTCCAACGGAGGAGATTAGGCAGGCTACGCCCTGTACCGCCCCCCTGGGTAAGGGCTTTGCTATGCACAATCGCTGCGCCTGAGCCGGCATAAAGCCGGAGAGCCATTTTTATGCCCTCTCGTCAGGCTTTAGCTATTCTGCCGCTGCACCGCAACGGATAGCCCCTCCTATGCCCTAAAGGCAGGTTTTGCATCTCCTTATTCTTTTGCACAAGCAAAGGTGGGCCCTTCGTATGCCTTCCCCCAAACCATCTCTCCCCCCTTTACCCTGTCGCCACCGGCAGGGCCTGGCAAACTATTTCTTCAACCCAATCACAACTTAAAACAATGTCACGCAACCATAAATCATCAAAAGCAGAAGGCATCATCGTATTGATCATTTTTTTGGTAGGCGCATTCGGCGCATTCTATCTTTTCTCCGGACAGGATAATTCCTCTTCCGACCCCGGCCATTCTCTCGAAACGCCGGCAGAAATGGCCCAGCTTTCGCAGCAGGATGTATATCAATAAGGGTATGGATAACGAGATAGTGTTAACAGTTACATATTTTTGCACTTAGCTAGATCAATTTTCGCAGATAATTGTTACTCTATTGCTCAATCGTTTTGCTATGCATACAATAAAAAATCTTCTGGAGCGCTCTGCCTTCGGCGTTTGCAGCTATCTCGGCGAGAAAATGGGCGTGGCCTCAGCCAGAGTTCGCCTCTATTTTATCTACCTATCTTTCGTCGCACTGGGGTCTCCTGTGATCTTTTATCTTTTTGTAGCCTTTTGGCTCAATCTGAAAAGATACATTAAAAATAAACGCTCTCTTATTTGGGAGTGAGCTTACTGCTCAAACGCAAAGCGGACAATATTCGCGCCCATTCTCAGGGCCTGAAGGCGGATGTCTTCGGGGTCGTTGTGTACATCCTGGTCTTCCCAGCCGTCCCCCAGGTCGCATTCATAGGTATAAAAGCAAACCAGGCGCCCCTCCCAGAACAAGCCAAAGCCTTGAGGCGCCTTATCATCATGCTTGTGGATCTTGGGCAAGCCATTCTTGAAATCGAACTCCTGCTTATAAACTTCGTGTTCGAAAGGCAATTCAATAAATTCCAGTTCCGGAAATACTTTTTTCATAGCCAACCGCACGTATTTATCCATTCCGTAGTTGTCGTCGATATGAAGAAAACCGCCTCCGATGAGGTAATTTCTCAAGTTGTCAGCCTCCGCATCAGAGAACACCACATTACCGTGGCCCGTCATATGTACAAAGGCATAATTGTATAACTCGGCGCTACCGACTTCCACTTCGGCGTAATCGGTATCAAAATCCGTTCCCAGATACTGGTTGCAAAAGCGAGCCAGGTTGGGCAGGGCCGTGGGATTGGCATACCAGTCGCCGCCACCACTGTATTTGAGCAGGGCCATGCGCAGGGCAGATGGAGCATCCGCTCCTTTAAAAGAAAAAGCAATAAGAATAGCGGCGGCTATGAGTATTCGCTTCATAAAAATCATTGGTTTAACAAGTTAATGGTGTGGCAGGCGGCGAGGCCCGCCGTTTCCGTCCTGAGGCGGCTGGGGCCCAGGCTTACCGGAGTATACCCGGCGGCAGCGGCGGCCTGGGCCTCTGCCGGACTAAATCCCCCTTCGGGGCCTATCAGTATGCAAACGCCACAGCCGGGCTGGTAGTTGTCTTTTAGCGCCCCCTTAACACCCGGCCCCAGGTAAGCCATATATTTTTGGATGCCGGGCTCCGTCGGCAGCCGGAGAAATTCCTGAAAACCGGCCATGTCGTTCAGCCGCGGCAAATCTGCTTTCAGCGATTGCTTCATAGCCGAAATCAGTATCTTTTCCAGTCGGTCCAGCCGCAATTTACGGCGCTCTGAATGCTCGCTGACGAGTAGGGTTATTTCATCTATTCCAATCTCCGTGGCTTTTTCCAAAAACCATTCCAGGCGGGCTATGTTTTTAGTAGGTGCAATGGCGAGATGGAGATAGTGGTTGCGGCGAACGGTGGAGGGCAGAGTCTTTTCTATAAAGGCCGCGCATTTTTTCTTGCTGGCTTCTACGATCCGGGCTTCATAAATATTTCCTTTGCCATCTGTTATATTAATGGTGTCTCCAACTTTGTGGCGAAGGGCCTGTATACAGTGGCGGGCTTCATCTTCCGGAAGGATGGCCAGCTTGTTATTTATGGTAGTTGTATAAAATAAGTTCATAGTAAAAAAACAGCTCTTCATCGGTTTTGATAGGGGTAGCGTATAATTTTTATTCAAATCCCCTTACCTTTGCGCACGCTTACGCAACATTAGTAAAAATAATCCTGTTTTTTATCTCGAACAAGTCGGTTTATAGCCAGGGTTATGGCGTTTTATTTCAATTTTTAGACTATATCTATATATGGATTATGTGAT
>JAGQXQ010000448.1 GCA_020436535.1 Phaeodactylibacter sp.
AGAACCTGGTGTTGGGCGAGGTGCTGTGCTATGAGGCCCGCATATTCCCCGACTCCCTCTGCAGCCCCATGCTGGCGGAGTGGGACGGCGCCAGTTTGCGAGCCTCTTCCTTCTGCGATGGCGATTCGTTGGCGTTTCGGGTAGAAAATGCAGGCAATGGCGCTATGGCTGTCCCGGAAACCTACCAGCTCAATATCGTCAATGACGACATCGTGCTGCTGGAATCGGGGAGCCTGCAGCTGGGGCCGGGAGAGGCGGATACCATTCGCGCTCTTGCCGGCATGGATGCCTTCCTGTTTGAGTTAGAACAACCGGACGGGCACCCCCATCCGGAGCCTGTCAGCCTGCTGGCCGCGGGTTGCCTGTCGCCCCTGGATACCGGCCTTCTGAATGCCTTCCCTGGCAGTAATGGCGACGGTTTTGCGGTGGAACGCTGCGGGCCGGTCATTGGCCCGTATGACCCCAATATCAAGGTGGCTGTCCCGGAAGGCTACGGTGAGGAGCACTTTATTGGATTCGATCAACGCATTCAGTACACGATCCACTTTCAGAATGTGGGCGCCGATATGGCGCGCACCGTCACCATTCGGGACAAGCTTTCCCCTCAGCTGAGCCTGGCCAGCTTCCGGACGGGCCCGTCTTCTCATGCCCATGAATGGGTCATTCTGCCGGACCGGACCCTGGCCATTACCTTTCCGGACATCAACCTGCCCGATAGCACCAGCAGTGAGGCGGAGAGCCATGGCTTCTTTTCCTATACCATCGAGCCGGTAAAAGGCATTCTACCCTATACTCGTATCGAAAACGAAGCAGCCATCTACTTCGACTTCAATCCACCTATCATCACCAACACAACGGAGCACCTCATCGAAAAGCCGAGTATCGCAGCAGCCATTTTCACCACCCTCTGCCCCGGCGATCTCTACCTGGGCCAGATGATTGAGCAGGATTCCATCCTTAAGCAGGTTTTTGAAATGCCGGAGAAGGACAGTATCATCTGGCACCATGTGAATGTGCTAACCATTGAAGACACCACCGAAATTGCGGTCGCCCTGGACGCGCCCGGCGACTGGCGGGGCATTGCCATAAACCAGGATACGGTAATCACGGAAACACTGGAGAGCACATTGGGCTGTGACAGTATCATCCGTTACCAAATTACTATTCTCACGAATCTGGACAGTCCCGCCTGGGCACAAGGCGTCCGGCTTTCGCCAAATCCGGCGAGTGGAATAGTGCGCCTTTCCTGGCGGCAACTCCCCGTTCAACAGGGCAGGGTGCGCATCTTCCATTCAATAGGGCAGTTGGTAGCGGAGCGAAATACCCTCCCTGGCAGCAAAACCCTGAGCTGGGATGTAAGGCATTGGCCATCGGGCGTGTACTGGGTCGAAATGGATATAAACGGGCAGAGGGCGAGGTGGCGATTGGTAGTGGAGTAGGGAGGGCGCCAGTGTCGGCAGGCGAGCGGAATCCTGATGGTCCAGGACGGGCCATTCAGAGTCTGGATTGCTGCCAGTTTTGTCAACAATATTAAGAGTGTTTGGAGGCATCCAAACATCTAAGAGCCTGGACTGGACGGCTGGGATCAACACTTTAACAATACAACAATATAACCATTTTCCCGGGTCAACTCCCCGCCTTACTCTCTAAAACCTCGGCATTTCCGGCCCATCCAGCAAGCGGGTGAGGAAGAAGTCGAGCAGCTCCGGCTTGAAGATACCGGCTATGGCCACCATGAAGACAACGCCGTAGACCGCCCCCCAGAGGTGGGCGTCGTGGGCGATCAGGTCGCCGCCGCGGCGCGCCATGTAGGAGGAATACCAGAGGAACCCTACGGCCAGGATGATGCCTGGCAGGGGAGGGAAAATGAACCAATCCCAGGGAGCGAAGAGGATGTAGGCCATCATCAGGGCGGAGGTAGCGCCGGAGGCGCCGACCGATGAGTAGCCGGCATTCTCCCGGTGTTTGAAAAAAGTAGGGATATCGGCGAAGATGACGGCGCTGACGTAGAAAAAGAGGAAGGCCAGGCGGCCCATCAAAGGGTCGAATATCATCCCGGCAAAGATGGGCTCCAGTGCGAAGCCAAAGATATAGAGCACATACATATTCAGGATGAGGTGCTGCCAGTCGTTGTGCACGAAGCCACTGCTTAGAAAGCGGTGCCACTCTCCGAATTCGGCCACGGACGAGGGGTGGAAGGCCAGCTTGTACTTCATGTCGTGGTTGTTAAAGGCCTGGTATGATATCCACGAAGTCAGGGCGATCAGGCTAATAGTTATCAGGTGCTGCTCCATATTATTTAGGCGTTGTGATAAGGTTCGTTATTGAGGATGGTCATCGCACGGTAGAGCTGTTCCAGAAAGAACAGGCGCACCATCTGATGAGAAAACGTCATTCGGGATAAAGATAGTTTACCGTCGGCGCGGGCGTAGAGCTCCGGCGAGAAGCCGAAAGCGCCGCCGATGAGGAAAATGATGCGCTTGTGGCTCAACTGCATCCGGTGGTCCAGGAACCCGGCAAAGCTTTCGGAAGTGTACTGCTTTCCACTTTCGTCGAGCAGCACCAGGTAGTCTCCCGCTTTGAGGCGTTGCAATACAGTTTCTCCTTCTTTATTTTTGAGCTGCTCCGAGTTCATTTTTCCCGCCTTTTTTATGTCCGGCAGTATCTCCAGTCCGAACTTGAGGTAGTGGGCAAGGCGCTTGCGGTACAGCTCCATGCCCTCTTCCAGATAGCGTTCGTTGGTCTTTCCAATGGCCCAAAGTTCGGTCTTCATGAGGCAAATATAGGTAATGCAACATTTAAAGTAGCTAATTGGTATTTCGCAATTCGCAATTCGCAGTTCGCGGATTTGGGAGCTATCCTTGGGCAAGCGAACGGCGAATACCGAACGGCAAGTTGCTGAATACAATTTCAGAAGAGCGCCAGTTCCTCCATTAGAGAATGCCGTTCCGGGTATTGGCTGCGGAATTCTTCCACCAGCAGCACGGCCATATTGCCGGCGCCGATCTCGTGGAGGCGTTGCAGCGCTTCGCGGATGCGCTGGGAGGTCTTGCGGCCCAGGTGGTTGCGGAGGAAATCAGTAAGCAGTTTGCGATACAGATCGAGCAGGCGTTCGCGGTGGTTGTCTATGAGGTACGGGGCAAACTCCTGGAGCAGGTCGAGCGACTGGACCTGCTCGGCGTAGTCCATCAGCCGCTCGTGGAGGCCTTCCTCGGCGAGGATTCGGGCGATGGTATTGCGCCGGCTGGGCGCATAAGGGAGCCCCTGGAAATGGGCGAGGGTATCTTCTACCTGCTTCAGCCAATCGGCGCCGGCGGACCGGCGCGCCTTTTCCAGGTAGGCGAAGTTTTGGGTGTCCAGGAAACGGAGCAGCGCGTAGCGGTTAACCTCTTCCGGTTCGTCGTCCTGTTCGGCCAGTTGGAGCATCATCTCTTCCAGGCGCGCCTTTACATCCGGTGGCAGTTCGAACCGAAGGCCGGTGATGGCCAGGGCTTTGACGCGGGGGATTTGCCCCTTGGTTATGGCCTGCTGTATAGCGTAGAGCAACACATCGGGCTGCATGAGGTTGCTTTCCATGAGCCGGCGGGCTTCTTCCGGTTGGCCGGCTCTTTCCAATGCGCTGAGTTCGATGAGCATCAAGGGGGCGATGGGGCGATCTTCTTCCCGGTACTTTTCGGTGTAATGTTGTAGCTTTTCGAGTAAGACTTTCTGCTGGGCGGGTTCGTGAGCAAGCTGCACCATGAGCTTGAAGAACTGCAGGTCGATGCCGCTGCTTCGATAAACCAGCTTATTGTATTCCTGTAAGCAATATTCCCATAAGCTGCGGAGCAGGGTAGGGGCAGGGCCTTTTTCCAGCATCCGATGCAGGTTGTCGAAAGCACGGCTGATATCCCGCTTCAGTTCCTGTTTTTTACCCTGGGCTTTTTTTACAATGGGCGTTACCTTTTCGATAATGCTCTGGCAGATGAAGGACGCCTCCAGAAAGTCCCTTTCCATAATGGCCTGTCCGGCCTGAAGGTGTAGCTCCGCCAGTACTTTGATCAGCCGCTGGCTGCCCCGCATGGAAATACTGCGGTCGGGTTTGCGCACCGCTTTGATGCTGCTATCCAGTAATTGCATGTACTTTTCCTTACCGCCGATTTCAGAAACGGTGGATGCAAAGCGCGCTTTGAGGGCAATGGCGAAATTGCGGTTGGCCTTGGCGTAATCGCGCACAAATTCGGCGAGTTCTTCCAGGTTGACATGGTCCAGCACAATGCCGGTGGTTAGTTTCCTGGGGGTGAGGGATTCCTTCCTGGCCTTTTCCTGTTTTTGCTTCCGGGCCTGTTGTTGGCGGCGTAGGGCCATCATCACAGCGGCCAGGTGTTCGCACATGCCTTCCTCTGCAAAACGTATACATTCGCAGGTGCCTGCCAATACTTTGGATGGGCTGACCTTGAGTTCTACTTCACATCCTTCGACAGTGGCCAGCCAAAGGTGCTTTTCGAGTTCGAACAGATTGTCGGCTGCTCCTGCTTCCAGCAGTTGCTCGC
>JAGQXQ010000449.1:0-258 GCA_020436535.1 Phaeodactylibacter sp.
ATTTTTGTGTAAACATTTTAGATTCTTACAACCTATTATTCCTGTAGACTTTTATTATTTACGTTTTTTTTAGAAAACCAGGGGCGATGCCCCCCTGAAACACCCCCTGTGACAAGCATCACTGACCATTCTTTCCCATTGCCGCATCTTTGCACTGTCCATTGCACGGAAGAGCAAGTGCGCAAAAATTGAAACAGAAAAATCCTAAACGGAGCATACGATGAAAAAGAAAGTATCATTCAAAGACCTGATCAACGG
>JAGQXQ010000449.1:338-1507 GCA_020436535.1 Phaeodactylibacter sp.
GTAGCGGGAAGTATTGGCGAGAAGGCCTCCATCGTGAAGATCGATGTAGACCAAAACCAGGCCCTGGCGGGGCAATTGCAGATCCACGGCGTTCCAACCTTTATCCTTTTCAAAAACGGAGAGGTGAAGTGGCGCCAGTCGGGCATGCAGTCGGCTCACCAACTGACAAAGGTGATCAACCAGTTTGCAGAAGAACAAGTAGCTTAACAATACGATATTTTGACGAGCAGCCTGCAGGCTGCTCAATTTTTGAACAATTGAAAATCGAACAAATATGGAATTAATCGGCAACACCTCCTCATTCCTGGAGTTTGTCAGCCAGCCCTGGCATTGGGCGGTTTCAGGTGCTGCTATCGCGCTTACACTGGCCTTGCTTACCTGGATGGGCCGTAGCTTTGGGGTTTCAACAACTTTCAAAGGTATTTGCACCCTGGCCGGCGCCGGTAAACGCATCCCCTTTTTCGATATTAATATAAAGGAAGAGTACTGGCGGATCGCTTTTGTTCTGGGAGGCGTTCTGGGTGGTTTCATCACCGCCAACTTTCTTCAGAGCCCCGAGCCGGTAGCTATTTCCGAGGCTACTATTGGCTACCTCGGAACCATTGGTATCGACTATCCGGAGGCAGACTCCAGAGGTATGGGTTTTGTGCCAACTGAGGTTTTCAATTTCACGAGCCTTAAAGGCATTATTCTTGCCCTGGCCGGCGGTTTTCTGGTAGGTTTTGGCGCCCGCTACGGTGACGGCTGTACTTCCGGCCACGCCATCTCCGGCCTGGCGCACTTACAACTGCCCTCGCTGATAACGGTGATCGGTTTCTTCATCGGGGGCTTGCTGATGACGCATCTGCTCTTCCCGCTTCTGATGGGAATTTAAGGCAAAATATTGAATTGAAGGATTAGAATTGATTGGCTATCCGCCTTAGTCAAGGCTTCGGCGGATGAAACAGAAAATCGAGTAATGAAAAATATATCGTTCTTTATCGTAGGCATCTTTTTCGGCATCGTCATGACCAAGTCGGAAGCCATATCCTGGTTCCGTATCCACGAGATGTTCCGCTTTGAGAGTTTCCACATGTATGGCATTATCGGCACGGCAGTCGTTCTTGGTGCAGCCGTAATATGGGGCATGAAAAAATTCAAGATAAAAACGCTGGCTGGGAGCACCGTAA
>JAGQXQ010000449.1:1613-1767 GCA_020436535.1 Phaeodactylibacter sp.
GCCATTATGATCCTGGTGCTGCTGGGCGCCATTCTGGGCACTTATACCTATGGTGCGGTTATGGATAAGCTGCCGCATTAGAAAAAAGCGCGGTTACAACTTATTACAAAATTTAATAGTTGGGTGATTTATTGGGTTAAACAGGGGCGATCTC
>JAGQXQ010000449.1:1915-13689 GCA_020436535.1 Phaeodactylibacter sp.
GAGCCCTTCATGATGATACAGATGTGGAGTGGCTACTCCATGGGGCAAGAGCTGTACAATAAGGATCTGGACCAGTATGAGCCGGTAGACGACCGCTTCAATGTAATGCTTCGGCGCGTTCGCCTGGGATTTAAGGCGGAGCCCTATGAAGGTTTGCAGTTTACGGTTGTTGGCGCATACGACCTGATCGGGCGGGATGTGCTGACCGCCCAGGTAGGGGGCTCCAACAACGGCTCCCTTCCCGATTTTGGAATCTGGGATGCCTTTTTCCAGTGGCGGGTTAAAAAAGGTAGTGAGGCCTTCAACCTGGTGGGCGGCTACTTTCGCCCGCAACTCAGCCGGGAGAGCATTACTTCCGGCTGGTCGGTCAATTCCATGGAAAAGGCCATGTCGCAAAATTACATCCGCCGCCATTTAGTAGGTACTGGCCCTGGACGAGCGTTGGGTATCAACCTGGGCGGCCTGCTGCTTTCAGACGGCAACAAGCTTGGCCTGAATTACAACCTGGGCATATTCAACCCACTGACCCTTGCCAACAATGGCAATTCTGTGGGGACCAGGTTTGCCCCACTTTTTGTCGGCAGGGCGGTTGTCTACCTGGGGAATCCGGAGATGACAAAATATAAAATCGGCTATGACATCAACTACTACAGCCAGCGAAAGGGGCTGTCAATCGGCGGCGGCGGTTCCTGGCAGGGCCAGACGGACGTTTTCGAAAGCAGCTATGCGGTTGGAACTGATCTGCTTTTTAACTGGGGGCCACTCAATATCGATGGCGACTGGAGTTTCATGTGGCGCGAAGGTCGCCGGCCTCTGGAAAACGATACGGAGCGCATGTTTACCTATAACTCCAATACCGGCCACCTGCGCCTGGGATATAATTTCGTAGCGGGCAAGAAAGCCTTCCTGGAGCCTTCCTTTATGTTAATGCAATTCAACGGCGCCAAAGGCCTTGACGGCCAGGCCGATGCCAAAGCTGTTGGCGCATTCTCCGGCACGGAGCGCACCTACGATGCCGGTATCAACTGGTACCTCAATAAAAAGCACCTTAAGCTGACGCTCCACTATACCTGGCGAGATGGTAATGCAGGAGAGGCCGCACCAGGTTTCACCGGCAATCAGTATTTCAGTCAAAGTGAGGTGGGGGCTATCCGCCGGGGCAACTGGCTGGGACTGGGAGTGAATGCCATTTTTTGAATCAAGCTTGTGGGAATTGTTGAAAACTTCAAAATTTTTAAAGAAGCTCCCAAAGGATTTATTGTATTGCCCCGGACTAAATTTCAGAGACTGGAGGTTTGCATTTGGAAAAGCCCCCTGTAAATTGGAATTTAATATCCAAATGAAGGCCCAATGCCCAATTCCATCAAATTCAAGGTGTGCTATTCCCTGACTGCGTTTATATTTCTGCTTTTAGGGTGTTCAAAAGATGATATGAAAACGTCTGACGGCCCCAATCAATCCGGTTGCCAAGAGCCTGCACCCTACCAGGTGAATTTTCCCGACGGGAAATTGCCCTGGCCTCATCATGCCCCTGGCCTGGACGAAGCTGGCTACCAGGAACTACAAGACCAGCTTTGGATCATCAATAATTTTGGGCAGTACCAGTGCGGGGATTCCCAGGACGGCTGCTACTTTCATGACGGCCTGGATATTGTGCTGGAAAACGGCACCCCTATTTACGTCATTGAACCGGGAATTTTAAAAGCAATAGCCGGCAATGGGCCCTATTACTGGTCGGTTGTTGTGGAAGATATGGATGGGCTGGGCGGAGCTTGGATCTATACTCACATTACTCCCAATCCAGCGTTGAAAGTGGGCGATAACTTACCAAAAGGCGCCTGTCTGGGGGCAGTCAGTTTTCAAGGGTTGGAACACCTTCATCTGAGCAGAGCCTATCTTCTGGAGGGCGGCGCCTGGAACCGGTTCTCAGATTGGTCCACCGTCTCCCCCGACGACTATTTTATCTACACTGACCACAGCCCACCGGTGATCGAGGCCCCGTTTTACTTTTTTCGGAATAATTTCCCGGATCGGTTCACCCGTTCGGATACTACCACCGTAAACGGAGAAGTGGATATTGTTGTGGGCATTAGAGACCCTGGCCAGTATGCCCATTCCCAATCCACTTTGTATGGCGACCGGCTCTGTGTAAAGCGGATCGAATATGAAATATACAGAGAGGGTGAATTGCTGGAAAGGCGGATCGCCTTCGATTTTAACCGGATGCAACTCAACCGGGAAAACCTTGCCGATAAAGTGGCTACTGTCTTCAAATTTCACCTGGAGATGAACCCCAGCTTTATGGTCGAAGACTGGAATCGGTTTGTTTCCCACTACATTATCACTAATTCAAATGGTTCTGGAATTTTTGAACCAGGCGAAGTGGGTGACAAGCAGTACAGCTGGAAAACGAATGCGTTAGATGAGGCGGGCGAAAGTTTATACCCCAACGGGCTTTACACCATACGGGTATATGCCTGGGATAATAGGGACAATGAAGCTGTGGCGGAGTCGCTGGTTTTGGTGGATAATGATTAAGTACTTTTCTGCTGCTTATTCTTCCATCCTCCGTATATCATCAGCCCCAGGCCGATGACGAAAACCAGTAAACCATACCTCGCAACCTTTATACTCAGCGGTTCTTCTCCAAATTCCCGTTCTATATCCAGCAGGCTTTCGATGACCAGCTGGCTCATGGTAACGGCCATCACACCTAAGATGAGGAGGGCGATGCCTGTCCACATAAAGTACTTCCCTTTTGTCATATTTGTTGGGTATTTATGACCAAGGTAATGCCTGTGAGCGGGAAAGTTTGTTTCGAAGGCATGTTTCCTATAAACTGAAAAACCTCGCAGGAATTCAATACCTGCGAGGTTAGCTTTAAAAACGGGCACCGTCGAGTGTTGTTCCTACGGTTTTACCGCCTTGGCACGGAAGGGAGCCGGCAGTTCTCCTCCCTGGATGAGGGCCGCGATCTGCCGGGCTTCCTCAGAAGAAAAGTCACCGCTTATCTGAGCCTGGCCAGATTGGATCTCCGCCATTACCCGGGGAGCGAAACAAACCTGTCCATCAAAAACGATGGCGATAGGCCGGTGCATATTTTTCCGGGTGGCCTGAGCCCATCGGGCGCTCCCTTCTTCATTGAAGGTAAGGCTAATACTTGCCACGTCTGTGGCTTCATCATCGTAAGCCTGGCAGTGTCCCACCGCCGCGCCGGTCAGAATAGGAGTCATCCCCTTGCCGTAGCGTAAAGCATAGAGTTCGGCCTGCCCGTCTTCATCCGGTGTGCGGCTAAAGGCAAAGCTAAGGTTAGCCGGTAAGGTTTTGAAAACCTCCTGATCAAGGACAAAACGGCCAAATGCAGGGGCCTCCTCCAAAGCAATGGTAGCGATCACGGCAGTATGGCTGCCGGTTTCATCATTCAGTGGCACCCATTGTTTCCATGCTTCCGATTGTGCTGATTCATTTAGTATACTGAAGACTTCCGGTTGGGTGTAAACCTCACAAAACTCCAGCCTTCCAACACTGGTTAGCAGGGGGAGGATCGTCTCTGCCGGTAGCGCTTCCCGAAAACGGATGTCTATTTCCCGTTCTTCCGGATGAATTTTGGTTTCGAAAGCAGTAATACCATAGGCTTCCAGGCGCTTCGAAATGACATCCTCGGCCTGAAGCAACATTTGCGGGGCCGCCTCCGGGCTTTCAATGGTTATTTCCAGAAAACTGGCCGGCGATGAATAATTAATAGTGGGCATCAGGCTGGTGATCAAGATGATGCCAACAGCGATGTATATGAACTTTTTCATTGTATTCTGATTTTTAAAAATGAGCGTTACTATTCAGCAGTTGGCTTTTGGCCTTTAGCGGTTGGCAAATACCCGCCCTTAGCGCTAGGTTTTAAGTGAAAAACCGATTCATTAGGCTTATGCCCTGGCATTTATGGGCATTGCGCGCCAAAAGCCAAAAGCTAATGGCCAATTGCTGAATAATCACAAATGAGTAATGCTTTTAGCCGCAAAGGGTTACCCTGCAACGCCTACCTATAGGCTTCTAAACCCCTCCTGGCCCCGGCTGTTCTAAACCCCGATTCGTTCAGAAGTAGTCCTAAACCCAGCTAGTGGGTACAAATGAGAATCGCGCCCATTTAGGGGACAAAGCCTTCCCGGCGCTGAAAGCGGGTATCCTCGACTGGCAGGGAGGAGCATAACACCCCTTTGCGTGAACAAAAATGGAAATTTTATTCTTTCATCGTGCCTTACACTATCGGAGGGTCCCCGATTCTTTGACAGGAAAAGAGGATGCAGCGTTTTACATTGGGTAAAAAAACGGTAGCACCCGAAGCCTGGGCGGAGAAAAATGGTAAGTAAAACGGGCCGGAAAATGAAGGTATGATCAGCCCACCGTGGCCGAAATTCTGAAAAGGACGATGGGTATCCGGATCAGACTGCTGGCTATTTGGAAGTAAGGCAACCTTGCAGGCCTGGATGTGTGCCAGGTGAGCGATAGTAGCGCTCTCCGAAGAAGGAAACGCATTTTGCTCAAAAGCCTTGCTTATACCCAGCAGGAGCAGGGTAGAGGACAAAAATACCAGCGCTCTGATGCGGGCGGTATGGAGCATGTTATGTTTTTCCAGGTCTGACATCGAGCCGCAAGTTAAGGGTATTTGAGTCGAAAGTCAACCTCTCTTTCTATCGTGTTAAGTGGATCTCAAGCCAGGGTTCTTTAAATTCGTAGCGGCCCAGCTGCAGATAGTTGGCAAAGCGAGGCAAAAAGATGGACCGTCGCCGGTTGCCCAGGCTAATGACCAGTTCATCGCCGAATTTCTTCAGGCTGATGGCGCCTTGCTCAACGAAAGGAAGCTTGATTCGGGCCAGGTACCCTTCCTTTTCTTCACTGATCTCGAAAGGGTTATCCCGGTATAGGACTGCCACCGGGCCGGTATCCTGGTAGAGGGCCTGCCCGATCTTTGCCAGTAGCTTGATTCCAAATACTTCCTGCCCCTGGTGCATCACTTTAAAGATCGGCAACGGCTCAAAGGAAGCGCTGATCTCTTCAAGGTATTCCTTTTGGGTAACCAGATATTGTTCGAACCCCCCCATACCGGCCTTATCGGGAAAGATGCGGTTGACGATGACGCCATCCACGTTGTAGCCATAGAGCTGCAGATAAGAGTAGGCGCGCTTGGCTTCCTTGACGACCATGCGTTCCGGATTGACGACGATGCGGATGGAACAAACCTCCGGGTCCTGCATCACCTGCTGTATCCGTTCCAACTTATCAAAAAGGGCTTCCAGTTCGTCCAGGCCTTTATCCAGAGGAATACCGGTCATTGTGCGTACCATAGCCCCGAAACCTTTCATTGCAAAGCGCTGCCCCGGGAAAGCCTTTAAGACCCAGGACTGGGTAACCTGCGGCAAGGATAACAAACTGAGGGTTTCCCCGGTCGGGGCGCTGTCGATAATGATCAGCTCATATTCCTTACTCCGGTAATACTCTTCTAACCATAAAAAGGCGGAAGCTTCTTCCATCCCAGGCAGAGCTGATAGTTCCTCCGCCACCACGTTTTTCACACCTTGAAATTTAAAGACGGCTAACATCAGCTGGCGGACGCTCTCCCAGTGCTTTTTCATTGAGTAATACACGTCAAATTCCTGGGCATAAAGATTGGGCTCGATTTCCTGGGGTTCGGGCCCCAGCGCCTGGTCCAGAGCATCGGAAAGGCTATGGGCGGGGTCGGTAGAGATCACCAGGGTTTTGACACCCTGGCGGGCAGCTTGCAGAGCTGTTGCCGCCGAAAGGGTTGTCTTGCCAACGCCGCCTTTACCGGTAAATAGAATGATGCGCATCTTTTAGATTGGTTTTAGAGTCTGGAGGCCAACCTCTTACCATGGTAAGGCCTGAACCGGTGAATTGTTGTACAGAATGGCAAATTAAGTGGGGTTGACCGGTGATGTTGATAACCGTTTAATCTATCAAATACACTTCCTCCACTTCTTTCACCGGCTGCCGGCAGGTGTAGTCCTTACAAACGTAGATCAGGGTATCCTCATTGGGCGGCCAGCGGTGAGCCAGCAGGGGAAATTCATCATTGGGCTTTTCGCTAGCCATGAGCACATGGAGGCCAAAAAATTCACTATTGGCTTTCCTGGCACTTTCCCGTGCATTCGGGCCCACAATGGCGAGTTCCATCCAGCCATAAACTTCACCTAGTAGAAGGGTACCCCAGCGGGCGTGAGGCAGGGGCGCTTCCAGTAGCTTGTTTCCTGCAGCCAGCAACATGCGGCGGCTTTGTTCCTGCCATTCCGGCTTGCCAAGCAGTAGCCCCAACTGCTGAAGGTTAGAGGCCATGACGGCGTTGGGTGATGGGGTATCTTCTTCCCGGACGAACAGCAGCCGTATGGGGGCCTGGCTTTGTTCTTTAATAGTATAGTAAAATAAACCAGCGCTTTCTTCCCAGAATAATTCGTGAGCGGTATGCATTAGTTCTTGCGCAGTAATTAGCCATCCGGGTTGACAGGTAACTGCTTGTAGTTCGAGCAAAGCCTCGATGAGGTAGGCGTAGCCATCCAGGAAAGCCGGAATATCCTGTCCGTAGAGGTGGCGCAGAGCCCCCTCTTCTGTCCGGAAATGATCCAGCAGAAAAACTATGGCCTGTTCCGCAATATCCAGCCATTTCGAGTTTCCGGTGACTCCGTAGGCCCGGGCGTAAGTGGTAACTACCAGAGCGTTCCAGGGTAAAATGAGCTTATCATCGTAACGAGGGCAGGGCCGCTGTGCCTGATGCATCCTCAATTTCTGGCGGCAACGCTCCAGAAATTCCTCCATATCTGCCAGGCTAATTCCTTTTTCAGCGGCAAACAGCTCCTCCGGCCGGGTAGCAAAAAGAATGTTTCGGCCTTCCCAGTTGCCTGCTTTGGTAATGTTGTAGAACTCACAAAACCAGTCAGCGTCATCGCCTAGTTGGTCCGCTACTTCCTCAGCATTCCAGGTATAGTAGCCCCCTTCCAGCCCCTTTGATTCGGCATCGAGGGCGGAGTAGAAACCTCCTCCAGGACGGCTCAGGTAGGTTTCCAAAAAGGAAAGGGCCTCCAGCAGAGCCTTCCGGTATTTGGGCTCCTTTGTCCATTTGAAAATATCAGCTAACAGGCGGCCGATCAAAGCATTGTCGTAGAGCATCTTCTCGAAATGGGGTACCTGCCATTGGCGGCCCACTGTGTAACGAGCAAAACCTCCTTCCAAATGCCCTCGCAGGCCGCCCATCAACATGGCGTCAAGGCTGAGTAGCAGCTGTTGGAAGGCAGGGAGGCTGGAGGTGTGCCAGGCATAGTGCATCAGGAACTCCAGGGCCATCGTATTGGGAAACTTCGCCCCTTGCCCAAATCCTCCGTATGCTGTGTCGAATTGTAGCTGGAGTTTCTCGAAAATCTGACCGACAATGTGGGAACTAAACAAAGCCTCTTTCTCTAAATGAGGGCTGAGGCGCTCACGGCGCTCCATCCTGCCTGAAATTTTTTCAGCTTCCTGCTCTACAGCGCGCCGGTTTTTGTAAAAATTGTAGGCCGCAAATTGTAGGGCCTGCATCCAGGATTGCAGGCGCTGGCCTGGCTCAGGGGGAAAATAGGTGCCGGCGTAATAAGGCCTGCCCTGTGGGGTGAGAAAAACGTTGAGGGGCCAGCCCCCTTTGCCGGTGATTGCCTCACAGGCTGCCATATAAAGAGCATCCAGGCCGGGCCGTTCTTCCCGGTCTACCTTGATGTTGATGAAATGATCGTTCATGTAGGCGGCTACGGCTTCGTCTTCAAAACTCTCCCGGGCCATTACGTGACACCAGTGGCAGGTGCTGTAGCCAATACTGAGCAGGATGGGTTTGTCTTCTCTGCGAGCGCGTTCCAGCGCTGCATCTCCCCAGGGATACCAATCTACCGGATTCCGGGCATGTTGCCGAAGGTAGGGACTCCTCTCATGTTGTAAATGGTTCATGATGTGAAAATAAATAAGTCACCGATAGCAAAAAATGAGAAAATGATTAAAATTTGGAATGACGCCATTTTTTTTCTAGGTATTATATAATTTTGTTAACTTAATCAAAAGCCTATTCTGTGAAAAGGGTAGGCCAGGCTCTAACCTCCCAGCTATGCTTTCATTACAAAATCAAAAAACTAACATCTATGAATTTAGGATTGAGATTCTTTATTTTTCTATTGGTAGGCCTTACCGCCTCTTCCTGCGTGAGCAAAAAGCAGTTTTTATCCTTACAAACTGAACTGGATGCCGCCAATAAAGACCTGGGTAAGTGCGGCGAGAGTTTAAACGACTACATGAACCGGCTCTCCGCCTGCGAGCAGGATAAGGCCAGGCTCAACGGAGATATCAGGAACCTCCAGAACTCCCTCCAGCTGCGAGCTGAGCAAATGGAAGACTTGAAGACACAGCTTGCCGATGTCAAAGCACAGCGTGATAAGCAACTCAATCAGGTGGAAGGCCTGACGACCCTCTCTCAATCTGCCAGCGATAATATCAAAGAGACCTTGTCTCAACTGGAGAAAAAAGACAAGTATATTCACTTGTTACAAGCAGCCAAAACCAGAGCGGATTCCATCAACCTGGCCCTGGCGGTCAACCTGAAGGGCGTGTTGAGCGAGGGCATCGAAGATAAAGACGTGGAGGTTAAAGTAGACAAGACCGTTGTTTTTGTTAACCTTTCCGATAAGATGCTCTATCAGAGTGGCAGTTTCAAACTCACTACGAGAGCCAACGAGGTGCTGGGGAAAATTGCCCAGATTATCCAATCCCGCCCTGACCTGGAAGTCATGGTGGAAGGATACACCGATAACGTTCCCATCAAAAACTCCTGCATTGATGACAACTGGGACCTGAGCGTTAAAAGGGCGACTTCGGTTGTCCGGGCTTTGCAAAAAAACCACGGGGTAGACCCCAACCGCCTGATCGCTGCGGGTAGAGGCGAATACAACACACTGGCGACCAACAGTACCGCTGAAGGCCGCTCCACCAACCGTCGTACCCGGATCATTATTTTGCCTAAACTGGATCAGTTTTACGATCTGCTTAACCCTAATTTAGCGCCTAAGTAAAGAGAATGGGAAAGGGGGAGCATACGCCTCCCCCTTCCTCATCTTTCAGTCACTTCTCACTTTCGGAACGTCACGGCCCACATCCTTCGCAGATCTTCAAAAAACTAGGCGACAGCTTCGATTGCTTTGTCCATCTGCTCCTGCGGGATGGTGGTCGGGCAGGCATACTCCCTCGGTGGAGTAGAGGATGCTTCGATCGTGCGCCAGCCGCCCTTAAGCACAACGCCCCTTCTGCCAGAAAAGAGCAGCAAGGGGCGCTCTGCCATAGTTAAGCGAGCCTTTTGACCTATGGACTACAATATGGGCCCTTTCGGGCACTCCTCTACTTGGCAAAGCCATTGGAGGCTTTACCTGAATCACAGGCCATTGAATGAGGGTTGGGCAAAGCATTTCAACAAGGAAATGCTATCCTGCTGTCCTCACCTCCACTTATTCAGGAAGAGATAAAATCCCTTTTTCAACTCGGCGTAAATGGAGCGGAAGGATTCCATCTGCTCCTTTAAAAAGCTATGATATTCAGGATCCAAAGGCAATTCTTGTCGTTCCTGAAGCGCCTCACTGAGCTTCTGTTCATGGACGTGAATATCATGCTGCAGGGTGTCCAGCACTTCCTTTTGACGGATAAACTGGTTCTGGTATTGCTCCAGTTCCTGCATCGCCTCTTTATTATTGGTTTTTATGACCAGTCCTTCTAACTGATGTTCGTAAATCTTGATTTCATCCACAAAAAAAGCGAGTTCATTGACCCACAACTGGTGCTCGAAATGTACCAGTTGCAGGCTGTCATCTGATAAGACCATGGGTATTTCTGTTTTTAATTGATAAACAATTGGATTACTACTCCTCCAGTAACAGTTCGTCGTTGAAACAGAAGCGCATGAGGTCATGTGTGGTGATGATACCGACTAGCGTCCCACGGTCGACTACAGGCAGAGCGTGGAATACATTAGACATAAAAACCCCGGCAGCCTTGTCGAGTGTTTCATCCGGCCCTATTGTGGCAACGTGTTTGGTCATCACATCCACAGAAGTCACTTCATCGTATAGTGTTTGGTTGTACAAGCCGATCAGGTGGTCCGCCCGGCTTTGGTCCGCTTTGCTGATGATGCCACACAAATTGCCCAGCTCATCGACAACCGGAAGGTGATGGAGATTATAAGCCTGGAAAATTTCATTGATTCTACGCAGCTTATCGTCTTTCTGCACAACAATTAAATCCCGGCTCATTACTTCTCTTATAGGAACAGCAGTTGCTTTTACCATAATATGATTTTTTTTGGGATTCGCATCCCTTCTGTAAATAATTGACACATTCAGCATTTGTTCGTTGATGGCGCACGCTATCGCCGCCAGCGCCTAAACACGTCTTAAAAGTGCGAAAGCTATCAGTGGGCGAAAATGAGATTCGTCACTAAAGGGCCTGATAATTATCATAGGAGCCCCCGGGTTTGGCAGGTGGCTAAAAAACAAAGGGGGATGCCATAGAGAATGGCAGCCCCCTTTTGTTATATACAATGAAAATCGAACAAGTAATCTACAGTTCAGTAATCTGCTCTTTGAATTCCGTCAGGGGAATTTGCTTGAGTTCTTCTAATTCCGTAAAGCCTCCTTTGATGTTGACCAGTTTGTCAAAACCACGGGACTTGAGAATGGAAGCAGCGATCATAGAGCGGTAGCCACCGGCGCAGTGCACATAGTACTTCTTGTCGCGGTTCACTTCACTCATGTTCTTATTGATGAAGTCCAGCGGGAAGTTCTGGGCATTCACCACATGCTGGGCGTCGTATTCGCTTTCTTTGCGCACATCCAGAATGTTAATGTCTTTGTCCTTATAGAGCTTGGCCAGTTCCTCCGGCGTCACTTCACTGACCGTATCCACCTCTTCCCCGGCTTTTTTCCAGGCTTCGAAACCACCTTCCAGATAGCCGATCGGGTTGTCATATCCAACGCGGGATAAACGGGTGATCACCTCTTTTTCGCGGCCCGGTTCAACCACGAAGAGGATTGGTTGCTGCAGGTCGGTGATCAGCGCCCCAACCCACATGGCGAAGTTGTCGTCAATACCGATAAAAATAGAACCAGGGATAAACCCTTTCGCAAATTCATCCTGAAGGCGGGTATCGATCACCAGCGCTTCTTCTTCTGCCCACGCCGCTTTGAAGGCACGCACGCTAAGTGGATGGAGGCCGCGTTTAATCACCTCATCGAGGCTGTCGTACCCCATCTTGTTCATTACGGCATTCTTGGGGAAGTACTGCGGTGGGTCCACCAGGCCTTCGGTAACTTCCTTAACGAACGCTTCCCTGCTCATAGGTTGAAGCGCATAATTGGTTTTCTTCTGGTCGCCCAGGTAGCCCCAGGTTTCCTTGCTCATTTTTTTACCACAGGCAGAGCCGGCGCCGTGGCCTGGATAGACGATCACGTCATCGGGCAGTGGCATGATCTTATTGTGGAGGCTGTCGTACAAGTGGCCAGCCAGGTCTTCGCGGGTCAGGTCGGTTTTTACCGCCAGGTCAGGACGGCCCACGTCTCCTAAAAAGAGTGCGTCGCCGGTAAAGATGGCATATTCTTTACCGTTCTCGTCAAGTAGCAGATAAGTCGAGGATTCCATGGTATGGCCCGGCGTATGCAGCACCTTGATCTTGATTTTCCCTAACTTCAGTTCCTCGCCATCCTTGGCGATGT
>JAGQXQ010000449.1:13830-15033 GCA_020436535.1 Phaeodactylibacter sp.
GCGCGTTCAATATAAGGGTCGGTCTCCCGCAGGGGGTCAATGATCGCGGCTTCACCGTTGCTTTCTATGTAGTAGGCTGCTTCTGCCAGGCAACTGGTATATATTTGTTCTACTTTCATGGTTGATTAAGAATTTTTTAGGTTAGGAAATACTTTCATTACAATAAAACAAAATATGAACCTTACTTCATGTTTTTTGACAAAAATACACTTCTGCATTTCATGTAGAAGTAGTTTTTGTCGGACGGATTTACGGAACTTGAAGGCAAAATAAAAAGGTTTTCTTTTTTTGCCTGGTGACTTATATCAGCCGTTTCCGGTGACAATTGTCATTATTGCAACGCATTGCCCCGGCGGGCATGTTCAGTGCTCAAGGTATTAAGAAGGGGCGATTAGGGCAGTGATCGGGATCACAAAGGGAAATCTTGTTAAAAAGCCCTCAGAAAGCCCGGAGAAGGGGCTTTCTTCGTTAAGAGTTAAAACACCCGATTTATGAAACATCTTTATTTTTTCCTTAGCATCGCCCTTTTATCTACATATAATGTCGCCCGTAGCCAGTGGCAATGGGGCCTCAAAGGAGGCGTCTCTGTGTCCCACATCATTCAAAAGCGAGATGGCCGGGATGTCAGCCGGCGGTATTTTATAGGGAGCAAGCTAGTCGGCGCGACGTTGAGCCGTCCGTTGGGCAAGCGTTTTCGCGTTCACCACGAGCTTCAATTCGCTACTTATGGCGCTCTTGGTTTCCGAACTGCCGTCGGGAATTCTCAGTTGCCTTACCGGGTCAACAGCAATGCTTATCTGGGCATGTATCATGCAGGCCTGTCCGCTCAACTTCAGTATTTCCCTGTCCCGCGGGCCTTTGCCAGCGCAGGCATGGAAATCGCCGCTCTCGTCCAGGACAACCGGGCGGCAGACCTGGATTTGATGCCTTTCGAACACCGGGCGCTGGTGGGCCTGGGCTATGCCATTCTACCTTATCTTTCGTTCGGGTTGCAGTACAACCGGAGCCTGTCGCCTTTCTTTGTTGGGAATGCCCGCCACTCAAGTTTGCAGGGGAATTCTCATTACTACAACCATGCTGTGCAGGCTTCGCTGGAGTACCATTTTCAAGAGAAATTGCCAGGGAAAGAGCGGCCGGCAGGGCCAGCCGGGTTGCGGCCAGAATGGGGAGGGATGGCAATCCTGAATTTCACCAACTTTATCT
>JAGQXQ010000450.1:0-2687 GCA_020436535.1 Phaeodactylibacter sp.
TGGGATTACAACTGTCATGGGATTACAACTGTCATGGGATTACAACTGTCATGGGATTACAACTGTTGTTTCCGCTTTACAAGTACAAATATAGGGTGGTGAACAGCCCCGCACAAAGACATTTTTCAGAAGTTTTCAGGGTTTTATCGAGTTGGTTATTTTTTTATTTTTTTATTTAATTTTATAAATATTTGATTTACAATGATTAGTGAGTTTTTGATTTACGATTTATTATATTCGTAATGAGTGTTTTTTCTGTTTTTGGGTAAATAAGGGAAGGTTTTTTTATAAAAAAAGGAAGAAAAGAGCTGCCTTTGGGGGCAAAAAAAAAGCTCACTTTTCAGTGAGCCGTAAACTTCGCGGGTTTTATTCCGCAGAAGATTCCCCATTAGTGTGTCTTTTATGCTATAATTTTAGTTTTTCGATCTTGTATGATACAAATTAACGATACTTTTTTTCAAACTACAGAGACAATATTTGATATTTGTTGCGTCAAGATACTGTGTTTTATAGTGTGAGTTCTTTATTTTCAATACTTTTGGTTTAAATTTGTTGCGTTAACATAGTGCTTCAATACGATGTAATGAAAGGGAAAAAACTGTTTATCCTTTTGAGTGCGCTTGATGCTGAAGAATTTACTCTTTTGGGCAGAGCAGTCCGTTCGCCCTTGATGAATACCAATCAGAGAGTTGTAGCCTTATACGAATATTTCCAGTCATTTTATCCATTACTTGAAGGCCCGGAATTGGAAGGCGAAGTTTTATTTAGCTGTTTGTTTCCCGATGAAGCTTATAATGATTACAAGTTGCGCCGCCTCATATCTTCCCTTTCCCAATTAGTGGAGCAATTCCTGGTATATCTGGAAGCAAAAAGAGAGGAACAAGAGGCGCCATTGCTTTTGATCCGTGCCCTTGGGCGTAGAAACCTCCATAATTATTTTGAAAAAAAATCTATGGAGGTCCTGGACACCCTGGACAATTCTCCTTACCGTGATCTTGACTATTACAACCGTAAAGTTGAGGTCTTTACCAATTATTATTTTCATCCCTTTACAGATAAGCGTGCCATAGAGCCAGGCAGGCTACAGGAGTTGGTTAACGATATGGACTATAGTTACGCTTTGAAGATGTATCGCCTGGGCAATGAACTGCGCAACCGGGAGCGGATTTTTTCAGAGCAATACCAACTAACTGGTATTGATGCATTGACAGTACAGTACGGAGATGGCATTCTTTCGGAAAATGTTGTTTTCCGAACTTACCGAAGCTTGTTCAACGCCTATCAGGACGAAGAGAACCCCGTTTTGTTCAGAGAATTCAAGGAAAATTTTATAACCCATATTGATGAAATGGGGCAAGATGACCGCAATCTTCTGTTTCAGCAGCTGTTGAATTATACGATCCGCCGGATCAACCAGGGGGACAGTAGTTATTACCGGGAGGCTCTGGGGCTTTACAGGATGGGGCTAAAAAATGAATTGTTGATAGATGGTGGGCGCATGAGTGAAGCGACCTACAGCAATATCGTCATGGTGAGTTGTGAGGAAGGAGCATATGATTGGGCGAAAAGCTTCATTGAACAATACGAAAACCTTCTGGATGACGAAGCTAAGGAAGATACCGTGGCGCATTGTTTTAGTTTGTGGCATTATTTCCAGGGGCAACATGACAAGGCGTTGCAGGTATTATCCGGCCATCGTTTCTCCGGGCCATTCCTATACAGTTCCCGAATGACTGCCATACGCATTATCTTCGAGCAGTTCCTTATGGATCGAACCTACTATGATTTGTTGCTTTCTCAATGCAAAGCATTTGAGAAGTTCCTCCGCCGGGATACCTCTTTATCCAGGGACAGAAATGAACTGCATAAGAATACTTCCGCCTTGATTCGCAAGATCGCCACCGCCATCTACAGGCACGAGCCTGTGGACGAGGTGAAAAAATGGGCCCTGGCCGAGATGAATTCCGGCCAGGCATTTGTCCTGCGCAACTGGCTTCAGAATAAGATGCTCCAGTTGACAGCATTGCCCACTTGATCGTTAGGGCTGAAACGATAGGTTAACAGCCAATTTTGCTGTCAAACTGATTAACCGATGATGATGTCATCCGTTCCGGTAACAAAGTTTTCTTTCAGCTTTTCTGGGTTGTTTAGCTTGTACATAGTGTTGAATGTTGAAAGTGTTTGTGTCTATATTTGAATATTAAATCTACAGCGGAATACTTGCCGCACTTTAATACTTAATGTCTTTTGGTGCGGAAAGGTGCCTCTTTCCATACAGGTTTTTTATTTTTTTTTAATACAGTTGGAGATTCTGTCGCAGAAACAGAGGATAGAGGCGTGTTTTTCGTTCCAAACACAAATTATCGTCTACCAACCCAATATTGATGAATCCTGACTGGGTAGACGATAAAGATAAAAAAAGCATTTTTAGCGATAAAGAAAGGAACCGCCGGTTTTGCCAGTCGGTAATCTGGATGGGAGGTCAACTGAGAGGCATATTCCCTTGTTTTTATGGATATAAACAAACAAAAACCAACGATATGCCAAAGGTAGATTTCTCTGATACGCAAATTGCATTTGCTGACAAAAGCGATGCTGCACTCAAGCGTTCCCACCTCCTTTTTTCCTTGATGAACTATCCTTTTCTGGTGAAGATCGGCACCCGCCTGGCTACTTTGGCGCTCCAA
>JAGQXQ010000450.1:2817-16968 GCA_020436535.1 Phaeodactylibacter sp.
ATACTGGATTATGGTGTGGAAGGAAAGGAAAGCGAAGCGGATTTTGACCGCACAGCAGCCTACCTCTCCCAAACGCTGGAATATGCCCGGGAAGATGAAGACATCCACATTATCAGTACGAAGCTCAGTGGCCTGTTTCGCTTCGGGTTACTCGAAAAAGTAACCATGGGAGAACCACTGACGAAGGCTGAAGCCGAGGAGTACGAACGGGGTAAGGCCCGCGTCGGAAGGATTTGTAAAGCTGCCTTTGAATCCGGCATTGGCATCCATATCGATGCAGAACACAGTTGGATTCAGGGCGCGGTAGACGAGATCGCCTGGGAAATGTCCCGGCAATATAACAAAGGTATCCCTACGGTGATCAATGCAGTGCAGCTGTATCGCAAAGATCGCCTGCAGTTTTTACAAGACTCCCTGCAACACGCCCGGGACAATGGTTATCTCTGTGCCGTCAAGCTGGTTCGTGGCGCTTATATGGAGAAAGAGCGGGAACGCGCCCGCGCCATGGATTACCCCAGCCCCATACACGAAAGCCTGGAGGAAACCCACCGGGCGTATAATGAAGGCCTGCAATTTTGTATCGGCCATATCGGAGAGGTTTATGTCTGTAATGCCACCCATAACGAGGAAAGCTGCCGTCTCCAAACGGAACTGATGGAAGCCCGGGGCCTGGAACCCGGACACCCGATGGTGGCTACGGCTCAACTTTACGGAATGAGCGACAACCTTTCCTACAATATGGCAGAGGCTGGCTTCAACGTAGAAAAATATCTGCCCTACGGCCCAGTGCGGGAGGTGCTTCCCTATCTGATCCGCCGTACGCAGGAGAATACCTCCGTAGAAGGGCAAATGAGCCGGGAACTGAACCTGATCAGGAAGGAACTGCAACGCAGGCGAGGGTAGGGGGCAGAGGCCCACCGTTCCATGGGTTCGCGGTTATTGCACTCCGGAACCCATGGAACAATGAACGGCATCACTTCTTCTTATACAACAACTCGTAGTACTCCTCCAACATCCGCTTCACGGAAAACTCCTCCTTGGTGGTCAGGATGCTGGCCTTCATCATTTCCTTCCACTTGTCGGGGTGGCCGTAGTAGGTCGGCACTACCTGTTCAAGCAGTACCTGGTACAGGGCTTCCCGGTCGTGTGTATCCTGAACCGTTTCGTCTTTGCTTTCGAAAGCATCGCCGATCTGCCAACCGTTGATGCCGTGCTTACAAGCCTCCGGCCACCAGCCGTCGAGAATGCTGAGGTTGAGCACCCCGTTCATGGAGGCTTTCATTCCGGAAGTACCGCTGGCCTCTTTGGGGCGGCGCGGGTTGTTGAGCCATACGTCGGAACCCCGGGTCAGGTGGGCGCCGATCTCCATATCGTAGTTTTCCAGGAAGACGACGGCTTTGGGGTATTTCTTGGACATGGCCACCAGGTTGGCGGCGATCTCCTTGCCGCGGTCATCCAACGGGTGAGCCCGCCCGGAGAAGACGACCTGTATTTTGCCTTCCTTGAGGTATGGAGCGATCACTTCCGGTTTGGAGAAGATCAGGTCGCTGCGCTTATAAGGCACCGAGCGGCGGGCAAAACCGATCAGTAGCTTGTTCTCGTCAAGCTGTACGCCGTTTTTCTCCTTGATGAATTGGATCAGGGCGCGCTTGTTTTTCTGGTGTGGCTCCCAGAGGTCCTTGCCATGTTCGGCTGCTTCGATCATGGCGCTGTCCACCCAGGTGCCCAGGTGGATGCCGTTGGTAATGGCCTCGATATCGGAGCGGCCGTGGATGTGTTTCCACATCTCGTTCGCCGTTTTTCCGTGCAGTTTGGCTACTGCATTTGATTTTCTGGACAGCCGCAGGGCGCCTACCGTCATATTGAACGGGTCGCCGGCCAGGCGGCGCAACTGGCTGGGCTTCATGCCGAGGTTGGCGCCCATATACAGGAGCCGGCCTACCGGATGGGACTCATTGCCCTGGACTACCGGTGTGTGGGTGGTGAAAACGATCTGTTCGCGGCTGGCTGCCCAGGCTTCCTCGAAAGTCATGCCGTCTTCCATCTTTTCCCGCATCAGTTCAAAGCCGGCGAACAAAGCATGGCCTTCATTAAAATGGTAGACATCCAAATCGATGCCCAGGGCGCGCAGCGCCCGGACGCCTCCAATGCCCAGGACCATTTCCTGCGCAATGCGTTCTTCCCCAAACCAGCCATAGAGCTGGCCGGTGATCCAGGCGTCTTCGTTGCCCGGCACATCGGTATCCAGCAGGTACAGAGGAGCATTGTCAAAAGCCTCGAGTTTCCAGACTTTACACTGTACATTGCGGCCGCGGATGGTGACGTTGACGGAAACGCCAGTGTCTTCCATGAACTCATCGTACTGGTAATTGTGGTAGGTGTCATAGGGCTTGCCATCCTTACCGATCAACTGGTCGGTATATCCCTGTTTCCATTTGATGCCGATACCAACAATGGGGTAATCGAATTCTTTGGCCCCCTTCATATAATCACCGGCCAGGATACCTAGTCCGCCAGCATAGGCCTTAAAGCGAGTGTCTAACCCGTATTCCATACAAAAGTAGGCGACACGGGGCAACGTGTTCTTTTTTTCCGTCATAGTTTTTTCTGGTTTAACGGTTGAATGGCCAAATATAAAGAACCTGTTGCATTTTATTGGACTGCTCCGCCTTTTATCCTTATTCCTCGTATTTCCATTTTTATTGTCAATGCGATCAATAGTAGTAACACTGCATATGCGCTTCCATATCCCTCAGGTAATGCTTAAGGGGTTCCAGTACCCGTTGCCATTTTTCTGCTATGTATTGATCCGCAGCGTCCGTCCCCAGAGTAGCTTCCAGTTTCAGGTAATTCATTTGCTTATAGGTAAAAACCTGCTGGCGCAGTTTATCCTGAAGCCAGAGTGTGGCCTTTCCGGAAACGGTTTCCGCCCATTTGTCCCGGCCGGAAGCCACCCGGTCCATGTCGCCGATCATAATGCCCATTCCTACCCCGGGGTTGGAATGCAGATAGGAAATGTAGGTGCCGGCGTGCCAAAGGCTCTCTTCAGGGCATAGTGCTTTGCGCTGTGCTTCCCGGTCGTACAGGACATTGAAGTAATCCCTGATCTGTGCCGTACAGGTGCTGAAGTTGTCGTTAAATTCGCGTTGATGCTCGGCTACGTATTGATCGAACGATTCCGGGTGAAGCCAGGCTTCCGTATACGCTTCGTAGATAAAGTTTTCTTGTCCGAAGAGAAAAGGGACAGAAAGGATTACCAAGGCAATGGTAGCCAGCGCGCTGTGGATGGAGGAATAGATGCGAATGTTCATAATAGCCCTTTTTGATTGGTCAAACATTTGGGATTCAAGATTCTGTCCCTATGTTCCGGCTATTTTGATGGATCCTCAATGAGGAATGTCAGAGAGAATAATGAACTTTGTCAATTGTAAATGACGGGCTGGCCAGTATTAACGAAAAAGCCGCCTCCGGAGATCCCGGTAAGCGGCTTTTTCGCAAAAAACGAGGTAGTATGAATTCAGCCAGGTAACAAAGGCGAATACCGAACAGCTAATACAGGCCTCAGCAAGAGGCCTGTAGAGCGCTTACCCTCTTGCGCCTTGATATTTTTTCTTCCCCTTTTTAAAGGGTTTCTTTTTCCACTTATTCTGGCTGGTATTTCCCTTGCTGGTATTGACGCGTAGTTCTCTACCCTGGTACTGGCTGCCGTTAAAAGAGTTGATGACCATTTCGGCGGAATCTTCTTCGACATGAAAGAAGGTGTGTTTGCTGTTCATGTCGATCTTTCCGACTGCGCTGCCCGGTATGCGGCTTTGTCCGCAGATCATGGCGAGGAAGCCGGCTTTGCCATCGACATCCAGGTTGCCGATGTTGATAAACAGCTCGACCCCCTTGGTGTTGGAGCGGGAAGCTTTGCTTTTTGCATTGAGTTCCTGGCCGTTGACATGCGTTTTCATGGAGCGGCTCATGGTCATGGAAGCCAGCCGGTGAATCAGTTCTTCACGGGAAAGGCCTTCCAGCTCCTGCATCAGTTGGGGAAGCATCGGCTTAATGGCGTCGTGGCCTTCCGCTTTTTTCAGGCGCTCAAAGAAACCCATCAGGCGTTTCTCGAAGATTTCCTTTCCAGAAGGGATGTTGACAGGGCTGAATTGCGTTTTCAGCCGCTTTTCCAGCCGCCGGATGAGCGTCAGGTCCTTGGGGTGGGCCAGGATCAACGAGATGCCCTTGCGGCCTGCCCGGCCGGTGCGCCCGGAGCGGTGGGTATAAAAATTAAGGTCTTCTGGAATATTATGGTGGAAGACGTGGGTAATATTGTCTACATCGATGCCACGGGCTGCTACATCGGTAGCTACCAACACGCGTAAATGGCGGGAGCGAAAGCCTGCCATCACGCGGTCGCGCTGAGCCTGGCTTAGGTCGCCGTGCAAGGCGTCACTGCGGTAGCCATCGCGGCTTAGTTGCTCGGCCAGCTCGCCGGCATCGCGGCGGGTGCGGCAGAATACCAGCCCGTACATTTCACTGTCGAAATCCAGAAAACGGCGCAGCGCTTCGTACCGGTCTTTGGGGCGTACCGTAACATATTGGTGGTCAATGTCGTCATTGCCGGTGTTGGGTTGGCCAACGCTCAGCTCAAAGGGTTTTACCATGTACTGGTTAGAAATCCGCCGGACTTCCTCCGGCATCGTGGCGGAGAACAGCCAGGTCAGTTTGCTTTCCGGCGTTGCCTGAAGGATCTCGTCGATCTCTTCCTTAAAGCCCATGTTGAGCATCTCATCGGCCTCATCGAGTACGACGTACTGTAGTTTGCTGATGTCTACGGCTCTGCGGCGCATCAAGTCTCTCAGGCGGCCTGGAGTGGCGGCTACAATTTGGACCCCTCTTTTCAGTTCGCGGATCTGCTTGCCGATATCGGCTCCCCCGTAAACCGGAAGAATGCGCAAGCCTTTTTGAAACTGCGCGAATTGCCCCAGTTCGCGGGACAGTTGCAGGCACAGTTCCCGGGTCGGAGCCAGGATCAGGGCCTGCGTTTCCAGCAGGGAAGCATCTACCATTTCGACCAATGGCAAACCGAAGGCTGCCGTTTTACCGGTGCCCGTCTGCGCTAAACCGATAAAATCGGTGTCGTTTTTTAAAAGCTGAGGAATGGCTTGAGACTGAATAGGAGTGGGGCTTTCGTAACCCAGTGTTTCGATGGCGTCGACCACCGGCTGGGAGAGCCCCAGCTCGAGAAATTCGTTCATTATTTTTGGTTGAGCGGCTTCCCTTCTTGGTTTCGGGCCATGCCGCGATGTTTAAAGTGCCTGCTCAACCATGGAAAAGATTCACGGCTTTTCCCTAATCGGGCATCCACTTTTTAAAATGAAGGGACAAAGGTAGGGGTAATAATTGACAAATATGGGGAATCATTGTTTTTATTTTGGGGTTTGCAGGAGCAACAGCACGGGGCCAGGGAGAAATAAAGTAGTAACTTCAACATTATTACCATTCCATCTAGTTTCCCCTGTGCGGTTTCGCTGTTTTATACAAACGCCTTAACGATATGGAGATAAGAACTTACGCCAATGCAAATGCCTTTCTGGAAGAAAATCTTTCGTTGCTGGAACAGGAGGAGGCGGCTAATAACCTCATCCTGGGGATAGCTTTGGGAATTCAACAGGGCACTTCCGTATTTAAAGAAGCTCATTTTATGGGCGTAAGGAAAGGCGGCCGGCCGCTGTTGTGCGCCCTGCAAACCCCTCCCCGCAATTTGTTGGTTTACGGGACTCCTGAATATAGTGAAGAGGGCGCCTCCACCATTTATCAATATGTGGTAAAAGAAGGTATAGAGGTGCCGGGGCTGATCGGCCCCAGAGCATTTGTGGGGCCCTTTGCAGAATCCTGGTGTGGGCTCGCCGGCAGGCGGTGGGAGATCAGGCAAAGTATGGGCGTATTTCAGATGGAGCAGGCCATCCCGCCAAAGTTTGCAGCTGGCGGAATGCGGCCGGCAGTAAAAGAAGATCAGGAGCTGGCCTTTCGATGGATCCATGAATTCCATTTGGAGGCTCTAGGCGAAGCCGATGATGAATTTTGCCGCAAGCTGGTGGATCGGCACCTGAAGCGGGGCGAGCTATTCTTATGGGAAAACCCGATGCCGGTAAGTATGGCGGCTGCTACCCGTCGTACGCGAAATGGCATCACGATCAATGCCGTGTATACCCCTCCGGAATATCGGGGCAGCGGATATGCCAGCAATTGTGTGGCGCAGTTGAGCCAACAGATGCTGGATACCGGATATCGCTTTTGCGCCTTGTTCACCAACCTGAGCAACCCCACTTCCAATAAGATCTATCAAGCTATTGGTTATCAAAAGGTAACGGAATTTCTCGAGGTGAGGTGGGTTTGAATAAATATGCTCACCCTAAACTTCTGAAATAGTCCTCAATATGCTTCATGCCTTCTTCGTAGGGTACTACCGGCTCGTAGCCCAATTCCTGCCGGGCCTTATGGATGGGGATATCATAGTTGGCCGTTACCAGGTTCAGGGCCTCCTTTGTCAGGTGGGGCCGGCTTTTGACCCCCAGCCATTTCCAGATTTTCTCCATAAGTGCAGCCAGAAGGCGGGCTATCCAGGGAGCTACAGACCGGGGAGGGGCGATCCCCGCCAGCTTTGCCAGGTCAGTTGTATATTGTTTCCAATTGGTAGGGTTATCTTCGGCAGCGTTGTACACGTGCCCAATGGCTTTTGGGGTATTGGCGGCCAATACCATTAATTCCACCAGGTTATCTACATAAACCAGCCCGGCGTTATTATTTCCATTTCCGATGAGAACCGGCCATTGCTGCATGGCCAGGATCAACTCGTGGACCCAGGGGCGGCAGCCTGGGCCGTAGACGTTGGCGGGGCGGATGATAATGGCCGGCAGGCCCCTGGATGCCATATAGGCTCTGGCCATGACTTCCTGTGCCTGTTTGGCCCGGCTGTAGGGGCCAAAAGTTTGGCCATGGCCGAGTTCTTCGTGGCAATGTTCCCCCTGGAGTTGATCGCCATAAACAGCGATGCTGGACACCAGTATGATTTGTGCGCCTTCCTTCACGGCGGCATCCAAAATGTTCCGGGTACCGTCGACCGTTACTTGCTGGTATAACGGTTCCGGGCCCCAATCGCTGACAACGGCGGCCAGGTGAAAGATCTTTTTTTTACCTCGGGCTAAAGCGAGTATGGCTTCCCGTCCGGTGATATCCCCTCTGTGAACAACCACCTCTCCTTCCCAGTCGATCGGAACGGGTTCATTGGGCAGAACCAGGGCGTGTACTTCCAGGCCTTCTGCCAGAAGCCGCCGGGTTAGCCGGCGGCCGATAAAACCATTGGCGCCGGTGACTAAAACAGGTCCTTCCATACGGGGTTTTCCTGTAAAGAAAAGAAATTTAGTGGGGACCCGGCTATAAAAAACGTATTTGGTTTTCTCCGGTCAGGCGGGATTTTTTATTTTTCATGCGATGCAGACAAATACAGAATCACCGGATGAGCCCCTCTGGTGGTGGGCCAAACAGTTATTCAGGAAAATATCCGGAATTATTTGCCGAACAAAGTCCTGATGCAGGAGGCTGGCTGAATTTGCAACGGCCATTGTTGGCGTAAGAAAAGAATCAGGCCGCGGATTGAATGCCTATCCGCGGCCTGATAATACGATGGCGGGTTATTCCTTTGCCGGTTCCGGCCCCGTGCCTTCCCCCGGTACTAATTTATAACCTAACTGGTTGTAAATCTTCATCGAATCAAAGTACAGATAAGCGCGTTTGACCTTATTGCCCTCCATCAGATAGGAGGCGTGCATCGGAAACCAGACATCTTTTTTGGCTTCCTTGTAGTGCAGGGTCAAAGTATTCCAGGTGAACACCCAATCGCCTTTGGTAGGCCCTTCAGCAACGCTCAGGCTGTTCCAGTAGCCATTGCCCATTTCTTTCACTGAATAGTTCTGGCGGTCCTGTTTCCAGTATTGCGTAACGTGCTCTACAGTCATGGAGTCCGTATTGTAAGCAACGCCGAAGAACATGGCGTCACCCGTACAGTTTTCCGCGATTGCTCTCCAGTCGCCGTTCTTCCAGGCGGTGTTCATCCGTTTCACGGCTTCGATCTGAGTGTCTCCCGGCGACGGTGCGGCAGCGGCTGTCCGCGAAACTGCTTTATTCTGTGCATTGACTGGCGAAACTGTAAAAATAAGTACCATCAAAAAAATAAATGCGGACAATAGTAGTTTGCAATTCATAGATAATGAGTTTGTTTTGGATGATTTTTTATTGCTGCGAATATATAATTGTTCTGGCAATAGGAGATGCCAATAAGAATAAAAACGCACATAGCGCCAACTGCTGGCTGATGTTGTGTAGGTTGGCCATACTCTAAGTGAATGATTAACTTTCATGCTGTAAATTTAAGGGGCTTTCATTTCTGATACCTGCACATATCTTTCATTTTAATGGACTCTTCTTGCATTTTGGCGCAGGCGGCAGGTATTTTCCAAAAAATCATTAGTTTCACTTTAATAAAAAAGAACCGTTGCTTATTCACAACCCTATCAGAATGAAAACTATTATTTTTTCGATCCTCTTCTTTTCTTTACCCCTGATTTCGATGGGCCAGGGCCTCGCAGGAGAATACGCTTTGTCCAGAGATGGTGCTGAGGTCGTTTTTCAAATTCAGGATGCTGGCCCGAACCGGCTGACAGGCATGATGATAGATTCTGACAGTACTCTTTATCAGTTGCAGGCCATCGTTGATCAGGGTAATGCAAGAGGTTCATTGGCCAATAGCCAGAGCGTACTTTATTTTGAAGCTTATCGGGAAGGCGATCAGTTGTTTATGACGATCATGCCGGTGGATGCATACAACCAGCCGGATTACCTGAACGCCAGTGACTTTGTCCTGTCCCGGCGGGAAAGAATAAAGCCCCCACTGGAACAGGCCCGGAAAACCACCCCGGAGGGTGCGGCAGCCAACCAGCCTCTGCCCCAACCGAAAGCCGGCGCCGGAGGCGTATGGGAAGGCGTATTCAACGGAGAGATCAACGGAGCCGCCACCCGGCTTTCCTTTCAGCGGTATGGCAATCAACTCACAGGGGAGATCGACGCCGCTGGTTACAAATACAACCTGGAGGGAGCGATTAACGGGCCGGATTGCTGGGGAGAGGTCCTGGACCCTCAAACACAAGGTAAAATGAAGTTTTCCGGGGTGCTGGATGGAGACGTCGTAGTACTCTCTTTTTCGGCGGAACAAGGGCCGTTCCAAATGAATTTTTTAAGAGAAGGTGCAACCGCCCTGCCCGGCAATTGGTATTATGCTTCTTCTCCAGTTTTTGGCGAATCCGGGCAGCCTAAGGAATTGCTGCTACTTTTGCATACGGACAACACTTTTCACTATGGGAACGCCAAAGCAGTGCGCGCCAACCCGGAGGGCAAAGGGGTGGGCCACGGCCAGTGGCAAACCCAGAAAAACCAACTGTTGATCAACCAGGGCAAAGGCTGGCAGAATTTTGCCGCCTATGAAGTGAAAGGAAATAGCTTGTTCCTGAAGTTCAGCAGTGGCGATATCCAAGAGTGGAAACGAGTGGATAAGTAACTATATAAAATATTTTCGTATGAGCATAAAGCAGGTGTTTTTAGTAATTATTGGGGCCCTGACGGCCAGCTGTCAGCCCGCAGAACAGGTTAAGCAGGAAGAAGCCTTCCCCACCGGCCGTTGGGTTGACCTGAGTTATCCTTTCGATGAAAATACCATCTACTGGCCCACGGCCGAAAGCTTCCGGCTGGACACGGTAGCTGAAGGGGTGACCGATAAAGGCTACTATTACTCCGCTTATTCCTTCTGCGCTGCCGAACACGGTGGCACCCACATGGATGCTCCCGTCCATTTTGCAGAAGGTAAGAACTCAGTAGAACAAATCCCCCTGGAGCAGCTCATCGGCCCGGCAATCGTGGTGGACGTTTCAAAAAAAGCATTGGAAAATCGGGACTATCTCATACAGGTAGCCGACTTTGAGGCCTGGGAGCAGGCCAACGGGCAAATTCCCGATGGCGCCATCGTTTTGGTGAATACCGGCAGCGGCCAGTTCTGGCCGGACCGGGTAAAGTATATGGGGACCGATAAAAGAGGAGAGGAGGGCGTAGCCGGGCTTCATTTCCCCGGGCTGCACCCGGAAGCAGCACAGTGGTTGACTGGAAAAAGAAGTATTAAGGCCTTCGGGCTGGACACACCCAGTATCGACTATGGCCAATCGACTGATTTTGAGAGCCATCAGATACTGGGCGCCGCCAATGTTCCCGGGTTAGAAAATATTGCCAACCTGGATCAGCTGCCGGCAAAGGGAACCTGGGTGGCCGGCTTGCCCATGCTCATCCGCCACGGGAGCGGAGCTCCGCTGAGGATCGTGGCGCTGGTTCCGGAAAAATAACTGCTTACTGCAGCTCCTTTTTCGCTTCTTTCAGCTTTTCCTGTCGTTGCTCGAGTAGTTGTTGAACCTCCTTCAGGCGGTCTTGCTTTTTGTCCAGTTCGGAAGACAAGTCTTTATTCTTGTCTTTGAGCTTATCGATTGCCCTGAGGTTCTTTTCAATTTCCTTTTGGTTGTTGGAAATATCTCCCATCAGGTTCGAGATTTCTTTTTCCAGGCTGCTGAGCAACTCCTGGCTTTCCGTGACCTGCTGCTGGTAGTAACTGGGGACGTATTCACTGACAAACTTATCGACGATGTTGCGCATGGCTCGGTATTCCTGGGGGTATTCTCCTCTGTCCAGATAAATGTCATATCCCAAAGAGGCAAACACATACATCTCGGTTTTATCTTTCTTTTCATCAAAAAAGGTGTAAAAATTCATCTCCTTGTCGCTAATAGCTTTGAACAGAACTTTTTCGGCATCCAGCAGGTCCTTATTGGCCAGGAAGCCAATACCTTTTAGTTTGATATCATAATTGTCTTTTATGTAGTCATGCCATGCTTCCTTGAGGACTTTGGGTTCAGATTCAATTGCTACCATAATGCAGGGCCGCTCGGCCTTATCGTGTTTGATAGTAGCATTGATTAATTCAGGCGCCTGAGCGTAGGTTGAAAGTGGAAGGGCCATAATGAGAGTCAGGCTTAGCAATATGTGTTTCATGATAATAGTGATTGTGTGAAGAAATTGCTTGAAATGAGTTGATCACTCACTATTAAAACAAAAAGTTTTAGCCTGATGTTTGGAAATCACCTCTGATACTCCGTTTTATTCAGGAAACGGAAGGGATACAAATGGCTGAAATTCGGACACATTCCTAATGGCGATGGAGCAGGTCATCCGGTGGCGAGAGAAAAAATCCAAACTGAAAAAACATAGCATTGGATTGCTCGACATTGAAAGGCGTAGTGCCGGGGGCTTTGGCCTCAAAGTCCGTACTAAAGTTGAATCGGTAGCCAGCTTTGAAATTGCCCCATATCCAATTGGCAAACTGGTGTTCTATCCGCATCGAGACAAGAAACTCGGAATGGTTGATGGCGAAATCGTAATTATCTAACCCTGTATTGGGGACAATTAAGCGATAGCTCTGGCTGTCATACTCGACGCCAAAGAGCAGGATATCTCCGGCGCCCAGATTGTACCTCAAAAAAGCGTTGGCGGGCAATACAGCTTCCATGCCCCACTTTTCATTGAAGTTGCGGTTGAAAAGAAGAAAGGGGACAAAGTTATTGCGCCGGAAGCTCTTGGAGTAGGCCAACCCAAAGCCCCACTCAAAATCTTCGTTGGGCTTGATCGCATAGATCCCGTAAAATTTATAGATAGCATAGCGGTCTTCGAAAAAGCGGCCCAGCCCATTGTAATTTCCGTTGGCCGCTAGCTTGAACCGGAAGGCCAAATAGTGAAATTCATCCAGTGACTTGGAAAGGATCAACCCCAGCGAACTGCTTTTGAGGTCACTGTCGTTCAGCTCGCGAAAGGTACTGCCAAAATCCGGGCCGAACCGTTTAAAATCGTACAGTTCGGAGAAATATGAAAAACTCAGCAAGACTTTGAAGTTTTCCTTGTTGATCACCGGAGCTTTCAGGTCGAACTTAAGGTAGCTGAGGTTGCGAAATTCGGTCAGCGGCGGGGTTAGCAAAGTGTCTTCCGGCTTAAACCGCCCTCCGCCAAAGTATCCATAGGACAACTCCAGCCCCTTGGAACGGGACTTGTTTTGGATGCCGGGTTTGCAATAGCATCGAAGTTCCCCGCCTTCTGTTGTGACATCTTCAGGGAAAAAGTCGGGCTTTATCTGAGCGCCGGCTTGTAGGGCTGTAAATAGTAGAATAGTGGCTGAAAATAAAAATCTTTTCATGTGATTGATTTCCTCTCTTTTAGCTTAGAGTATGTTTTGAAGTGGTGTTTTGGAAGCGAAAATACCAGATTTTGGGTTCTCACGAGGCTTGTTTTCGAGTGCATAGCGTTCGACTGAGCTCATGTCGAAGTCAGCGCTACGGGCGAGAAAATAGCTGAAGTGAGGTTCCATAGGCTGGTGTTTGCAGTCCTAATGACTGCCTCCAAACATGATACTCTTAAGGAGGCTAAATATACAATTCAAAAGACGGTACATTTTCATAATATTCGAAAAAATCTTTTCCTTATTGTCAACACATCCCTCCTTTTGTTTGAATATCTTGGGTATTCCCTCCTGATTTGGAAAATTAACCCTATAGTTGATACGGCCTACAAAGTTATTTTATATTTTGACTTTCGAAAAATGGCCGGTTTGGCCTTTTACCAGGGCCTTGTGCCACCTAACACCCAGTTAAATGAATCTCAGGATTACCATCCCACTCCTTGTTACCGCTTCATTTTTTTTTATTTCGGCCGCTGCACAAGAAGTCTTTTATCAGGAAGATTTTGCAGATGGCGCTCCGGATTGGAGCGTCATCCAGATTGTAGGCAATGGAGCTAATTCCGGATTTTGGCGAACGACCTCTACTGGCCCTGCCGGTAGCTTTGCCCTCGACCCGCTGAACTCGACGACGGCATCGAACGGGTGGGTACAGTTCGATTCAGACCTCAATTGTTTTCCACAAGGCCAGGATTCCTGGCTGGTCTCGCCTTACATCCAAACCGAAGGCAGAATGGCTATCATCCTTTCCTTTGAGACCTATTACCGAACCTACAACGACCGCCCGCAGCTTCGGGTGGGAGAAGATTTTAGCCAACGGATAAACTGGGACATCTACGAGCCCTTCCCCAGCTTGTCCGCCAACCAGTATGGGGGGGCTACCGAAGGAGACCCGGCCCTGAACCCACAATACATACAAATTGATATCACCCCTTCCATCGTAGGCTTGGACTCCTTTCGTTTCGCTTTCCAGTTCCTTTCCAGCCTGGAAACACTCAATGGGGGAGGCGATGACATTGGCTGTGCCTATTCCTGGCAGGTGGATGATATTCAGCTGCTCTCAGTTCAGGAAATTAGCTGTGGTGAGGTTTTGCTGTCGGACAATTTTTCTTCAAATATCAGCCTCTACGACTATTCGGAATGTGTCAGTGGGCCTCCTATAATCTTTCCGGATTTGCCGGATCAATTGTACCGTTTCGAGCTGGCTGATCAGCAGACGGTTAGGGTGGCCCTCCAGGATTATACCGGGAGCGGGATGCTATCCATCCTGGAAAGTGATGTCAATAACGTGCCCGGTTCCTGTGTGGCGACCAATTTTTTCGGGGCGTTGCCTGATAACCAGGAAGTCATCGCGGTGCTCGATCCCGGCGTATATTGGATTGTTGTCAATGGTTTCGAACAAGGGGCCTATAGCTTATCGGTTGATTGTTATCCTGCTGACAATCCAGGTGTCATCACCTGTGGCGAGTCCCTCATCGGCAGTACGGCGGATAGTCCTAATAGTTTTTCCGGCTCGGCATACATCAATTGTCTGGGGGGGCTGTTTGCTTACGGCGCCGGAGAAAATCGCTACCAGTTTACCCTCACCGAAACGCAAACCATTGTAGCCAACCTCTCCAACCGGGGTAACCTGGACCTGGACCTCTTCCTGTTCAGCAACCTCAACGGGCAGCCCTGGCAGTGCCTGGACGCCAGTTACATTAATTACGCCGGAGCCGATGAGGAGATCATTGCCCAACTTGCCGCAGGCACCTACTGGTTGATCGTCGATGGCGACCTGGATACCGATGCCA
>JAGQXQ010000450.1:17157-20015 GCA_020436535.1 Phaeodactylibacter sp.
CCTGACGGAAGAAAAAGATGTAGTGATCCGCTTACAGAGCCTGGGCGCTGAACAACTTACTCTTTTCTTACTGGATAACGGGCCCAATAACCAGCCTGGCCCCTGCCGACAGGTAGGAGTGCAGTTGGGAAATACGGATACAGGGGAAATTCTGATAAGCCTGCCGGCAGGCACCTACTGGATCGTTGTAGATGGGGTGATGGTTCCTTCTTTCCCGGAGGATTATATTGCCGAAGGCCCCTTCCGGCTTTCCGTGGATTGTTACCAGGATGAAAATGTGAGTTCTATTAGTTGCGGACAAACCATCATCGGCAGCACGATTTCCAATGGAAATGTAAGGTCCAGCTACTCTTCCTGTTTTATGAGCGGGCAAGGGGGAAACAACTACAATGCCGGTGACCGCCGGTATTCCTTCCAGTTGGCCCAGGAACAAACTGTATCCATCCAGCTGCGTAACCTGAGTGCGCGAAATATAGACCTGTTTTTATTGGAAAATGGGCCGGGCGGCCAGCCGGGGGCTTGTATTGAAAAGAGCATCCTCCCGGGAGAGGAAAGCGAGGAGGTCATCGCCAAGCTGAATGCAGGCACCTACTGGATAATGGTAGATGGTATCATTGTAGACAATGGTTTTGGAGGAGTGGCCGACCCTGGGGAAGGGCCCTTCGAATTAACCCTGAAATGCTTTGGCCTGCCTTCCATTTGTGACCTGGAAGGCATGTATATATCTAATGGAAATACAGTATTCCCTGACCTTATCGGGCCAAGGATACTCCCTAAGGACAACTTTTTATTTGTTGATTGTATTCCTTCTGATATACTTAATGATCCCATTAAAGGGGATATTTATATCTACTATCATGAGGGAGAGACGGACTTTTTCTCTGTAAATTTAAATACTGCCGACCTTGCTGTTAAGGCCTTTGTCTTCGACTGTGATACAGACTATGCCGATCGCTCTGACGCTTGCTTAGGAGGCGCCGATTCGAATGGCCCTTTAGTGGTGCCTGTTCCCGGCTCTATACCCGGCTTTTATTATATTGTAGTATTCAACCCCAATGAGGCTTATTATGCATTGACCCTGTTACCGGCAGGGCCCTGCAGTATGAATACTCAATATTATTGTCTTAGCTCTTTGCCTAGTGACTTACCTGGCCCGGTTAGCCATTTAAATACTGTCGACAACTATTTCGGTTGTTATTCTGGTCCAATCGCCTATGATGGACGGGAGATCGTCCTCGGGTTCAGTGCTGGAGGATATGACCTGAATTTGCCTCCTGTAGACCGCTCTTTTAAAACAATTAATATTTTTCTGACTGCGGATGGGCCAATGGGGGTATTTCTGTTTGATTATCAGTGTGCAGAAAATTGTGTGGCCTATGAAGAGTATACAAATATTGGCCTGCAGGATTCGATCAGTTTTACGGTTGAATCTGGAGCGTACTATTTGGTTTTAGATGAGGCAAGCCCGGGGGCGGTCAGTAATTTTTCCTTCCTCTGTGTGCCAATTAACGTTAATTCGGAATGTTCAGGGGACGGGCCTCCCCATGAAATCTCCTTTTCCCCCTTTGCCGGCGCTTCCCTGGTCGATTCTCTGGCGGATGGAGTGGCAGTGCTTGAACTTGATGTAGATTTTAACCGAAATGATAATGCTCTTCAGAATGTATTTTATTTTAACCCCACCCGGATTTACCGAAAACCTGATGGCTCGCTTGAAAATGCTTTTATATATGAAGGCAGTATTGCTGGATTTAAGAAGTGTGGCTATAAGGACAATGAAAAGATTCTCTACCGCGCTAAACTGAGTAATGATTACATTGCCGTTTTTGATGCAGAGTATCAGGATACGATGCCCCCCAATATAACCGCCGCCGGCCGTTTCACTAGTTCTGGCAAAAGCCGGGTCAGGCGCTTCGTCCTGGATACCCTTTCGGCAGCTCCTAAGTTATTCATCGACTATAAAAAGGCATTCCTTCGCAGTAGCGTGGGTTTGCAAAGAGGCGGCCCGGCGCCCGTCCCTTTAGCTACCCGCCTGGTCAATGCCAATAACCGCTGGGTCGTCGATAAAGGGCCCAACTCCAGCTGGTATACGGTAAGCCCTGATATAGATACTGTTGCCCCTTTTGTTACCCAAATTACTATCGAGGCGCTGGAGGAAAACCTTTCTCCCAACCCAAGGATAGATACTTTTTTCATCCTCAGCCCAGCCAGCGAACCGATACCGGTGGAAGTCATTCAACCCCCCTCCGTCTGCTTCCTCAACAACCCCATCTCCCTGCAAATCGATGCGGTCAGTGACTCGCCCTGCAACGGCCCGCCTGAAGGGGCCGTCGACATCACCGCCTCCGGTGGTGAAGGAGGCCTCATCTACAACTGGAGTATGGATGTCGGCGCTGTGGAAGACCCTGCTGATTTGTTTCCGGGCACCTACATACTTACAGTGGAGGATGCCCGGGCCTGTACCGTCAAAGATACCATCATCATTGCTTGTGTTGAAGCCCAGGGGCAGGACACCATCGCCTGCGGGCAGTCCTTTTTCGGGAGCACCATCGATGCCGCCAGTGACATCAATGGCTACCCCTCCTGCCTGGGAAGCAATACCGGCTATGGTGCGGGCGACCGTTTGTACCGGTTCTCCTTAGCCAAACCGCAAGCCGTGGTCATCAACCTGAAAAACCTGAGCCTGAAGAACCTCGACCTCTTCCTGCTGGAAAACGGGACGGGCGGCCAGCCGGGCAGTTGCATCGATACCAGCGCTTTGGCCGGCGCCGAAACTGAAGAGATCTTATGTACGCTGGATGCCGGTGTTTACTGGATCGCAGTGGACGGAAAGGCCGACGTGGCCAATAAAGAAGAAGGCG
>JAGQXQ010000451.1 GCA_020436535.1 Phaeodactylibacter sp.
CATTGGTGACCGTAACATTAAAAAGTCCCTGGCCGGGTGCAATGATCGACTGGTCAACCGCTCCGCTGTTCCAGGAGTAGGAGGCAAAGCCAGAGCCGGCATCTAGGGTAACCAATTCTCCCTCACAAGCGAGGATGTCCTCACCCAGGTCAACTACCGGCAAGGGCCGGGGCGAAACCAAAACGGTGTCCATCGCCATGCAGCCACTGGCCGTAGTAGCCATCACCGTATAGCTGCCCGGGATATCCACATCAATAAAAGCCCCTACCCCGCCCGTAGACCACACAATTTCCTCATAGTTTCCACTCACCTGCAAGGTAGCCGTTTCGCCTCCACAGAGGGGGACCTCAGCCGGCAAAGAAGTAATGGGGCAGTTGAGTTGCAGTTCGAACATGCCCACCGTCCCGCTCACCTCATAGGCTACAGAGATCATCGGCCGGCCGGTAGGGCTGGCGAAAGCCGGAATAAAGGCCAGGCCTTCCGGGCTGAGATCGCCCCCCAATGCATTAACCGTTCGGGTATTGATATACTGAATGAACTCGGGAACGGCAGGCTTGCTTACATCATAGACCACAATGCCGCCCATGCGTTCCAGGGCGATGAAAGCAAACTGCCGGCCATCGATCTGCTCAACGACTACTGTTTCCGGTTCCGGCCCTTTGTCATCCGAACGGCTCTTGAAGGTATTTTCCTCATCGTCGGTATTAAACAGGACGCCCAAGACAGGATCGGCGGCCGTGATCTGCTCCAGGGCATGGCCGCTGTCGAAAACCAGGGCGCCCGTCGCTGCATTCCAGATGGCGAAGGAGCGGCCTCCATAGGCGTAAAGCTCATCGTAGTCTCCATCACCGTCGGTATCGCCGATGGCGCTGCTGACCCGAAGGCGGCCCAGCAGCATCTCTTCCTTCAGGTACTCCGCATCCGGGAAGGCATCGGGGTCGAGCTCGATCTCATCGTCGCCCACCCGAAATTCTTCGCTGAAAGCATCGTAGTTACGGGCGTCGCCTTCATTGGCTGTGATCAGGTAACCTTCCCCGTCAACCGAGAAGTAGTCAATGGCGTCAGGATGGTACATGCCCTTCACGGGCCAGTTGGCGAAGAAGATATCACCCGGGCGGTTGGAAGCGTCGAAGACTACGCCTGGCTTCGTCCAGTCTTTATAACCCAAAGGCAGGATCGCGGTAACCGTTTCGCTGGCCAGGTCGACGATCACCAGCGCATTGTTTTCCTGGCAAGTAACATAAGCCGTAGCGCCATCATCGGAAATGGTGATGTATTCCGGCTCCAGGTCCTGAGCGACGGTGGCATTCGGGCCGAAAATACGGACGCCCTGAGCAATCAGGCCCGCCTGCAGGCTGTTGAAGGGCTCAAAGCCAAGGGTCGTCACCATAGCATTGGCAACGCCTCCACTGATGTCAATGATGCTGACCGACCCTTCCGGATCAATGGTGTAATCTGCACTGGGTTCTCCTTCATTGGCCGTCAGGACTTTAGTGCCATCCGGGGAGAAAACCACCATATCGGGCCATGCGCCGACAGTAACCTCATTCAGGAAAGCACCATCGATATCAAAAAATACAGCCTTACCATTATCCCCGGTATTGTAGCCTTGCACCGCTACCGCTACAACGCCATCCCGAACGGCTACAGCATTGACACCGCCGCCGTAGGGGGCAATGGAAAAGGTGTCTACCAACGTCACATTAGCCGGGTCCGAATAGTCCAGTATTTCCACAATAGAGGCGCTGGAATTCGTCGCGAATAACCGCTGGCTTTGCTCATCGTAGTCGACGGCCTCCAACGTGGAGCTAAATTCGGTAGCATAACTACCCAAATAATTCATCTGTATATAAGGATCGATTGGGGGGACGGGCGCTGTATCGTCATTGTCCTGAATGAGCAGTACATGGCGGTTTTTTTCTCCAACAGCAGCTGAGCTGCCGGCCGTATCGATCTCCAGGATAAGGTAACGGCCGCCTAATTTTATATTGTCGAGGATATTGATCTTCAGGGTTTGAGGATCACTGACTCCGGCTTCAAAGGCGACTGTAGCCGTGGCAATGGTATAGTCTTCCCCCTCGGCCGCCGTTGAAGCGCTGACTACTTGGATAGTGGCTTCGCCGGCGACCCTTCCCACCTGCTCTACCGCTAATGCTACCTGAAACTCCCCGAAGCCTTCTCTGATAATAGAACTATTTTCAGCAAAGCTAACAGTAGGGGCCGTCCCGATTTCAAAGACGCCCACCGACCCGCTCACCTCATAGGATGCCAGTACATAAGCCTGCCCGGTGGGGCTGTCTGCCGGTGCGATATAGATCACATCCTCCGGGCTGAGATCACCGTCAAGCCCGTCAACGGCGCGGGTGTTAATGTACTGTACATATTCCGGCGCCACCGGGTCCGTAAGGTCGTACATCACAAGGCCCCCCATACGTTCCAGGCCAATAAAGGCATAAGGCGTGCCGTTGATCTCAGCAACCGTTACGGCCTTTGGCTCCGGCCCCTTGTCATCCGATCGGTTCTTAAAGGTATTTTCTCTGTCATCGGTATTGAACAGGGCGCCAAAAACCGGGTCGGCGGCAGTGATCTGTTCCAGGCTATTGCCACTGTCATAGACCACCGCGCCGGTGGCAGCGTCCCATATAGTGAAAGAACGGCCGCCATAGGCATAAAGCTCATCGTAATCGCCATCGCCATCCGTGTCCCCTGAAGCACTGCTAATGTACAGGCGGCCCAGCAGGCGGTTCTCTTTCAGGTACTCAGCGTCCGGGAAGGCATCGGGGTCGAGCACGACCTCATCATCCCCAATGCGGAATACTTCACTGAAGGCAGTGTAATCGCGGGCATCCCCTTCGTTCGCCGTGATCAGATAGGCCTGCCCGCCTACGGTGAAGTAATCTATCGCATCCGGCTGATACATGCCCTTAAGGGGCCAGTTGGCGAAGAAAACCTCGCCGGAAAGGTCGGATGCATCCAGGGAGACGCCTTCGGAGGACCAGTCCTTGTAGCCCAGTGGCAGGATGGCTGTAATTGCAGGCGTTGACAAGTCGACCAGGGCAAGTGCGTTGTTCTCCTGACAAACGACATAAGCCGTAGCGCCATCATCCGAGATGGTTATGTATTCCGGTTCCAGATCCTGAGCCACCGTTGCGCCCGGCCCAAAGATGCGGACTCCCTGAGCAATAAGGTTGGACTGCTGGCTGTTGAAGGCGGTAAAGTCCAGGGTTGTCACCACCGGAGCAGCAGCGCCAGCGCTGATATCAATGATACTGACGGAGCCTTCCGGATCGACGGAATAATCTCCGCTGGGCGCTCCTTCATTAGCTGTTAACACTTTGCTTCCGTCAGGTGAGAAGAGCAGCATATCCGGCAGTACGCCAACGGTAGCCGAACTGATAAAGACGCCGTCCGTGTCCAGAAAAAGGACCTGGCCGGGAACGCCCGCCGTATCCCCCTGAACGGCAACGGCCACCAGGCCATTGTAAGTGTCGACTGAACGGATACCTCCAAAGAAATCGAGGTTAACACTGTTGGCCGTTTGCAGGTTAGAAGGGTGGCTAAAGTCCAGGATCTCCAGGTTGTTGTTGCTGGAATTGGCGACGAAGAGGCGGGAAGACGCGGCATCATGTGCAATGGCCCCGGCAGCAGCCCCGTCCGGCAAAGCATAGCTGCCGAGGTGCGACAAAAGGGCCCTGGGGGTTTCCTGTGCCACCGGCGGAGCATCATCCGTATCCTGGATCAAAAGAATATATCTGGTTATTCCCCCCAGCATGAGCTGGCTGCCATCCGGCCGTTCGAGTTCGAGGATAAGATACCGGCCGCCAGGAGCATCGTTATCCAAAATATCCAGTGTTATAAGCTGAGGATCAGAAGAGCCCTCCGGAAAAACCAGGCTGGTGTTGGCAATCGTATAGTCTTCACCGGCCACCGCGGTAGAGGCGCTAATAACATTAACGTTGACTTCCCCAGCCAGGGCCCCATCGACTGCCACCTTCACTTCGACCTCCAGCCGGCCGGAGCCTTCCGGAACGATGGCGCTGGCTTCTGCAAAACCGACGGTAGCACCGGTACCTACTTCAAAGACAGCCACAGTGCCACTGACCTCGTGCGAAGCCACCAGCAGGGGTTTCCCGTTGGGGCTCTCTTCCGGAGCGATGAAGATGACATCCTCCGGGCTGAGGTCGCCACTCGAAAAGTTAAGATTTCGTGTATTGATGTATTGTATGTATTGCGGCGCCGACGGGTCGCTTAGATCAAAGGCCATTACACCACCTATACGCTCCAAGCCGACAAAGGCATAGGGTACGCCATCGACCACGCCTACCGTCACTGCTTCGGGCTCGGGGCCTTTGTCATCTGAGCGGCCTTTGGCTTCATTCCTGTTTTCATCAGCATTGAAAAGTGGCCCAAAAACAGGATCATTGGCAATGATCACCTCTATATCGCTGCCGCTATCGTATACCAATTCACCGGTTCCGGCATTCCAGATGGAAAAAGAGCGGCCGCCATAAGCGTAGAGTTCGTCGTAATCGCCATCGCCATCCAGGTCGCCGGTAGCACTGGTTACGAGCAGCCGGCCGAGCAATACGTCTTCTTTGAGGTACGCGGCATTTGGAAATGCCGTTGAGTCCAGGACGATCTCATCATCTCCCACCCGAAATTCCTCCGTGAACCCAGTATAATTGCGGGCAGACCCTTCGTTGGCCGTGATCAGGTAGTGCTGCCCGCCCATGGTAAAAAAGTCAATGCCGTCGGGCTGATACATACCTTTAACCGGCCAGTTGGCAAAGAAAGCATCCGGCGACAAGTCGGAAGCATCGAAAAAGAGTCCTTCCGATGACCAATCCTTATAGCCCAGTGGCAGAATGGCGGTGGCGGTAGCCGTTTCAATATCGACAACCGCCAGGGCGTTGTTTTCCTGGCAAACCACATATGCGGTAGCTCCATCATCGGAAACGGCGATGTATTCCGGTTCCAGGTCCTGGGCTACGGTAGCGCCGGGACCGAAGATACGCACCCCCTGGGCCACCAGGCTGGCCGAATCCGCATTGAAGGCGGAAAAGCCGACGGTTGTCACATCGGAATCGAGCATATTGCCGGCTCCTGCCTCCATATTGATAATACTGACCGACCCTTCCGGGTCTAACGAATAATTATTTCTTGGTTCACCCTCATTAGCCACGAGTAGTTTACTGCCATCGGGCGTGAAGACGAGCATATCCGGCAGAAACCCCACTTCCACGGAGCTCTGCAGGAAGCCGTTGGTTTCAAAAAAGAGGACTCTGCCATTATTGTCGGGTATCCGGTCCGCCATGGCCACCGCTACGACCCCGTCCTGAACAGCTACGGCGCGGGCTTGCCCATCATACAAAACTGACAAGTCGATAGAATTGACGGGCCCCAGGCTGGAGGGGTTGGAAAAATCGATAATATCCAGGCGGTTATCTCTGGTATTGGCCACAAAAAGGCGCTGGGAGCCCGGGTCGTGCGCAACGATCTCCGCCGCACCGCCAGACTCATAGCTGCCGAGGTGGATCAGGTTGATGCTCGTTGGGGCCAGCGGCGCCGGCGGCGCAATATCATTGTCTTTGATGAGTACGGTGGCCTTATCAATACTCCCCCGGCCACTATTGATAAGGGAGGCTATCTCAATGATGAGGTAGCGGCCGCCCAGGCTGGTATTATCCAGAATATCCAGGTTTACGAATTGTGGCCCGAAATCACCTTCGGGGAAGGTGATGGTGTCACTTTCCAATAAATAATCAACCCCCTGTTCCGCAGTGGAGGCGCCGGCGATGGTAAGGATAGCCTGAGCCGTCGTAGTGGGGTTGCTGATCATCAGGGCTATTGATTGCGGCCCGGCGCCTTCCTCCACTGCTACGACACCATTGGAGAAGGTGACGATGGGCGTCAGGCCGGCGCTAATGACCCCTGGAGTGGCGAAGACATTGGTATTGCCGAACCGGGTGGCGGTGGCTACCCAGTTGGCGCCGTCATTGTTGTCCAGAGCCGCCTCGATCAGTTCCAGGGAAGGGCCGTTGCCATCGGCAGCTGTGGGCCAGGGAGAGGTGTCATTATAACTAACTTCATCGATCACAGCCCCGCTAAAATTGGTGATGATGATATCGCCCCCGCCATTGCCAAGATTGTCGGTAGCGCCCCAGCCGAGGAAATCTCCTCCAAAAAAGGCTTCTGCAATGGCTTCATCGTAGGCCAGCAGCAGGACTCCACCCGACGGCAGGCTCAGGCCTGCGGGAAAAGTAAAGCTAAACTCTCCACTGATCTGCAAGCCGCCAAGTGCAGCAGAGCTATCTCCGGCATTGTAAAGCTCGATGAACTCCTGGTCCCCATCGGTAGGAGGATGGTAGAAGATCTCCGTGATGACGAGCAAAGGCGTAGTATTATTATAAATAAAGTCAAAAGTAAACGGCTCCAGAAGAAAGTTGCCGGTTGCATCCATGACCAGCCCTACGGAGAGAGAATAGGCCTGCCCGGCCACAAAGTCTTCAGTGAAAATAATGTCGGCATAAGAGGCGCCATCCCCTGTTTCTGAATAAAGGATGGTGTCAATGGCTGCATTGATGGTATAGTTGAGCGGATCTTCCACACTGGCAGTATCCATGGGCTCGCTGTACAAAACCCGAACGGAATTAGCACCGGCCACTTCCGCATTGAGCACCAGCGGCGGGATGACATCCTCAGTGCTGCTGAAAACGGATACATCGTCGAAGCCTGCATAGTCTATCGTACCATTTTGCTTGGCCATAAGGCGCAACCGGGCCACGGAAGCGCCGGGGGGAAGGTTGATATATATCGTCTCCCAGGCGTTGGTATTGCGATTGAGTTCTACATAGTTGGCCATATCGAAGCCGGCCCCCGCGCTGGTTTCCAGAATGTAGCCGATGGAGTCGCTATCTTCATATTCAACAGTGTAATATTTGAAGGTGACGACATTGTTGGCGAAACCGGAGACGTCAATCGGTTCAAAGTCTATGATGTGAAAGCTATCATTGCCGCCATTGATGTTCTCCAGGTCGCGCATGAACCAGAATTTCTGGCCGGTGGCAGGTTCGATGGCACTGGTTGTGGTAGTATCGGCCCAGACGTCATTACCGCCGTCGGCAACGTACCGGGCCGGCGAAACGGTATAATTCCAGGTGTCATTGACGGAACCTTCGAAACCCTGGAAAAACTCCTGGGTATCCTGGGCGGCAAGAGGAATGGCCAGCAGGGTGGCTAAGCACAGCGAAGCCAAAAACCGGATGGGGAGGTAAAAATGTGTCATAGATAAGATTTTGGGTCTTCAGATAAGTGAATAGATAAGGTGGGACAAAGCTCTACCTCAAAATTAAAGGTAGGTTAATTTTGTGGAATAGGGGTGTTGTTGGGGTTCCTTTTCCGATTTGGTGGACGGGGATAGGGACGGGACCATTAAAGGGCTGATGCCACTGATTTGGCGCCGGATGAATTCAGTTCCTCCTACCCTTACCCCATGGCTCCTTCCTTCATCTTCTCGGCATTTTCGGCCATTTGCAGGGCCTCGATGATAGGTTCCAGGGCCCCTTCCATTACCGTCTGTAGGGAGGAGTTTTTGTTATCTCCTTCCAGGCGGTGGTCGGTGACCCGGTTTTGCGGAAAGTTGTAGGTTCGGACCTTGCCGGAGCGGTCGCCGGAGCCGACCAGAGAGCGGCGCTTGGCGGCCTGCTCCGATTCATGCTGTTCGCGCCGCGCTTCGACGATCTTGACGTAGAGGCGCTGCAGGGCGATCTCCCGGTTTTTGATCTGGGAGCGGCCGTCCTGGCTTTCGGAAACGATACCGGTGGGCA
>JAGQXQ010000452.1:0-287 GCA_020436535.1 Phaeodactylibacter sp.
TTGTTGAAATCGTCGATCAGGTTGCCCAGGCGCCGCTTGCGGTCCTTGACGCGCCCCAGGTTGGCCTCCGAGTTGAAGTCGATACCTCGGAACACCCTGCTCAGCTTCTCCCGGTTGCGCTCGTGGTCTTCGATCTGCTCCAGTACCGTATTGATGACCTGCCCGATCTGATCGTCCTGCTTTTTGGAGACGATGTAGTCAAAGGTGGCGTTCTCGGGCAGTACGAAGGGCTCCCGCTGCATCTTGCGCTGTACGCGCTCTTCATCGTCGCCGTACTGCTTCCGGTA
>JAGQXQ010000452.1:360-3564 GCA_020436535.1 Phaeodactylibacter sp.
GCCGGGTCGACGACGCCGCGGAAGGTGTCGCAGGCCGCCCAGAGGGTGGCGTTTATTTTTTGTTGGAGTTCTTTGCGGGTGGTAGAGCGTTCATTTTGTTGCATGGAATAGCCGGTTGTAGGGAGGCAATATAACACTTTACTTCCTATTTTCTGATTTCGAGGCTTTGGTTAAAATGTTCAATAACCTCTAATCATTATTTATTACCTGGCTACAATTTTTTTGTTTCAAAGGATTTGCAGTAATTTGTAGGAGAGAAACTATTGCTATGGCAACCAGTGAACAACTAAAGGCGCTTATCAAGTCTCATTTTGAGGGAGATGCAGAACGTTTTTTAACAACGGCTCTGCAACTGGCTGCCCATGAGGCGAGAAAAGGCCATAGTGCCGTGGCACAAGATATTCGCCTGATTGTTGATAAAGGTAAACAAAGCTCGGCGAAGATTCTGCCCATAAAACCGGACCTGGAGGGTTTGGTTATCGTGGTGGAACCCAATATCCGTCTATCCCAACTCGTTTTGCCAGAAACGCTGATCAATAAAATCAAACGCATTCTCCGCGAATTTCGGCAACGGAGTAAACTGTTAAAGCACGGATTAAGCAATCGTAGAAAAATACTACTCACCGGGCCTCCGGGAACTGGCAAAACGATGACCGCCTACGTGATGGCGGCAGAAATGAAACTTCCCCTTTATGTAGTATTGGTGGATAAACTGGTCACCAAGTATATGGGGGAGACAAGTGCAAAGCTGCGTCAGATTTTTGACTTGATCCAGGAAAAACAAGCCTTATTCCTTTTTGATGAATTCGATGCGATTGGAGCGGAGCGCTCCCGGGATAACGATGTTGGAGAAATGAGGCGGGTCTTGAATGCATTCCTGCAATACATTGAACGGGACGATTCCGACAGCTTCATCGTTGCCGCTACCAATAGCATTGACGTATTGGACCAGGCTTTATTCCGTCGTTTTGATGACATTCTCCAATATGCAAAACCTACGGAAAGCGATATTATCCAATTGGTAGAAAACCGCTTGGGTACTTTCAAAGCAGGTTATGCCCCTTCTACGATTGCCAAAGTGGCGGAAGGTTTAAGCCATGCGGAAGTAGCCCAGGCCTGCGACGATGCGATTAAGGAGGCGATTTTGTCAGGAAAGACTAAGGTCAAAGAGGAACACTTATTGGAAACACTCAGGGACCGTAAAGAAGCCTACCGATCTTTTATCGCCCAACAGAACGCCAGTTTGACACCATTAACATGACCAGCGCTGCCACTGCAAAAGCAGCTTGGTTTGCAGCAAGGATACAGGTGAATTACCCCGACGCCTGGCCGGAGACGATCCGGGGCTTAATCGTCCATTCCGCCGATTGGCCGGATGCACTGTTCAGGCAGTTTTCAATTGGAGAAAGCCGGGCCGATTTCGGAAAGTTGCTCCGGATTGCGGGCTATGGTGTTCCCGACCTGCAGAAGGCTTTATACTGCGTCAACAATACCCTAACATTAATAGCTCAGGAATTCATACAGCCATTCAGGAAGCACGAAAGAGAGTCCCGATATGTTACCAATGAAATGCACCTTCACAATCTGCCCTGGCCCCGGGAAGTGTTACTCACCCTTGGAGAAACACCTGTTACATTGAGAGTCACTCTATCCTATTTCATAGAGCCAAGCCCCGGCGAAATTGGCTGGGAGCATCGATACCGCTACCAATCCTTTGGCCTCCGTTTCGATATCAATACCCCGAATGAAAACCAAGATGAATTTGTGAAGCGAATGAATAAAGCCGCCCGTGACGAAGAGGAACGGGCTACAACGAGTGGCGACAGCACCAGATGGAGGATCGGTTCTCAAAACCGTAACCTTGGCTCTTTGCATTCCGATATTTGGGAAGGGACAGCCGCTGATATTGCAAGTTGTTCTTTTATCGGTATTTATCCTACTATTGGGTGGTGGCGGGAACGTCCACATTTGGGTAAATATGACCATCGGGTGCGGTATAGCCTGATCGTTTCTCTGGAAACTCCGGAAATAGATGTTGATATTTACACTCCTGTTTCGACGATGATAAGGGTGCCGGTGAAGATCAGGACGTGATTGTAGAACCTGCATAGGATTCTCTTTTGCTATTCCCATTCAATTCCTTTCTCCAACTCGTTTGCCTTATCCATGATCTGATCCCAGTCCTTTTTTGTCCATTCCGGTAGGCGCTTGAAACGGATAATGGAGGCCTTCTTCACCTGCCCGTGGAGCTTTTCATAGCCAATGTTCCAGTAAAAGATGGCTCCGGGTTTCAGAAGGGGCATATCCTCTTCCGAAACCTCTTCAAAAGAGAGGGTTACCTCTTCCTTTGGGCCGCCGTTATTCAGGCCAGTGAGAATGGCAGAAAAGCTGCCTTCCTCTTCGAAGACCTCAGAGACAATGCCTTCCCATTTGTGGACGTGCTGCTCAGCCATTGTGTTTCCCGGTTAGAATTGGTGCAAAGCTAACAAAAATGACGGCCAGTATACGTTTTTCTGGGAAGCTATTCGATTGAAGAGTAGGTTGAAATTTAAACCATCCTCCCCCACTTTATCGTTATCTTTTCATAAGAAACGATTCCCCAAATAAAACCGTTAACTTTATGCGCCGAATCAATTGTTAAACCTGATTGATATGAGTATTCAAGCTATAAAAGAGGAAGTCAGCAAACTAAGCCGGGAAGAACAGGCGGAGCTGATCCACTTCATGGTAGAGCTCCTGGCGAAAGACAATTTCCAGCTATCAGAAGCCTGGAAGGATGAACTGGGCCGCAGGGAGCAGGCCCTGGACAAAGGCGAGACCATTGGCAAGCCTGCCAGAGAGGTTATTGCAAAATATACAGCGCGCTAAATACGGAGCCCCCTACGCCGCCTTCGTAATCTCATCCAAAACGATAGCCCCTGTCACCCCTTTTTGGGCCTTCACCTGCACCACATCCGCCCAGTAAGACTTCACAATTTCATTGATCAGGTGGCTGGGGACGGTAATGTTATAAATTTCTTTGCTCTTCAAATCCTGGAGGCGAATCTGGCTTTCTTCGGCATTGGCATAGGTCAGAATCCCAATGATCTCCATCTCACTCACTTTTTGTTCTTTAGCTTTAGACAGGCTATCATTCAGGTCATTCAATTCCTTAAAGATGAAGGCAGGAGGGTTTCCGGAACGCCCCATTTGGATCAGGGCTTC
>JAGQXQ010000453.1:0-2712 GCA_020436535.1 Phaeodactylibacter sp.
GGCAGCGGGGCTACCTTGTGGCCGTAGCTGTCCCAGTTGCGTTGCGTGCCGCCGGGTATGCATTTCTCATCTAGGTAATGGTTGAGGATGTCGAGGTTAAGAAAAGGCACTTTGTCGAATTCCACGACGGCGCTGACATTGCTCGCCTCGCATATTTCGGTGAGGTGCCCCAGCAAGCCGAAGCCGGTGACGTCGGTCATGGCTTTGATATAGGGCAAGCGGCCGAAGGCCTCGCCGGCCTTATTGAGTTGCACCATGCTATCGCGAGCGATATGGACGTGTTCGGGTAGCAGTTTTCCCTTTTTCTGAGCGGTGCTCAGGATGCCCACTCCGATCGGTTTGGTGAGGAAGAGGCGGCAGCCCACTGTGGCGCCGCCATTCTGCTTGAGGTGGTTTTTGTCGACCCTGCCGGTCACCGCCAGGCCGAATATGGGCTCCGGGCTATCGATGCTGTGGCCGCCGGCCAGAGGGATACCTGCTTCCGCGCAGGCCTTCCTGCTGCCGTCGATCACCCTATTGGCCACTTCAGGGGGAATCTTATCGATGGGCCAGCCCAGGATAGCGATGGCTACCAGAGGCGTACCGCCCATCGCGTAGATATCACTGATGGCATTAACCGAGGCAATGCGCCCGAAATCTTCCGGGTCGTCCACGATCGGCATAAAAAAGTCGGTGGTGCTCACAATAGCAGTACCGTCTCCCAGGTCATAGACGGCAGCGTCATCCCGTTGGTCATTGCCCACCAGAAGATTGGGAAAGTGGAATTGCTCCGCGTGGTGCTGCAGGATGGTATCGAGTACTTTGGGGGCGATCTTGCAACCGCAGCCGGCTCCGTGGCTGTATTGAGTCAGTTTGTATTCAGCAATCATAGGTCATTTTCTTCAGCGAACGCTATCAGATGCCTGGCGGTTTGCTCAGCGTCATTATTTCCTGCCGGAATATCAAAAATATTAGAACTGATCCTTTTGCTTAACGTATGGTGATTGTAAGCTTTATCGTAATAAACCAACGCAATGCGGGCAGCTTCAGCAAAATCGCCGGCATCCAAAGCTTCAATCGCCGTATTGTAATGCTGTCCGCCCAGCCGTTTACGGATGCGCTCAAATGAATCCTTCAGCTCATCGGCAGAAAAACCGGCGTACATGTCTACCAGGCGCTTCACCCTGGCCTCGAGCGGTACTTCAACGGCTAGCAATGGTGCTTTGACCATCTGCTCCCAGAATGGGTCGGGAATGTACACCCTGCCGATCGGCCGGCTTTCGTTTTCCAGCCAGATGCGGCGCCGGTGGTCTAGTCCGCGGAATACGCCAAAGAGATTGTTCTCAAATTGCTCAACCGAAGGCTGATCTTCTTCACCCAAGGCGCCAAAGGCAGAACCCTTATGATGGGCCAGCCCTTCCAGGTCGATCACCTGCTCGCCCAGCTTTTCCAGCGCATGAATAATATCGGTCTTCCCCGATCCGGTCGGCCCTCCTACAATGATCAGCGGCGGCGTACAGGCGGCAAACTGCTCCAGGACGTAATTGCGGTAGGCTTTATACCCGCCCGTCAATACCTGCACATCCATGCCCGCCAGATCGAGCAGCCAGCCCATACTGCTGCTGCGCTGCCCGCCCCGCCAGCAGTGGACCGCCACCTTGCCGGAAGGGGCTTTTCGCTTTGTTTCTTCCACAAAGAAGCGCATCCTGGGGCCGACGTAATCCAATCCCTGAAGGAAGGCATCATAGGAACCAACCTGCTTGTAAGTGGTTCCCACTACCGCCCGTTCTTCATTGGTAAAAAGAGGGAGATTGAGCGCTCCGGGGATATGTCCCTTCTCATACTCCGCCGGCGTGCGCACATCGAACAGCACGCACCCTGGTTCCAACTCCAGAACTTCGCTAACCGTTATCTTCTTCGTCCCCAATATCTACCATTTTTATCATGTGAGGAGCAGCAGGCATACACCGCAAATAGTAAAGTTCCTGCATAGACTCGTACACACTGTACACTTTCTCAATCTTAATTTTTTGTTGCCAATGAACCGCAGCAACCTAGCCAGAGGCTGAATTGCGAATACCGGACGTGTTCAGCCCGCCCCTACTCCTCCTGCTCCCAATCCATCGCCCGTTTGACGGCCTTCTGCCAACCACGGTAGAGGCGGTTGCGCTCCTCTTCTTCCATAGACGGCACAAAGGTAGCATCCAATTGCCATTTTTTCGTAATATCTTCTGGTTTCCAGTAGCCTACGGCCAGTCCTGCCAGGTAGGCGGCGCCCAGGGCGGTCGTTTCGATGATGCGGGGCCGTTCTACGTTGGCGCCCAGAATGTCCGACTGAAATTGCATCAGCAAGCCATTAGCGCTGGCGCCGCCATCAACCCGCAGCGTTTTCAGGGCCAGTCCGGAATCTTTCTCCATAGCATCCAGCACATCACGGGTCTGATAGGCCAGTGATTCCAGCGTCGCCCGGATGAGATGCGCCTTGGTGGTGCCACGGGTCAGGCCCAGGATGGCCCCCCGGGCGTACATATCCCAATAGGGAGCGCCCAGCCCGGCAAAGGCAGGCACTACATAGACGCCATCGGTATGGGGCACTTTCATGGCAAAGTACTCCGAGTCGGGTGCATCGTCGATGATCTTCAGGCCGTCGCGCAGCCACTGTATGGCGGCGCCGGCGATGAAAACGCTGCCTTCCAGAGCATACTGAGGCGTACCGTCCAGCTTGCTGGCGAT
>JAGQXQ010000453.1:2809-5249 GCA_020436535.1 Phaeodactylibacter sp.
CTGTGGCAGGCTTGCCCGAAAAGGGCCGCCTGCTGGTCGCCGGCAATACCGGCGATAGGCACGGATTCGCCCAATAAGGCAGGTGCGGTATGCCCGTACACTTCGCTGGATCGGCGAACTTCCGGCAGCATGCTGGCCGGAATATCCAGGATACCCAGCAGCTTGCTGTCCCATTCGAGCTTTTTAATATTGTAAAGCAGGGTCCGGGAGGCGTTGGTATAGTCTGTAATATGGATTTTTCCGTCCGTGAGTTTCCAGATGAGCCAGGAGTCGACGGTGCCGAAGCAAAGCTCTCCCCTTTCCGCCAATTCCCGGGCGCCCGGCACCTTGTCCAGCATCCATTTCACTTTGGTGCCCGAAAAATAGGCGTCAGCCAGCAAGCCTGTATTTTCGCGGATGTAGGGCTCATGGCCGTCTGCTTTGAGCTGCCCGCAAATAGAGGCGGTTCGGCGGTCCTGCCACACAATGGCGTTGTGGATAGGCTCGCCGGTTGTCCGGTTCCAAACGACCGCGGTCTCCCTTTGGTTGGTAATGCCGATGGCCGCCACTTGCTTAGCCGAAACTTTTTGCTTCCTGAGCAGGTTCTGAAGGACTTTAAGTTGGGTATTCCAAATCTCTTTGGGGTCGTGTTCTACCCAGCCCGGCTGGGGGTAAATCTGTGTAAACTCTTGCTGTTCAGAGGCTTTAATGTTTCCTTCCTGGTCAAAAAGGATGGCTCTTGAACTGGTGGTTCCCTGGTCGAGGGCAAGGATGTAGGTTTGCATAGCCAAAGGTGTTACTACTTTCGATCTTTCATTAAGAAAATAAAATTTGGTACATCGCTGAACTAAGGCCGCTTTCAAAACATTTCATAAAGGCGCGAGGGCAGCCTTCACAGCCGTTTCTAACTGTACTTTGAGGCGCCTTAAATATACCGCATACAATGGGGTTAACAAAATCCCCCTTTCCAACAAACTGATAAAACCGTAAACTAGAGAATGGAAACCTGCCAATTACCCTTTAACAAAGTGCCCTACCTTTCTAAACGAGACCAGGCCTACACTATGGCCGCTCCCGAGTTGAGGGACTTCTACAAATACGAAGTCAACCTGGATGCATTTGCCCAGGTTATCGAGGACAAAAAAAAGGACAAGACCGCCCGGCAGCCGGTGGTGGAAATTCTACGGGAGCAATATGCTAACCTGGAAACCAGCCAGGCTGTAAAGGATAACATCGAATCGCTGGCTAAGCCAAATGCATTTACCCTGGTTACAGCCCATCAACCCAGCCTGTTTACCGGCCCGCTCTACTACATTTACAAGATTTTCTCCGCCATCAACCTCGCGGAAAAGCTCAACAAACACTATCCCGACCAGCACTTTGTGCCCGTTTTTATCAGTGGAGGCGAAGACCATGACTTTGAAGAAGTCAACCACCTCCACCTCTTTGGCAAAACAGTGGAATGGCAAAATGAAGAATCCGGCCCGGTGGGCATGATGAAAACGGATACTTTACTGCCGGCCCTGACTGAAGTCAAAGAGATCCTCGGCGATTCGGATAAGGCCCAGGAACTATTCACCATGCTGGAAAAGGCTGTAAAAGGGCATTCCCGATACGCCGATACCGCCCGCCACCTGGCCAATGCCCTGTTCAAGGAATATGGACTAGTCATCATCGATATGTCTCATCCCAGGTTGAAGCAGCTTTTCATTCCCTACATCAAAGAAGAAATCCTGAAGCAGCCCTCCAAAAGCTTAGTCGAAGCTACTGTGGCAAAACTTGAAACAGCTGGGTTTTCCGAACAAGCCTTTCCCCGGGAGATCAACTTTTTCTACATGGGCCCCGAACTGCGCCTTCGCGAGCGTATCGTGCTGGAAAACGGGCGCTATATGGTGCTAAATACCGATTATTCTTTTAGTGAGGACGAATTGATCCAGGAGATTGAGCAACATCCCGAACGATTTAGCCCCAATGTGGTGATGCGCCCGGTTTTTCAGGAGGCCGTATTGCCCAACCTAGCTTATATCGGCGGTGGCGGCGAGCTGGCTTACTGGCTGGAACGCAAAAGCCAGTTTGAGCACTTTGGGATCAATTACCCCATGTTGGTGCGCCGCAATTCCGTGCTATTCATCGACAAGGGCAACGCCAAGCGGATGGACAAGCAAGAATGGACGGTGGAACAAGCTTTCGGCGATATCGAAGCACTGATCAAAGCCTACGTCCGGGAAAATACAGAAAACGAAATCAGCCTGGCCGAAGAAAAGGCCCAACTGGAAACCCTGGTAAAAGGCATTGAACAAAAAGCCCGGGAGGTTGACCCTACTCTGGTGAAAGCTACCGCCGCCGAGGGCCAGCGCATGATCAACAGTATGGAACAGTTGGAAGGCAAACTGATGCGGGCGGAAAAACAGCGCCACGATATCGCCATCAATCAAATGCGGACGCTAAAAGACAAACTTTT
>JAGQXQ010000454.1:0-668 GCA_020436535.1 Phaeodactylibacter sp.
AAATTGCCACATGACGGAAAGTTGGACGGAAAATCACTTCGAACACAGTTTGACGAATTTTGAGTTGCAGGGGGCCCACGCCCGACAAAAATGCGTGGCCTGCCACAAGGGGGATGGCCAGGGCCAAGCGGGCAGTTCTGTCGGCTTCTCAGGATTGTCAGCAACCTGTTCGAGTTGCCATGAAACGGTGCATGGGCGGCAATTTGAACAGAACGGGATCACGGATTGTGCCCGCTGTCACGGATTTGAGGAATGGGATATTAATAATTTCAATCATGATAATACAGCTTTTAAACTGGAGGGAAGACATGCCGAAATTGAATGCGCCGCCTGTCATAAGCCGATGAAAGCCAATGGCGAAATTTTAACTCAATACAAATTTGAAAGCATAGCATGCGTAGCCTGTCACAAATAATGTTGCTGTTAGGGCTGGCAACCAGCCTCTTTTCGCAGTCCCCACACGGCAGTGGCTTCAAAGCCAACTGTTCCGACTGCCACTCTTCTTTCAGTTGGGAAATTGACGTGGACACCTTTTCTTTCGACCACAGCCTTACCGCTTTTCCGCTTGAGGGGCAGCACACCCAGGTGGATTGCCGGAATTGCCATCAAACCCTGGTTTTTCAGGAAGCGAGTACCGAGTGCATTTCCTGCCACACGGATATGCACCG
>JAGQXQ010000454.1:803-4280 GCA_020436535.1 Phaeodactylibacter sp.
CACGCTTCGGAATCGGCTCTGGAGTTTAACCGCATCGGCAATGACTGTATCAATTGCCACCTGGATGATTTCAGTGCCACCACCAGCCCCAACCACCAGAATGCGGGCTTTTCAGTCAATTGTGAGGAGTGCCACCGGGGAGATGGCTTTGATTGGTCCTCTGAGAACATCGACCATGCTTTCTTTCCCCTGGAAAAAGGCCACCAAATTCAGGATTGCGCCAGTTGCCATACGGCGGGAGATTTTTCCAACACGCCGACCGATTGTTTTGCCTGCCACCAGGCGGATTATGAAAATACCTTAAACCCCAATCACCAAAATGCAGATATTTCAACCGGTTGTGTGGAATGCCACACGACGGATGTTGGGTGGATGCCCGCCGAATTTGCCCAGCACGATGGTTTGTTTCCGATCTATAGCGGGAGGCACGAGGGCGAGTGGGCCCAATGTGCCGATTGCCACAATAATCCATCCAACTATGCGGAATTTATGTGCATCAGTTGCCACGTCAACCCCGAAACGGATGAGGAACACGGGGGCGTGAGTGGTTATGCTTATGAAAATACGGCCTGTTTGGCTTGCCACCCGACGGGTAATGCCGACGATAGTTTTGACCACAACAATACGAATTTCCCTCTGACGGGCGGGCACCAGAATACGGATTGCATTTTATGCCATGCCGGAGGTTATCAGGGCACCCCAACAGATTGTGAAGCCTGCCATACCACCGATTTTAACAACACCGCCAACCCCAATCACCAGGTATTAGGGCTGCCAACCGATTGCGCTGCCTGCCACACTACCGAGCCGGGATGGAATCCTGCTTCGTTCGGCATCCACGATGATTACTACGCCCTTCACGGAGAACATGCGGCCATTGCGAATGATTGCGCCGCCTGCCATGACGGGGATTACAACAACACGCCGAACACCTGTTTTGGCTGCCATCAAGATGATTACGGGCAGACCACCAATCCTAACCACGCCAGTTCGCAATTCTCGACGGACTGTCAATCTTGTCACACGGAAACGGCCTGGATACCTTCGTCCTTTGACCACGATAATATTTATCCCATCAGAGGCGCCCACGTGGCGATTGCGAATGACTGCGCGGCCTGCCACAATGGAGATTACAACAATACGCCCAATACCTGCTTTGGATGCCACGCCAGTGACTATAACCAAACGGTGAGCCCCAACCACTCCGCCGCGCAGTTCCCTACCAATTGTGAGAGCTGCCACACGGAAACGGCATGGACGCCGGCCAACTTCGATCACGATGGGTCTTTCCCTATTTACAGCGGAAAACACCAGGGGGAATGGAACGAATGTGTGGATTGCCACACCACTGCGGGCAATTTTGAGGTTTTCAGCTGCATTGACTGCCACGAACACGACAACCCTCAGCAGTTGGCCAATGAGCACAACGGGGTTTCACAATATGTATATGAGAGCAACGCATGTTACGCCTGCCATCCGAATGGAAGAGAATAGCGCCGCTCCTGCTTGATATGGAAGATGATTTTTAAACCAATACTGAAGCCTGGCTGAAATGAAAAATAGCCTCAAAGTCTTGTTTTTTCTACTTCTTGGGATCTCCTCTCTTCAAGGGCAGGGACAAACTGTTCTGGAAAAAGGAACGGTGTCTTTTGTTTCTTCCCGGAATGTATATGTGAAATTTTCGTCCACAGAAAATATCAACATAGGAGACACCTTATTTATCAATCAGAAGGGAGGGTTGGCCCCGGCTTTGGTAGTTGGCAACAAATCCTCTACCTCTACTGTCTGTACACCGCTTCTGGATAATAAAATGAAGGTTTCCGATGAGGTGTTTGCCAAAACAACCGCAAAAAAAGAAACGCAAAAACCGGAGGGGAAAACGGCTGGTGAACCGCCGTCGCCTCCGGCAGATTTGGAAAAAGTGATCGCTTCTGAAAGGGTGAACCCCGTTATCACACCGGAAGAAGATGAAGGAGAACTTTTTTTCAAACAAAAGGTCAGGGGCCGGATTTCAGCAGCCTCGTACAGTAATTTTTCGGATTACCAGAACACGCACCGAATGCGTTACGCCTTTTCGTTCCGGGGGGATCATTTGAAAAATTCGAAATTTTCCACGGATACTTACATCACCTTTCGGCACACCCTGAACGAATGGGAAAAAGTGCAGGAGAATCTGGGCAATGCCCTGAAAGTGTATGCCCTTTCTGTAAAATATGATTTTAACCCAACCTCCAGCCTGGCTTTTGGCCGAAAGATCAATCCTAAAATATCAAGCCTTGGGGCGATCGACGGATTGCAGTATGAAAAAGGATGGGGCAACTTTATCGTTGGGGCGATCGCGGGGTCGCGGCCGGATTATTCGGATTATGGTGTAAATACGAACCTGCTGCAGGCCGGAGCTTTTGTCGGTTACGTTTCAAGCGATCCGGCTAATTTTCAACAGACCACCCTTGGCTTTATCGAGCAGAGGAATAAAGCCGAGGTCGACCGCCGGTTCGTTTATTTCCAGCACATGCAGGAGTTGTTCAACAACTTGAACCTGTTCAGCTCTTTTGAGGTGGACCTTTTTGAAAACATCAACAATGAGGCCCACAATACCCTGCGGCTGACTAATTTGCTGGTCTCCTTGAGGTATCGGTTGTCCAGGAACTGGAGGTTTACCGCATCTTATGACAATCGGAAGAATGTCATTTATTACGAATCCTACAAGAGCTTTATCGACCGGTTGATCGAGGATGAAACCAGGCAGGGGCTGAGGTTTGGGGTCAATTATCGCCCTTTCAATTTTGCTACTCTGGGCGTCAACGCCAGCTGGCGTTTTCAGAAAAGCGATATGAACCTGTCCAGAAACCTGAATACCTACGTAAATTTCAGCCGTCTACCGGTGCTGAACATCCGGGCGTCCCTCACTGCCAACTTCCTCCAAACCAATTATCTGAACAGCAGAATATTCGGGGCCCGGATTTCAAAAGATATCATTAAAAGGAAGCTGGACGGGGACCTGTATTTCCGCAAGGTTAATTATCAGTACAGAAGTAGTGAAACGACGATCCGGCAAAATATAGCCGGGGCAGGCCTTTCATTGGCGTTGATGAAACACCTCACGCTGTACCTTTACTATGAAGGAACCTTTGATGACAAAGGCCAGGCCTTTCACCGATTCAACACCCGGATCATACAGCGGTTTTAGAGATCTTCATTCAGGGCGTACCATTATTTTTTTTTAGTTTAGTGAACGGAATGAATTTTAAAGAAAATGTTGAAATTTTTACTTTATTCAAAACCGATAGCTTTTCATGCGTAGCCTGTTACCCATAGTAATATTATTGGGGCTGGCTAACTACCTCTTTTCACAGTCCCCGCACGGCGCCGGCTTTAAGGGCAATTGTGCCGACTGCCATTCCTCTTTCAGTTGGGAAATAGATGCGGACACTCTTTCCTTTAATCACGATACCACTGCTTTTTCGCTGGCGGGGC
>JAGQXQ010000455.1 GCA_020436535.1 Phaeodactylibacter sp.
CTCGGGCGCCAATTTATTCCATTTCATTCCATCAGTCGCTACGCTCGTGTCCCATTGGCGTGCGAGTTATAAAATAAATATGCTAGACTACATACTAACCAGCTGGGAGCAAATAGAAGACGAGGAATATCGGGAAAAGGCCTGGCAGATGGCCGGGGCATTCAACCCGGAGATCCTAAAGTGTTTGTTCGTCCGAATGACACAAGGGCCGCTGGACTGGGAAAAAGTGCTGAGCAGAAATTGAGAACCAGGCCACAAGTTCTTATCTTCCGGAAAAAACTTCAACCAATGGACAAAGCAGCAAAAACGATGATCGTTAACCTGGAAAAGAACACCGGCAAGTCCCTGGCGGAATGGGTAGCCATCGTGCAATCCTCCGGCCTTTCCAAACACGGCGAGATCATCAAATTCCTGAAAACGGAACATGGCTTTACTCACGGCTTCGCCAACCTCGTCGCCCATGAAGCCAAAGGCTCCGCCGCCGCCAACCTGGCGGAAACAGTTGACCTTGTGGCGGAGCAATACAAAGGCAAGGAGAGCCTCCGGCCGATCTATGATCAACTCATCACCCAAATACATCAATTCGGAAAAGACGTCGAGATCGCCCCGAAAAAGGCCTACGTAAGCCTGCGCCGCAACAAGCAATTCGCCATTCTGCAGCCTTCCACCAAAACCCGGCTCGACATCGGGCTGAACCTGAAAGAGGTGAAACCACAAGGCAGGCTGGAGGCCGCCGGAAGCTGGAACAGCATGTGCTCCCACCGCATTCGCGCTACCGATATCAAAGATATTGATGCGGATGTGGTGAAGTGGCTGAAAATGGCGTATGAGAACTCCTGACTTGTTTTAAAACGCCACCTCGGCGCTAATGCTCTATTGGTGTCCGTGTTGTTGGAAACCTCTTTGTCCCTTACGATTTTTCACCCGACAAAATCCATACTAATGAAAAAATTGACCTGGCTGTTCCCATTGCTCACCATTTGTTTTTTGCCAAATGCCTCATTTTCCCAATCCCAACTCACTGAGCACACCTTGAAGCTCGACGATGCGGCCAACACGCCCGCCGCCAGCATCGAAGGCCTGGCCTGGCTCACCGGCCGCTGGCTGGGCGAAGGCTTCGGCGGCACCTTGGAGGAAAACTGGAACCCTCCCATGGGCGGAACCATGGTGGCTACCTTCCGACTCATCGAGGATGGAAAACCGCATTTCTACGAAATCTGCCTCATCGAACCTCAAGGCAATTCCCTGGTGTACAAGGTCAAACACTTCAATCCCGGATTGTCCGGCTGGGAGGAAAAGGACGAGTACGTCACGTTTCCTCTGGTGAGGCTGGAACCGAATACCGCCTGGTTCAACGGCCTGACGATGAAGCTGGACGGCAACACCATTACCCACTACCTGGCCATGAAGCAGCAGGACGGCAGCTATAAAGAGGCCACCCTGGTTTACCACCGCAGCACGGCGACGGCAACACCGGAATCCCGGGATGTCCTGTCTCAATTCAAGTGGGAGGGTAAGAAAATCCCCCTGATGCTGCTCGGTTCTTACCACATGAGCAACCCTGGCGCCGATGCATTTAACCTGGAAGCCGATGACGTGCTCACCCCAAAGCGGCAGGCTGAAATCGAGGAGGTGGTGAAAAGTCTTGCCACTTATAAACCGACTAGAATTGCCATCGAAGCGCCATTCGGCGACAGCGCCACGGTGGCCCGCTACCAGGAATACCTCGCCGGCAAACGCGAGCTACGCCGTAGCGAGGAAGAACAGATCGGCTTCCGCCTGGCCAAGATGCTGGGGCATGAAACCATCTACCCCATCGATGTGCGCATGAACCTCGACCAGCCTGGCCTGGAGGAGGTTATCGCTGCCGACCCCGCCGAGCACGGCCCGCGTATGGCCTCCATCGAAGAACTGGGCAACAATGCCATTGCTCAGATGGATCAGTGGCTTAAAGAAGGTACCATAGCGGATATGCTCTACGAAATGAACCGCCCGGAATTCCTGGACCTGAACTACCAGATCTACCTTCGCATCTTTCTCCCCACCGTAGAAGGTGACAACTATGCCGGGGCCGACCTGGTTGCCACCTGGCACCAACGCAACCTGCGCATCATGAGCAACCTGCACCAGATCGGCCTTACGCCCGAAGACCGGGTGCTGGTGGTCTACGGACAGGGGCACGTGCCGCTTTTCGAGCGCATCGCTGAGGATTCACCTTATTTTGAGGTGGTGAGTGTGTTGCCGTATTTGCGATAGTTTATAAAAAGCAACTATAATCATTCCCCTTTCCTGGCTGAGCCGAATGTTTATTATAGCGCCAAACCAACCAGGAGGTAAAATAGGGAATCGTGCCCGGCAAATCATCTATCTTAGCGGCAAGATATTCATAGAATGAACTATTTCAACCTTTTCCTCGCCTTGCTCTTCTGCCTTTTTGCAGCGGTGCAGCTCAACGACCCGGATCCCTGGGAATGGGTAGCCATGTACGGCTTCGTGGCTATTGTCTCTGCCTTTGCCGCTTTCGGACGGTATCATTCGTACCTCCTATATCTGGGGGTGGCTGTTGTGCTGATCTGGATGGCCACCCTTGCCCCCGATTTCATCCACTGGGTCAAAATGGGTATGCCGACGATCACCGGTTCCATGAAAGCGGAGTCCCCCCATGTAGAGCTCACCCGGGAGTTTCTGGGGCTGCTGTTGTGTGGCCTGGCGCTGGGTTGGCATTGGCGGAGGATGAGGGTGTGAAAGGATGAAATGCTATTTCTCATCTTCCAGATTGTACTTGCCCATTGTTATTAGCCAGGCCAAAAACGGCCTCAAAAAAGCGAGACTGCAGCAAACTCAAACCCTGAAGGGTGCACAATCAGATATTTTGATCTTCATCGAGGTAAACCTGATGATTTTTTTTAAAACGAACTCCACTTTCTCATACCGTTCAGGCGGGCAACTTCCTCTGTCACAAAATTCTTGGTTTTCACTACCGTAATAAAACAAGAAGCCAGCTTTTTCGTAAATTTAGAGGCAGGTATAACAGCCTCCTTTACAATCGACATTAGAAAATGAGGGATCACACGGATGCGAAAGCATCAGAATACGGAGCTATGTTCCAGGGCGTCCTGGAAGCCATCCTGATATTACAGGAAGGGCGGGAGTACCAGGAGACATTACCCGGGGCAATAGAAGCCCTTAGCCAAACCCTCCTTCTCAACACAGCCTATGTGTACGAAGTCCAGGCTGGATCTGATGAGGATCCGGCTGCCTTTGAATTTACACTCCTCCACTCTGATCCTGCCGGGAACACGCCCCTCTCAGCCATCTCCTCTGGCAGTTTAACCGTTGAACTCATGGGCCAGATCGGGCAGGGCTTGTACCTCAAGTCCAACAATCGTCGAATGCCGGCCGGCTGGAGTCGTTTTTTACCCAAATCAACAGGGCCGATTTGCCAACTGTGCCCCATTCGAGTAGCAAGCCGGCTGGTCGGCCTGCTGGCTGTTTCCGGCCAGGAAGAAAAACTTGGAACGGATTTGCCGCTGAGGTTTTTTTGCCAAAGCCTGGGGGCCGCCATTGCAATGGCAAGAGGTAGTTTGGAACAAGAAACACAAAACAAGTATAGAGAGGAAAAGCGGTTGAGGGAAAGTATCCTTTCTACGGTGCCCGACTATATTCATGTTTACAATCTGAAGAGTCGACATTTTTCTTACATTAATTCCGGGCCTTATTTTTTTGGGCACGATCTGATTCAAGCCAATGATCCGGTAACACTCGTCGCAGGCCTCGTCCACCCCGATGATATGGAAACTGCCGGTTTTACTTTTCTCAAGCGCATCGCCAAAAATACCGGCGATGCAATCCTGGATCTGGAATACCGCATTCGCCGCAATGACGAAACCTGGGCCTGGGCCCTTACCCGGGTCAGGCCTTTCCGGTTTGACGAAAACGGCCAACTCGAGGAGGTCATCGCTGTAACTCAGGATATTACTGCAAAAAAAGAACAGGAAGCCGAACTTCAACAGAGCCAGCAGATGCTCAGCATGGCTATTGAAGGCGCCAAACTGGGCATATGGGAATGGGATATCGAGCAACGGCTGGTCACCTACAGCAACCGTTTTTTGGAGCAGTTAGGTTATGATCCCTCCCAGTTTAGCAATCAATACAGCGAATTGGAAAAATTACTCCATCCGGCTGATATACCCCGCCTGATTGATGAGGTTAAGTCCCAAACCAGCTCAAGTGATGATTTTGAGCTGGACTATCGGCTTTTGGCTAAATGTGGCCGTTATCACTGGGTGTACGACCGGGGCCAGATCGTGCAGCGAAACCAGGAAGGCAAACCGATAAAGGCCATGGGAACCTCCATAGACATTACAGACCGAAAAGAAGCCGAGATCGCCCTGAAGGAAAGCGAGGCCATCCAGAAGGCTATTCTCAATGCCCTGCCGGACCTCAAGTTCCGGCTTAACATAGATGGGGTTTTCCTGGATTATTTTGCCACCCCGGGCGACGGAGACGCCCTTTTCATTTCCTCCGGGGATTTTCTCGGCCGTTCTGTCAAGGATGTCTTCCCTGAATACCTCTCCAAAGCCATCATAAAAAACCTTCAACTGGCCTCCGAACAGGGCAAAGTCCATTCCTTTGAATACCCCCTTATGTTTCAGGGCGCCATCTGTTATTTTGAAGCACGGATCAGCGCTATCAATGATCAGGAAGTGATCGTCGTTGTCCGGGATATTACCGCCCTTAAACAAGCTCAGCAAGAACTGGAACGCAAGGTGCGGGAATTGGACCAAAACAACCAGAAACTCCAGAAATATGTGGACTCCAACCTCCAGTTGGAGAATTTCGCTCATACCGTTTCTCATGACCTTCGCGAACCGATCCGGACCGTCAACAGCTTCTCGCAGCTATTGCAAAAAAAATACCACGGACAACTGGATGAGGATGCGGATATCTTCCTCAATTTCATCACCTCCAGCGCTTCCAACATGAATACACTGATTGAGGACCTGCTGGAATATTCCCGCTTTAATAACAGCGAACATCAAACCGAAGAGATCCCCGTCGAACAATTACTACAGGCCGTCACCAATGACCTGAACGGGCTGATCGTGGAAAGGCAGGCGGCCATCCACATTTGTACCCCCTTGCCAACGATCCGGGGCAACTGGACCAAGATCAGCCAAGTCTTTCAGAATCTCATTTCCAATGCCATTAAGTTTAGGAAGGATGGAGAATTACCACTAGTGGATATCTATTCCTTTGAAGACGAGAAAAAATGGGCCTTCGCTATAAAAGACAATGGCATCGGCATCAACCCGGAGTACCAACAACATATCTTCCTGCTTTTTCGGCGCCTGCACAGCAGAAGGTTCTATCCTGGTTCCGGCATTGGCCTCTCGCTTTGTAAACGAGTAGTAGAACAGCATGGTGGCAAAATATGGGTAGAATCACAGCCCGGCCAGGGCGCTACTTTTTATTTCACGCTTCCCAAATAACAACCATGGAAGAAAAGATCAAAGCTTATTTTCTAGCCCTGGAGGCAGGCGACTACCCTCAATTGATCCAGCTTTTTGCAGCGGGAGCGGCCGTTCACTCTCCGCTCTACGGACAGCGGCCCGCCCGGGAATTCTACAGGGAGTTGCTGGCCGACAGCGCAGCGTCTCACATCCGATTGCTTCACATTTATCACCAACCCGGCAGCCAGCGGTCTGCGGCCAACTTCATTTATGAATGGACCCTGGCCGACGGCAGTCAGGTCGCCTTCGACTGTGTCGACCTCTTCGAGTGGGATGAAGCCCAGAAGATCAGCCAGCTTAAGATCATCTATGACGCCAGCCAAACCCGCCCTGCTCTCGAACGCCAACAAAACCAAAGACTATAGTTCTTGTTATTACAGTACTTATGGCGCTACTTGAATTTAACGACAAGGGCATCTACTGCCCGCCGGCAGATGTGTACATCGATCCATGGAAGCCCGTCGAGCGGGCCCTCATCACCCACGGCCATGCCGACCACTCCCGATGGGGAAACAAACACTATCTCTGCACCGAATCGGCCAAACCGGTCATTCGATACCGCCTGGGGGATGTGCAGATCCAAACCGTTCGCTTCGGAGAACAACTCTCTCACAATGGGGTAAAATTCTCCTTTCACCCGGCAGGGCATATCCTGGGATCCGCCCAGATCCGAGTCGAATACGAAGGAGAAGTATGGGTGGTCTCAGGTGATTACAAACTGGAGGAGGATGGCCTGTCCGAGCCATTCGAACCGGTACCCTGCCATACTTTTATCACCGAATCCACCTTTGGGCTGCCGGTCTATCGCTGGCAGGAACAAACCAAAGTCTTTGAAGAGATCAATGATTGGTGGCGAAAAAATAAAGCCGGCCGCAAGGTAAGCCTGCTCACCGCCTACGCCCTGGGTAAGGCCCAGCGCCTGATGCGCGGCCTGGACGAAAGCATTGGCCCGATCTTTACCCATGGCGCTATCGAAAATACCAACCAGGTGATGCGCCGGCAGGGCGTAAAGCTTCCAAAAGCCAAAAAGGTGTCCGGCAAATTCAAAAAAGAAGATTATATCGGCGGGATGGTGATCGCCCCCCCCTCTGCTATTAACGCTCCCTGGATACGCAAATTCAAACCTCTCTCCATCGGTATCGCCTCCGGATGGATGACCCTCAGAGGGGCGCGGCGGCGCCGCGCCGCCGACCGCGGCTTCGTCCTTTCTGACCACGCCGACTGGAACGGCCTCAACGAGGCTATCACTGCCACCGGCGCCGAACGTATCATCGTTACCCACGGCTATACCAATATCTTTACGCGCTGGCTCAGAGAAGAACGAGGGCTGGATGCTGTTGAAGCCCAAACGGAATTTGAGGGGGAATTGTCAGAGGACAATGAAACGGAGGAGTGAATAGGGGGAATGGATCTATTGTTGGATTGTTGGAGGGCTGGATTGTTCTTTGACAGAACCTCCCAACGGCGCCTATAACAATATATCCATCTAACAATTTTACCATTTCACCCTGAGCTTGTCGAATTCACCCTGAGCTTGTCGAAGGGGGGGGGGGGAAGCCATCTAACCATGCCCTGGTAAAACACTGCAACCATGAAAAACTTCGCATCCCTATACACCCAGCTTGACCAGACCACTAAGACCAACGCCAAGGTCAGTGCCCTGGCGCAGTATTTTGAACAGTCCAATCAGGAAGACCAGCTTTGGACGGTGGCCATCCTTTCTCACCGCCGGCCCAAACGAACGGTCAATTCCACCCTACTGAGAACCTGGGCGGCCGAAATGGCCGATATACCGTCGTGGTTGTTCGAAGAATCCTATCACGTGGTGGGCGACCTGAGCGAGGCCATTGCGCTTACCCTTCCCCGCCCGCAGGTGGAAAACAGCCATTCGCTGACCTACTGGATCGAATACATCATGTCTTTGGATAAGCTGGAAGAAGCAGAAAAAAAGGAACGGATATTTGCGGCGTGGCAAAGTATGGACTATACCGAGCGCCTGGTCTTTAATAAGCTGATTACCGGTGGCTTCCGAATTGGCGTTTCGCAGAAGCTCATGGTACGGGCCCTGTCTCAGTATACCGGCATTGACGAAAATATTCTGGCGCACCGTCTCATGGGCAACTGGACCCCCACCGAAACATCTTTCAAAAGCCTCATCCTGACCAAAGACCCGCTGGAAGACATCTCCAAGCCTTACCCCTTCTATCTGGCCTATGCCCTGGAGAACGAGCCAGAAAATTTAGGCGCCCCGGCAGAATGGCTGGCCGAGCGCAAATGGGACGGCATCCGCGGCCAGCTCATCGTCCGAAAGGAAGAGCTGTTTGTCTGGTCGCGGGGAGAAGAACTGGTGACCGACAAATTTCCGGAATACCACCCGCTTGCCAAACTTCTCCCCGACGGCACCGTCATCGATGGCGAGATCCTCCCCTATAAAGAAGGACGCCCCCTCACCTTCAACGACCTGCAAACCCGCATCGGCCGGAAGAATGTCACCAAGAGCATCCTGAAAAAGGCGCCGGTCATCATGATGGCCTACGACCTGCTGGAATGGCAGGGAGAAGATATTCGCCACTATCCATTCCAGGAACGGCGCCGCCGGCTTGAGCAGATGGTAGCCAACCACGACACGAAGGGCCTGCTCCTTCTTTCCGAAACGCTGGACTTCCATTCCTGGGCCGATCTGGTGGTAGAACGGGAAAACTCCCGCGAGCATCACAGCGAAGGGCTGATGCTGAAACGAAAAGATTCTCCCTACCAGGCAGGCCGAAAAAAGGGGGACTGGTGGAAGTGGAAGATCGACCCGTTGACCATCGATGCCGTTATGATCTATGCCCAACGGGGCCACGGCCGGCGCGCCAACTTGTTCACCGACTTCACCTTCGCCGTCTGGGACGGCGACGCGCTGGTGCCCTTCGCCAAGGCCTATTCCGGCCTGACGGATAAGGAATTCCGCGAGATCACTTCCTGGGTACGCCGCAACACCCGCGAGCGCTTCGGCCCGGTGCACAGCGTAGAGCCCACCTTTGTCTTCGAGATCGCCTTCGAAGGGATCCGCGCCTCCTCCCGCCACAAATCCGGCGTGGCCCTGCGCTTCCCCCGCATCAGCCGGTGGCGGAAAGACAAGCCTTTACGGGAGGCTAACACATTGGAGGATCTGAAGGAGATGCTAAGTGCACTGTAAACTAAAGGTGTACGGGAGGTAAAGTGTGGACACTCCGTAAAGTCTAGGAAAGGACTGAAGGACTGAATTAACGAATGAATGAATAATGTCAGTAAGTAAGTTTTGATTTTCAAAGGCACATTTTATTTCTATTCATTCCCTCATTCCCTCATTCCCTCGCTCATTCATTCCTTCAGGAGGGTTTCCGGAGTGTCCTCACACTTACCCATTCACACTCCTCCTCCCCCTCAAATATTATCATGCCCCGAAATATACAGCGGTGCTTCCTTCAGTTTTGCCGCTTCCCCTTCTGAAAACCCTTTCAGGTTGATGATGAAGCGGGCATCAGAGTCCCCGACAAAGTAATTCAGTAGCCCCATGCGGTTGCTTTTAAGAATTCGTTGTTGCAGCGGGTCGCGTTCGTCGAACCAGAAGATAGCGGAATGATAACCATATCGGACAAGCAGAGTCTCCAGCAGGCCCTGCAGGCGGTATTCATAACCCGGTTCCACAAAGAAACCCTCAAAGGTGAGGAAGCGAAAATCGCGGGGGTTGAATATGCGGTGGATCAGCGGAATATAAGGAATGGCCGGGAGCAAGGCCCCAATGAGGCCCGGAAGTTTCTCTATTGACCAATGGGCCTGGTGGGCCTGTACCCCCGCAATGATCCGCCCGCTTTCTTCTAACACGAAATAATCGTGGTTGATGAACAGGTTGTCCGTCATCCAAAAGGCATAGCCGGAGTAGAAATCTTCCAGGCGGGGCAAAAAAGAGGTAAATGCTTCCTGGCTCAATGCCCTCACCGCCTTGTCTGCCCTTGGAAAAAACCGGCTGAAACCAACCGTCTTTATAGTAGCCAGCTCGCTAAAACCCACCGAATGCACTACTTTTCGCACCCGGGCGTTTCTGGCTTCTATGGCTGCATAAAAGGCAGCCTGCTGTTCTTCATGGCCGATGGCCCACTTCATCACCAGTTTGCTAAACTTTCCGACCAGCCCCTTTCCCTTCAATTCTGGAGCAGCAGCAAAATACTGGATGTAGAGCCCCTGGTTTTCCTGCCCCTGGCTTCTGATGAAACGCCGGCAGAAAGTAACGGCGGCCTGTAGCCTGTTATTCCGGCGGACCGTAAAAAAATAGGGGTCGG
>JAGQXQ010000456.1:0-641 GCA_020436535.1 Phaeodactylibacter sp.
ATGATCGCGGCACGATTAGTTTTTTAAACCCTCGACGTACTCGGTGGGCGTCATTCCAAATTCCTGGCGAAAAACGCGGCTGAATGAATTGGGCAAGTCATACCCCACCTGATAAGCCACCTCAGAAATGGTTACCTTTTGTTGAGCCAGCAGGTCTTGGGCCCGTTTCATACGGAACGATTTCAGCAATTCACTGGGTGTTTTCCCGGTAAGCTGCCTCACTTTCCGGATAAAGTGCATATGGCTAAGATGAACCATCTCGCACATTTTGTTGACATTGAAACCGGAGTCGTCGATATTTTCTTCCATGAGCCCGACCAGGCGCTGAAGCATTTCCTCATCGGGAGACATCAGCTTCACTTCTTTAGGACTCAACAGAAAGTCATTGTTAAATTTTTTGCGGAGTTGATGTCGCTGGTTCAACAGATTTTGGATACGCACTTTCAGCAGCTCGGGGTTGAAAGGCTTGGTGACATAGTCATCAGCGCCCGTAAGATAGCCGGTCATTTTGTGGGAGTCCATGATCTTGGCGGTAAGCAGGATCACAGGAATATGACTGGTCTCGAAATTCGTTTTGATCCGCTCACAAAATTGCAGCCCATCCATCTCGGGCATCATCACATCGCTCAGAATGAGGTCCA
>JAGQXQ010000456.1:647-8956 GCA_020436535.1 Phaeodactylibacter sp.
GTTGTGCTTTTGGGCAATCCTCAGTCCCATCTGTCCATTTTCGGCTGTGTGAAGTTCATAGTCCCTGCCAAGTATTCCACTAAGGAAATCCAGCATATCATTATTGTCTTCGACAATGAGCACAACTGGTTTGTCCTGTTCGCCATTGCCATCGGTATGTGCCGGAGGAACCGGAAGCCGGGCCCTGTAAGCAACCCTGCCTTCCCGGCCGGCAAAGGAGGCCGCCAGGGACTGTACTTCCAACTGGACATCCCTCAGTTTAGGCACACTTAACGGGGCCTGGCCGGTAAAATGGCCCACCGGTTCGGCAGCCGGCAGATAAATAAAGAACCGGGTGCCTTTTCCTTTTTGGCTTTCTACTCTGATCTTGCCCTGATGAGCCTCCACCAGGTTCTTAATATAGGCCAGGCCGATACCGGAACTAAATTCTTTCCGGTATTCCGGGCCGGAGCGATAATAAGGGTCAAAGATGTGGTCCAGGTCTTCCTGAATGATACCCTCACCCGTATCTTCAACCGTTATCTTGAAATAGTCATCAAATGATTCGGGAATTTGCGCCTCAGCGGCGGACACCTTCATCAGGTTGACGGCAATGCGCCCCCCATCGGGTGTATGTTTAAATGAATTGGATAGAAGGTTGGCAATGATCTTCTCCACTTTATCGGGGTCCAGCCTCACCGGGTTACAGCAAATTGCATGATCAAAAGAAAGGCGAATGGACCGTTCGGAGGCCAGGTTTTCAAACAGTTTCAGGATACTACTTATAAAATCGGGCAGGTTCAGGGCCAGCAGGTTAAGTTCCAGAGAGCTGTTCTCGATGCGCCTCAGTTCCAGCAGTTGGTTGATCAGTTTAAGCAGGCGGGCAGCATTGCGATGTATAATATCGTATAGTCGTTGCTTTTCGTTTTCGGAAAGTACAACTTCCTCGTTCTGCAATTGCTCCACCGGCCCGAGGATCAGCGTCAGAGGGGTACGCAGTTCGTGAGAAATGTTGGTGAAAAAGCCGATTTTAGCTTTAGAAAGCTCTTCAACCTGCACGACCATCTCTTCCAGCTTATCTTTTTGCTGATGAATTTTCTGGTTTCGTTCCTCCAGGTTTTGATTGCTAGCCTCCAGTTCCTGGGCCTGCAACAATATCTGCTCCTTCTGCGCCAGTATCTCCTCGTTCTGAAATTTAATCTGCCGGCTTTTCTTCTTTAGTTTTTCGTTGGCCTGGCTGAGGGATACATTCAGTTTTTCGAGCTTTTGTTTTTTAGAGATCACCCGGTATTCGTAGATGCCCACAATAGCTAGAAAAGTGAGCATCAGAAAAATAAACCACGGTTGTTTCCAGACAGGAGGCTGGACGGTAAAACGGGCTACAGCGGGCGTCGCGTCAATGTTGAGGTCCAGGTCTCTGGCTCGAACCTCCAACTTGTAATCCCCACTTTTCAGGTTAGCGAAGGTAGTATCTTGTTCACTGGTAAAACGCGACCATGCTCCTCCATTCAGCCGATAAGAATAAGTAAGGTGTTGAGCAGCAGACTGTGCGTAGAAATCCTTGCCCTCCCATTCGATCTGGAGGATACTTTTGGAAGGAACACTTTCAATATTGGAAGCAATTTCCGTATCCGGCGGCACCTTATCCGGGAAATAGCGATAGGTAAGAAAATTGTGATAACCGCCTTCCTGGTTTTTACTGTGTCTGAAAGCTCTGCGTTTCCAGCTACGGCTGGAGTGGTTCACCCATATTGCCCCCTGCTTATCATGAAAAACAGCGCCCCCCTCAAAATCCATATTAAGCTCAGAGGGGAAGATATTGGCCACCCAGCTCTTGCCGTCAAACCGACAGATATCGTTCTCGGTCGCCACCAACAGGCACGTATCAGAGATCGCATCAATACTGATAATCGTATTTCCGGGTAAGCCGTTAGAGGTATTGTAGTTTTTCCACTCCTGGCCATCGTATATAAAAATACCGTAATAGCGAGACCCCACGATGAGCCATTTGTTTGTACTGTGTACCACATTTACGTACTGCCGCAGGCGCTCATCCTCCGGACGGTTCCAGGTAGCCCCATCGTAGAAATAAAGGCTGCCGCCGCCCAGCCAGATCCTGCCTTCTCTGGACTGCCCGATGCCATAGGCGTTAGACTGCATCAATCCATTGGCATTGTATTCGTGATGGATCCATTGCAGGCTGTCATCCATCGGATTGGGTAGTTGTAACACTCCTCCTTTCTGGCCTTTGTCAAACTCATAATCGACACTGCCACCAAACCACAGGGCGCCATCTTCGGCTTCGAAAACGGCCCGGTAATCGATCCCCCAGGAAAGTTCCGGATGCAGGTGCTTTTCCCAACGCCCGTTCTTCAACACGGCTGTGGCGGCGTGTCCCTGGTGTGAACCCGCCACCCACAATTGCCCCCGGGAGGTGATGATCATTCGAATCGGCGCATTGATCAGGCCGTCCGCCTCGGTATAAGCCGTCCAGTTATCCCCTTTACGGCAAACCGCTTTACCTGCCACATCGATGAACCACTGCTCCCCGGAAGGCGCCTCACATTGGAAGTTGAGGCCGGCATAGGTGATCCACCGGTCGGAAGAAAAATCCAAAAGAAAAACTTTTGATTTATAACCGGCTACCCAAAGCTTGTTGTTTTTACTTTTCTGCAACATGATGCGATTGGCGGGAATGGCGTACTGAGGCGCCGTATAGATCTCCCAAGCACCGTTTCTGAAAGCATGCAACTTACCCAGGGAACCTATCCAGATGGTTCCGTCCAATGTCTGGACGATATCAGTCATGTATTCATCCCCCCCGAAAATATCTCCCAACCTGATGTACGTCACCTTTTTGCCGTCAAAAACAGTGATCCCGGATTTGTAAGTGGAGTTGACTACCCAGACCTTTTTGTCTAAAGCCTGGATCAGTTTTTGCCCTTCACCCAGCCGAAAATCGGGCCCGGAGGTGATCAATTCAAAATCTGTGAGGTACGGCCCGGGCAATTGGGGCAGCTTAAATTTCAATAAGCGGCCCCATTCGCTGTCCATGGTAATGGCAAACCATATGGTGCCGGTGTGGTCTTCCAGAATGCTGGAAACATTCAAAAATTCCCCTCCTGCCACTACCTTTTCCGGCAGCCTGACCCAATGTACTTCTTTAAAATAGGGCTGTATTACTTTTAAATTGCCCTCAGGAGTATAAAAATCGGGCTTTCTACCTTTCGAAAGGTGTATCACCCCCTGGTCAGAAGCAAACATCAGGCTGCCATCGGACAGTTCGGCGATTTGGTAAAAGCGGATGAGGAAGCCTTCCTCCGGCTCCAGAATAGATGTCCAGGAATGGCCGTCATACCGAAAGATGCCATTGGCGGCGGCCGCATAGATATGCCCGTCACTGGCAGAGAATACCTTCTCGACATGAGAGGCCTGCAGCCCATTATCGGCCTTGTGTTCCTTCCAGCTGTAGCCGTCGTACTCAAAAACTCCACCATTATAGCTCATCCATACGCGCTGGCCTTTCCCCTCGACAATGTGGCTAACGCCTTCTCCCTCCAATTTCGGAAAGTGTTTCCAGCGCCAGGGCTCAGAAAGAGGGTTCACAATCTGTGGGGAATAGGGTTCTGTAGCCCCACACAGGCAGGGCAACAGGAACAAGAAAAGAAAGAAAGAATTTATTTGGTTGTATTTGTAGCTGCTCATATCGACCGTTTTCAAGACGTCGCCGGTATTTTTTTAGTATGCAGTTTTTTTATCCTTTACCTTGTAAATGAAACTAAACGACAACACGGCTATGTGAAGATAAAGTTTTTTTTCTTCATCAAAAAAGAATAAAGTTTCAGAACACGCTGCCTCGGGTTATTAAAATATGGCTTACAGGGGTAGAAATGTTAAATACCGCTTACCAATTGTTAATTCCTGCACCGCTGTCTGGCCGATAATACCCTACCTTTAACCTCCACAAGTACAACCCCACCTTTCAATATTCGCAACCAGACGGGAATTCATTACAACAGGATTGGTTACGAAGAGGAGAGGAGATCAGCTTTTATTTAAAAGAAAAATGAAATTATCGAACATGCGCATATTATCCTATTTCATCATACTAATCATCGTGTGGGGCTGTAAAAGCAGCCCGAAGGAAGAGGTGGCCAATGCTCCCTGGGGGCAGATGGAGCAGATCATCAGCTCCATCCGGCCTCCTGTTTTTTCAGATAGGGTTTATAATGTTACGGATTTTGGTGCAGTTGGCAATGGCGTGGCCGATTGCCTGCCCGCTATAACGGCCGCTGTCAAAAAATGTAATACCGAAGGCGGCGGGACAGTAGAGGTTCCTCCCGGCCAATATGCCTGCAATGGCCCGATCCACCTGAAAAGCAACGTCAACCTTCATGTTTCTGAAGGCGCCACTATCCTGTTTAGTACCACTCCCGAACACTACCTACCGGTCGTTTTCACTCGCTGGGAAGGCGCCGAGTGCATGAACTATTCCCCGCTGATCTACGCCTTCGAACAGGAGAACATTGCCATTACAGGTGGTGGAGTGCTCGATGGCCAGGCCAATGCCACCAATTGGTGGAGTTGGGTGGACAAGGAAGAATACGGCTGGCAGGAAGGAATGCCCAGCCAAAAAGATAGCCTCAGCCGGCCGCGCTTATTTGACTGGAATACACGCGAAGTACCGGTAGAAGAAAGAATACTCGGTAAAGGGGCTTACCTGCGGCCGAACTTTATTCAGCCCTACCGCTGCCAGAATGTTTTGATCGACAGTGTAACGATTCTAAACTCCCCGATGTGGGTTATCCACCCCGTACTCAGTGAAAATGTTACCATCCGGAATGTGAAGGTCATCAGCCACGGCCCTAACAGCGATGGCTGTGACCCGGAAAGCTGCCGGAATGTACTCATTAAAAATTGCTATTTTGATACTGGAGATGACTGCATTGCGCTAAAATCCGGAAGAAACCAGGATGGCAGGCGAATCGGCAGGCCCATTGAGAATGTCGTGGTGCAGGGTTGCCTAATGAAAGACGGCCACGGTGGAGTGGTCATTGGCAGCGAAGTGTCGGGCGGCGCCAGGAATATATTTGCCGAGGACTGCCAGATGGACAGCCCGAACCTCGACCGGGCCATTCGGGTCAAAACCAATAAAGTCAGGGGGGGGACGATAAAAAACCTCTATTTCAGAAACATCCGGGTCGGAGAAGTTGGCGAAGCAGTGGTCAGAGTAAATATGCGCTATCCGATCTATTCGGATACCAGCCAAGCCTTCATCCCCGTCGTGAGAAACATTTTCGTCGAAAATGTTCAATCCTCAAAAAGTAAATACGGCCTGCTGATCGACGGCTACAGCCAGGAGCATCCTGTAAAAAGCGTACACATTACCAACTGCCGCTTCGATGGGGTAGAAAAAGGGAACTCCATAGAATTTGCCGAGGGCTTGAAGTTGGAGGATTTTTATTTGAATGGAGCAATGGTGAGCAACCCGGTTATTGATCAATGATAAATTGAGGCATTAAACAACATGCAATGAAGCCATTCAACAAACAAAAGGGCATCCGTCCAGAGCTGGACAGATGCGGTGTTCACAGTTCGCTGTTCGGCCGCTGCACATCCGGCCTGCCTGACAGGCGTACACCAAGCGGGCCATCGCTATCCAGCGTTAGACGGGGAGCCGCACAAAAAACAAAATACGTAGCGGCCTTCATCCTGTTATTGTTGGCCACTACCGCCTGGCGGAGCGTCGAGCCGGAAATCACCATTTACATGATCGGCGATTCGACCATGGCGGACAAGCCCGACGCGGCCGATATCAACCCCGAGCGAGGATGGGGGCAGTTATTCCCTCTTTTTTTTAACCAAAAAGTAGTGGTTCAGAACCATGCCGTTAACGGGCGAAGCACCAAAAGCTTTATAGCAGAAGGGCGCTGGGATGCCGTGCTGGAAAAGCTGAGATCCGGCGATTATGTTTTCATTCAGTTTGGGCACAACGATACCAAAGAAGCTGACCCGTCCCGTTACACCAACCCCTATAGTGGCTACCGCCGCAATCTGGAAAAGTTTGTTCGGGAAACGAGGGCCCGAGGGGCCTTTCCAGTCCTCCTTTCCTCTATCGTCCGCCGGAACTTCAATGAGCAGGGTACCCTGGTGGATACTCACGGCGCTTACCCTTTTGTAACGAGAATGGTGGCGATGGAAATGAAGGTGCCTTTCATTGATATGCAACTCAAGACGGAGGATTTCGTCAATGAACTAGGGCCGGATAAATCTAAAGCCATTTATCTTTGGGTGGAACCAGGCCAATACGAACGCTTTCCGGAAGGCAAGCAGGACAATACGCACCTGACCCTGCTCGGCGCCACCGAATATGCCCGGCTGGCGGTGGAGGGCATTGTTGAGTTGGACTTGCCCCTGGCCAGGTACCTGAAATAACCTTAAAATATAGCATGGGAATAAAAAAAAGCTTAAATTTGTGCAATCGATGGCACCAATAATCATCAACGATTAGCCGGACACTTTTTGAGTGTGGATGTCCAAAAGTACAGCAGGGAAGCAGGGCCGATAAGCCAACAATTGATACTTTATGAAAAAAAACATTACCATATATGACATTAGCAAGGCGCTCGGCCTTTCGGCTTCCTCGGTATCCCGGGCATTGAAAGACCACCCGCGGATCAGTATCAAAACCAAAGAACTGGTTAAAAAAAAGGCGAAAGAGCTTGGCTATAAACCCAATCAAATTGCCGCTTCCCTGCGAACCGGCGCCAGTAGCATTGTAGGCGTCATCATACCCACAATACATCATAATTTTTTTTCAAAGGTCATCAGCGGCCTGGAGGAAGTCCTGGCCCAAAATAACTTGGCCACCATTATTACCCAATCGCATGAAAGCCTGGATAAAGAAAAAGCCAACCTGGATGTTTTGTTGAATACCCATGTTCTGGGAGTCATTGCCTCCATTTCGAAACAAACACAAAACCTGGACCACTTTAAACGCTTATTAAACAGAAACATACCGGTTATCATTTTCGACAGGACAACGAAGAACCCCATTACCAACTCTGTCGTAGTTGATGATTTTACCGGAGCTTATAAGGCCACCGAACACCTCATCCAGAATGGATACAAAAGGATAGCCCATTTTACGGTAAGTTTCAACCTCCATATTTACCAGGAACGAATGAGAGGCTACCGGTCGGCCCTTGAGGACCATGGCATGGCTTTCGACCCGGATTTAGTATTAGAAGTAAACAGCGATATCGAACAAGGCAAGATGGCCGCTCAAAAATTGATCCGCCTGCCGGATCCACCGGACGCTATATTTTCCTCCAGCGATTATTCCGCTCTGGGGGCAATGCAATTCCTCAAAGAAAAAGGCATTGAGGTACCCGGCGAGTTTGGAATTGTGGGTTTCAGCAACGAAACGTTCACCGAACACGTCACACCTTCTATTACGACTGTAGACCAAAAACCTTTACTCATGGGAAAAGAGATCGGACTGACCTTCCTCGGCCTCATTAAGCGGGAAGGAGATCCGTTTAACCCCATTATAAAAAAACTCGTCATTGAGCCAGACCTTCTCGTACGGGAATCATCGGCTCGAAAAAAAAATGAAAGTCCAAAAAAACATTGAGCAACTGGAGATTCCTTCTATATTTGCGTAATCGATTGCACAGCTATTAATCTCTTTTACTGATGGATAGCCGTACCTACTACTATCCCTCTTTTTGAAAACCGGAAAATATGTCCGCAGGTAAGAAAAAAATAAAAACTTTTCTCGACGAGCACTTCCTCCTTGATAACCGGACGGCGAAGACGCTCTATCATGAGTACGCTAAGAAGCAGCCTATCATAGACTACCACAATCATCTGCCACCGGACGAGATTGCCGCCGACAAAAAATTTCAAAACCTGACCGACGTCTGGCTCAAGGGAGACCATTACAAGTGGCGTGCCATGCGCACCATGGGGGTACCGGAACATTACATCACCGGCGAAGCCAGCGATCTGGAAAAATTCCAAAAGTGGGCCGAAACCGTACCCTTTACTATACGCAACCCCTTGTTTCACTGGACACATCTGGAGTTGCAGCGATATTTCGGCATCACGGAATTGCTGAGCCCCAAAACGGCCAACGATATATATGAGCAGTGTACGGATATGCTCCAAACGCCGGGCTACAGCACCCGCAACCTGCTCCGCAAAATGAATGTGGAGGTGGTTTGCTCCACCGATGACCCCATCGATAACCTGGAATACCACCGACAGGCCAAAGCCGATGGGCTAGATATCACCATGCGGCCCGCTTTCCGCCCCGATAAAGCCAT
>JAGQXQ010000080.1:0-3114 GCA_020436535.1 Phaeodactylibacter sp.
GGCTATGAAACCCAACTGGTGGATGGCTGGTTTAGTAAGGAGTTGTTATAAGAACACAAAAAGAAATCATGAAACGCATTTACTTTGACAACGCCGCCACTACCCCCCTGGCGGAGGAGGTGATCGAAACTATGGCGCAAGCCATGAAAGAAACTTTTGGAAACCCCTCTTCCATCTACTCCGAAGGCCGTACCGCCCGGGCAGCCATCGAGCAGGCGCGCAAGCAGGTGGCCCATTATCTGGGCGCATCTATCGGTGAGATATTCTTTACCTCTGGTGGCACCGAGTCCAACAATATGGCTCTCAAGTGCGCGGTGCGCGACCTGGGAGTGGAGCGTTTCATTTCCTCGCCTATAGAGCACCACTGCATCCTGCATTCGCTGGACAGCCTGGAACGCCTCGGGCAAATCGAACGGGAAGAGGTCAAATTGGACGCCCAGGGGCATCCCGATCTGAGCCACCTGGAGCAGTTGCTGAAAAGTAGTACGAAGAAAACCATGGTGTCCCTTATGCACTCCAACAATGAGGTGGGCGCCATGATCGACCTGCAGGAAGCAGGAGAATTGTGCCGGGAAAACGGCGCGCTGTTTCACTCCGATACGGTTCAGACCATAGGCTATTACCCCATTGATGTTTCGAAAACGCCCATCAGCTTTCTCTCCGGTTCGGCGCACAAGTTTTACGGGCCCAAAGGAGCAGGGTTCATCTATATCAACGGAGACAACATTATCAAACCCTACGTAGACGGCGGTGCACAGGAGCGCAATATGCGCGGGGGCACGGAGAACATCTACGGAATCCTCGGCCTGGCCAAAGCGATGCAATTGGCTTACGAAAACCTGGAAGATCGCCGTCGGCAAGTCACGGATGTTCGAAATTATATGAAAGCCCAGCTGGAAGCCAGCTTTGACAACCTGCAGTTCAACGGCGATCCGGAAAATGGCCACCATAAGGTGTTGAGCGTCGCTTTTCCGCCTTCTGATAAAGCCGGCCTTTTGCTTTTGAACCTGGACATCGCCGGCGTCAGCGTCTCCGGCGGCAGCGCCTGCAGTTCGGGCGCCGATGCGGGCTCTCATGTCATTGAAGCCCTGAAGGGCGATCCGGATAGGAAGACCATCCGCTTTTCTTTTTCACACAACAATACGCGGGAGGAGGTAGATCAGGCCGTGGCGAAACTGAAGGAGATATTGCCGGTGGGGGTAGGGGTCTAGTGCGGCCAGACTGAATTAACTGAGCAGAACATGACAGCTCGAGAAAACAGACGCATGGCATGTTTAAATATGTGCCTAATTGAGTGCACGTTACCTAAAATTTATCAAGTCTGTAAGTTGAGCAGTTGAGTAGCATCCCTTTATCTTCAAAACCTTTGAGGTTTCGCAAACCTCAAAGGTTTTGAAGGCTATCCATACGCCCTTTCCCCAAACAACAAACTACCGATCCGCACCATCGTACTGCCTTCCTCCAATGCAATTGGATAGTCATCGGACATGCCCATAGAGATTTCGCGGAAGCTGTCCTGATCGGCGAAGAAGTTGCCCTTCAGGTGCTGGAAGATGTTGCGGAGCTGTCGGAATTCCCGCCGCACCTGCGCCTCGTCATCGGTGAAGGTGGCCATTCCCATCACGCCGGTGATGCGGATGTTTTTCAAATTCCGGAATTTTTCGGAGCGCAGCATTTCATAGGCCTCTTCCGGCTCGAAACCGTATTTGGTGTCCTCTTCGGCGATTTTGAACTGGAGCAGGCAGTCGATTACCCTATTGTCCTGTGCGGCGCGTTTATTGATTTCTTTCAACACCTTGAAGCTATCCACCGAATGGATGAGGTGTACCCAGGAGGTGATGTATTTTACTTTATTGGTCTGCAGGTGCCCGATGAGGTGCCAGCGGATGTCTTTGGGCATCTGCTCATATTTTTCAATCATCTCCTGCACCCGGTTTTCGCCGAAATCCCGTTGGCCTTTATCGTATAATTCCATGATCTCTTCCGGCGCATGGGTTTTGGAAACGGCGACGAGGGAAGTGTGGGTGGGCTCGAGTTCTTTCAGCAGTTCCTGTAGTTCTTTCATTGGCTATATTTTATTGGCGTATCCCCCTTCCCTCCACACCTCTTAAATTGGAGTGAATGTCTCCCGCTGGACTAGCTGGCTACAGCGTCGGAGCACGGGGGAATAAGGGGGGTGGTGGAGTACGTTTACTCATAAAACAAAGCTATAGGCTGGTAGTTTGTTCAAGCGCGCCCCACTTTTGGATTTCCTTAACTCAGGGAAGGAAATATTTGCTTTGCGGCACTCGTTAATCCAACATAGTAATCCATAATTGCTTTCATCTCCAAATTCCCGGCTATGTATACCTACAACCATAAATTCGAACGTGCCGCCAGCGCCCGCCGCGCCAAGGCGGTATTTTTCACTATCCTGTTCCACATTCTGCTGATCGGCGGCATCGCCTACAGTACCGGCGTGGATATGGGAAAGTACACGCCTGAGTTCGTTAAAAACTTGCTGGGTATGGAAGCGGATGACGCCGCTACCGCGAAGGTGGATGTGCCGAAGCCTTGAGGAAGAAAGGAATGAATGACTGAATGACTGAAGGAAGGAATATGGCAGCCTAATCATTCCATCATTCCATAAGTCATTCATTCCCTTCAGAACAACCCATGCAACTCCGCCCTGACCTGGTTGAGGATCTCTCCCAGGTCTTCCGGGTTGTGGATGAAATCCACATCATCGGCATTGATGACCAATAGGCGCCCTTCCTTGTAGCCACTGATCCAGTTTTCATATCGCTGGTTGAGCCGTTTGAGATAATCCAGGCTCATATTACCCTCGTAGTCGCGCCCCCGGTCCTGAATATGGGCTACCAAAGTGGGGATGCTGGCCCGGAGGTAGATGAGCAGGTCGGGCGGTTGTATCTGAGAAGACATGGTCTTGAAGAGCTGGAAATAGTTCTGGAAATCCCGGGTAGACATCAGGCCCATGTCGTGCAGGTTGGGAGCGAATATATAGGCGTCTTCATAGATGGTCCGGTCCTGGACCACGGTCCGGTCTCCGCTCAGGATTTTGAGCACCTGTTGGTATCGGCTGTTGAGGAAGAAGATCTGCAGGTTGAACGACCA
>JAGQXQ010000080.1:3159-18195 GCA_020436535.1 Phaeodactylibacter sp.
TAATGGACATCCCAGCCGAAGTGCTTACTCAGCTGTTCGGTGAGGGTGGTTTTACCTGCGCCGATATTGCCGGCGATGGCGACGTGTTTGACCTTGGGTATGGAATCCTGTTGAGGCTGGCTCATAGTATTGTTTCATTATCCGGCACGAAAATATATTGCCTGAGGGAAACTTTTAAACTTTTGAGGCTAAAGTTTCCTTTTTTGCGCTATACCTTTGTTAAACGAATAAATCAGGGCACCCATCTAAAAATCTACTATGAAGATAGATAAGCAGTTAATTTCGAAGCTAGAACATCTGGCGCGCCTGGAATTATCCGATCAGGAAGCCGCCCGGTTGATGGGCGACCTCAACAGCATTCTCGAAATGGTGGAAAAGCTCCAGGAACTGGACACTTCTGAAATAGAGCCGCTGGTGTACATTAATGAAGATGTCAATGTACTGAGGGAAGATGTGATCGAAGGACAGGTTGGCCGGGAGGAAGCCCTGCGCAATGCGCCGGATCACGACGACGCCCATTTCAAGGCGCCGAAAGTTATTGACCTTTAAGCGCCGAAAAAACGTAAAACACAACGATTGGTATGAGTGTAATGATCTCCGTCAAAGAATTGAACAAAACTTATATCATGGGCCCCACCAAAGTTTTTGCACTTCGGGGAGTGACCCTTGATATCCAGCGCAATGAATTTGTAGCCCTGATGGGGCCTTCCGGCTCTGGCAAATCCACATTGATGAACCTGTTGGGTTGCCTCGATACCCCGACCAGCGGAGAATACTGGCTCAACGGTATTAACGTCAGCACTATGGAGGATAACGACCTGGCGGAAGTCCGCAACAAGGAGATCGGGTTTATCTTCCAGACGTTCAACCTGTTACCCCGGCTCAGCGCTTTGGAAAATGTAGCCTTGCCATTGGTTTACGCCGGAATGAGCAAAGCGGCCCGCCGCGATAGGGCCATGCAGGTGCTGGATGCCGTCGGGCTGGGCGACCGTGTAGAACACAAACCCAACGAGCTTTCCGGCGGGCAGCGCCAAAGGGTAGCCATTGCCCGTGCGCTGGTCAACGACCCTTCCATCATCCTGGCCGACGAGCCCACCGGTAACCTCGACACCAAAACTTCTATCGAGATCATGGGCATCCTGGAAAAGATCCATCAGCAGGGCAATACCGTCATCCTGGTTACTCACGAACCGGATATCGCTGAGCACGCACACCGCTCCGTAAAACTCCGTGACGGTATGGTGGAAAGTGATGAACTCAACGACAATATCATTACGGTAGATGATCCCGATCACCGGTATAAAAAAGACTGAGAGCTTGTTATCAAGTATTTTTGCAGTCATTCAGGGGGCATTCATCCTGAAAGCACCAGTCCGTAATACCAGAACACTATAAAACCGAAAGGCCTAAACAGTTACTTTCCAACTAAATAATCAATAACGAAAAAGCAGCTCCTCTGCATCCCTTCGCCCAACTTCTCTACCATAGATTTGTTATGTTTGCCGGACAACAAACAAAACAACTATGGCCTTTCGCATTTATACCAAGACAGGAGATGAAGGAGAAACCGGGCTTTTCGGAGGCAAACGCCTGCCCAAGAGTCACATTCGCATCGATGCGTATGGAACGATCGATGAATTGAACTCCTATATCGGGCTGGCCCGGGATTACACTGAAAACGACGCCACCCGGATGCTGCTCAAGGAAATTCAGGACCGGCTGTTCACTATCGGATCTAACCTGGCTTCCGACCCGGATAAAAAAATGGAGGTGCCCGACATTAAGCCGGAAGATATCACCCGGCTCGAAAAAGAAATAGACCGGATGAATGATGCTCTTCCTGAGCTAAAAAATTTTATCCTTCCCGGAGGGCACCCTGCCGTTTCCACCTGCCACATAAGCCGTTGTGTTTGCCGCCGGGCAGAGCGGCTGGTGGTGGCGCTGGCACAGCAGGAATGGGTAGATCCTATTATTATTCAATACCTGAACCGGCTTTCGGATTACCTTTTCGTGCTGGCGCGTCAAATAGGAGATGAACAAGGCATAGAGGAAGTAAACTGGGCGCCCAGAAAGTAGGGCTCTTGAATTTAGCCGTGTTAAGTTCCGGCTATTGCCTATATTTGTTATTATGAGTGCATGGAGAACGACGATAGAAGGCTTGCCTACACTGGTCAAATACCTTTTGGTTGCCGGGGTAGTGGCTTTCATTACCTTTTTGTTTCCAAACAATGCCAAGTTCAAATACGAATTTGATAAGGGGCAGTCGTGGCGTTACGAAGACCTAAGAGCGCCATTTGACTTTGCTATTCGCAAGCCACCGGAAGAGGTAGAGGCGGAGAAGAAAAAGTTGCGGGAAGGCTTCACCCCCTATTATGAGCTGGACCAGGAGGTCATCAAAGAGAAAAAGCGAAGCCTGGCGGGAGAGTTTGACCATCAGTTAGAACTCGTGCGGGAAGAAGGGCAGTTTGAGGATGTGGTTCGTCAGCCACAAAAATATCTGCAATTTGGCAAGCACTTTTTGGAGAATTTGTTTCAACGGGGGATTTTAAAACTGGCGCCTGAGCATGAGGGCAAGGGAGAAGATTTCGTCATTAATGTCGTCCGGGGTAATACAACTCAGGCTCAAACGGTGGGTAACTTGCTGTTCGTCGAAGAAGCGAAAGCCATGCTGAGTGATTCACTGCCCAACAGCAAGCTGGCGGAGCCCGAATTTTTATATCCTATCCTGGAAGGGCTGATCAGCGCCAACCTTACCTACAACGATACTTTGAGCCGGAAAATTCTGGAGGAGGAACTCTCTGAAGTGCCGACTTATCGGGGCAGAGTTTCCAAAGGACAGCTCATCGTTACCAAAGGCGCCTATATTACCGATGATATCTACCTGAAGCTCATCTCTTTCCAATCACAATACGAAGAAGAGGTCACTCAAAAGCAGTCCTACCTGGGGGTGTTCATCGGTTACCTGTTGTTGTCTTCTTTGATCATTGGGGTGTTCCTCCTTTACGTGAGGCTGTATGCCAAGCCGGTTTTTTACAGCTTTAACAAGTTGATATTTATATTGTTATGGCTGGTTGCTTATAGTTACTTTGTATATGCAGTAGAACAGGTGGAGGCCTTAAGCACCTATATGGTCCCCTTCTGCATCCTGCCGATCGTGATCAAAAACTTTTATGATGAACGCCTGGCCTTATTTACCCACCTGGTGGTGGTGTTGTTGGCGAGCTTTTTGTCCAGCCTGGGTTACGAATTTGCCTTTTTACAGATACTGGCGGGTATTGTCGTTTTGCTGAGCGATGTCGAAACGCGGGAATGGTCCCGGTTTTTTTATTCGATCTTTTTTATTTTCCTGGTTTACGCGACAGGCTATCTGGGGCTGTCTTTGATCGTGGAGGGCAATATTATGGAGGTAGACTGGACGGAGGTTTCCTGGCTGGCGCTCAGTGCATTCCTGACCCTTTTAGCCTATCCTCTTATCCCCTTGCTGGAGCGCTTCTTTGGGTTTACGTCGTCCATTACCCTGGTGGAGCTGTCGGATATGAACCGGCCTCTGCTTCGGGAACTCTCCCTCAAAGCGCCGGGCACTATGCAGCACTCCCTGCAAGTGGCCAATCTGGCAGATGAGGCGGCCCGCAAGATTGGAGCGAACCCTCTTCTGGTTAGAGTGGCGGCGCTCTACCACGATATTGGAAAAACCCTGAACCCTGAATATTTTATCGAGAACCAGAGTGGCAAAAACCCCCACGATGAACTCTCAGACCTGGAAAGCGCTAAGGTGATCATCGGCCATGTTTCCGAAGGTGTGAAAATGGCAAAAAAGGCGCGCCTGCCAGGTATTCTGATCGATTTTATCAAAACACACCATGGGACTACCCGGGCGGAGTACTTCTACCGGAACTATATCAAGGATAACCCGGAAGCGGTGGTCGATGAAAATGATTTTCGATACCCCGGCCCTAAGCCCCGTTCCAAAGAGGAAACGCTGCTCATGATGGCCGATTCCATCGAAGCCGCTTGCAAAAGCTTGAAAAGCCCTTCTGAAGAGGATCTCAATAACCTGATTGATAAGATCATTACCGGAAAAGCCACCCAGGGCCAGTTCGAACATTCCAATATGACCTTTGAAGAGCTGGAGGCGTGTAAAAAGATATTTAAACAGATGATGAAGTCTGTTCATCACGTCCGCATCGAGTATCCGGAGGAAAAAGCAGAAAAGGAAACGCAGGAAGGGTAGTGCGCCGGGAATGCAATCTTCGGCCGGTTGTTCTCTTCGGCCCGGCGGGCAAATGTCCCTGGGTATTATCTCCGGATAGGCACTCAGCTTTTTATTTCTTTACTTGGTTATCTTCCTCCATCTGTTCTTCTTTTCTGAATCCATAAGGGCAGTGCCGGCATCCACTTTCACAGCAGTAACCCCGCTTCAGCAGATAGTGTTCCGTGAAGACGAACAAGCCATTTTCGATATAGTAATCTTTTCCTTGCTTGAGGGCTTGTGGTTTGGGCATGTCCTTGTTATTGGTTTTCAGTCGTCTGCTGCTGAGGCATTCCGGATAGCAGGCAACAAATAACCCGGCAACCAGGGTATTGGATGGAACTGAAGTGTATTCCTGTAGCCTTATACCCGCTCCTGCGCCAACACGGTAAACCGCCGCTGCACCCACTCGTAGGTGCCGAACAGCACCCCAACGTAGAATAAGTCGCCCAGCAGGGTATTCCAGAAGAACGGAATGCCGGCGCCGTAAGCCGCCATCAGCCCGGCAACTGTTTTGGGATACCTGGGGTCGGCCATCCAGGCCCCGAAGTTGGTCACCATAAAGAACAGAATGGACGCCAACAAGCTGGCTGCCAGCAAGCTGCTTACCTTTACCCGCCGGAGTAACACAAAGCCCAGGCCGACGATGGCGGCAAAGCCGGCATACACCCAAAGGTTGCCAAACCAGACAAAGCTATCACCGTAAAAATCGGGATATAGCCGGGCATATACCAGGTTGTTCAATAGCAGGTCGCTGATCCACATCGCCAGGAAGGGAACCAGAAAGGCAAGATATTTCCTGGAGAGGTGAGCGGCGCCAAATAACCCCATCGCGCCAATGGGAGTAAAGTTGTAAGGATGAGGCAGCAAACGGCTCAAGGCCGCTGCCAGAACTATAATTGAAATAATACCGAGTCGAAGCTGGATCTTGTTGTTCATAAATACTTCAGGTTTTGGTTAGTGTGCCCCTTTAAATAACCTTAAAAATCTTTAGGTGTCGCAAAAATAACTCAATTCCCAAAAGAGGCAGTATGTTCGTGTAACAAATTGTAGAAAATGAAAAAGGGCTTCTGTTAACCACTTAATATAACAAGAAAAAACGGCATTTAGGTTGGCCCTTTAACCTTCAGTTGGCGATATTGGGCGTTACCCTAAATATATCTTAGATTTGCAGCGCAAAAATGAACCCGTGTTATGAAAGCCTTTTCTTTTTTTCGGAATATAGCAATACTGGCTCTGCTGGGGAGCGCCGCCTGCAGCAATGGCGGGGCCGGAAGCAATGGAGCCGCATCTCAGCCCAATAATGTGCTGACGGTCTACACCTACCGGGTTGTGCCCGGGCAGGATTCGGTTTTTTGGCGCTTCGAGCAAAGGAGCGGCCTGAAGCTGGAGGTGGTTGAGATACCGGCTGATAGCCTGACGGCCCGCCTTCGCCAGGAAGGCAGCCGGTGCCCGGCCGATATCGTAATCTTTCCCGAGGTCTCCATGGCAATCGGCGCCCGGCGGGAGGGGCTCCTTCAGGCCTATCAATTATCCGGCATCGACCAATATTTCAAAGATGTGCTGGGCGATGACCAGGGGTACTGGACCGGGCTAACCCGGATCGTACCGGCCATTGCCTACAACAGCAAGCGCCTGACACCCCATAAACTGAACACCTGGGTGGACCTGGCCATGCCGCGCTTCCGGGGAAAAGTGCTGGCGCCTTCGTCAAGCGACCCCTATCTGCAATCCCTGGTGGCTTCCTTTGTCCTTCACAACGGCGAGCAGGCTGCCCGTGCCTGGGCCTCCGCTATGGTGCCCAACTTTGCCCGGGAGCCACAGGGGAACTCCATGGACCAACTACTCGGCCTGGCTACCGGGCAAGGCGATATTGCCATCATCAATACAAGCGACCTCGGGTACCTGCGCTATCCACCGACCTACCAGGAATTGCTCATCGGACAGGATTCCCGGCTGATCATCCTTGAAAATGGAGAATTCAAAACTCATCTCAATGTGACTTGCGCCACCGTGCCCAAAGGCGGGGAGCTGAAAAAAGCCATCGCTTTTCTCGAATATATGACCGCCCAGGAAGCCCAGATGAATTATCCCCGGGTGGCGCAGGAGCATCCGGTAAACGTAATGGCTATCCCTTCGGATTTTATCATCGAAGAAGTAGGGCCGGTAGCGGAAGACGACCTCGAACTCAACCTGCTTGGGCAATACAACCCGGTGGCGGTAAAAATCCTGAAAGAGGTGGGCTGGAAATAAACTTAAGCATTACCAAGTTATGTCATTCTTTGAAGCGGCCAGAAGGGGCGACAATGCCCCCTTTAAATATGTGTTAGTAGTTATTGCGGTGGTCATAGGGGCCATTATCGGACAGATACCATTGGGTATTGTGGTGACAATGGCAGCCAGGAAACAGGGTATGGGGTTCGCGGAGATGGAGGAATTTCAGCGATCATTGGATTTCTCGAGCTTGGGGCTGGGCGATAACCTCGGCCTTTTACTGATGCTGCTTCCTTTTGTAACTGCGCTGGCAGTACTGCTCTTTTTTGTTGTCGCTCTTCACCACAAACGGCCTACCGACGTGTTTACCGGCCGCTCCCGTTTGGATTGGGGGCGGATAGGCTTTGCTTTTACCTTTTGGTTTTTGTTGAGCGCCGGGCTGGAAATCGTGGCCTATCAACTCGATCCGGGCAATTACGTGTGGCAATTCGAACTAAGCAGCTTTGTCCCTTTACTGTTGATCGCCCTTTTCATTTTGCCCTTGCAGACCACTTTTGAAGAAGCCTTGTTTCGGGGCTACCTGATGCAGGGCTTCGGGCTCTTGTTTCGCAACCGCTGGTTACCTCTGTTGTTAACATCAGCAGGTTTCGGCCTTTTACATTATGCGAATCCAGAGGTCGGCGAGTTTGGTTTCGCGCTAATGATGGCCTATTACATTGGCGTAGGCCTGTTGATGGGCTTTTGTACGCTGATGGATGAAGGAACTGAATTGGCATTGGGACTGCACGCCGCCACCAATATTTATGGGGCTACGGCCGTTAGTTTTGCGGGCTCTGCCCTGCAGACCCCCGCCCTCTTTCGGATCAAAGAACTGGATGTCCCTTTAATGTTGGGCATCGCTCTTGCCAGTGGGCTGTTGTTTCTTTTCATTGTGGCGCGAAGGTATGGTTGGAATGATTGGGCAAAACTCCTGCGTAGAATTGAATTTAAGGATAATCAGGGCGAGGTGGAATCTCTTGATGAATAAAAACAGTATAGCATGAAAATATGGAAATTATTGACCCTGCTGCTTTTTACGTCTAACCTTGTACAGGCGCAGCCAGAGCGTTGGCAGCAAAGGGCAGAATACAAAATGGAAATCGATTTTGATGTAAAGAGCCACCAGTTTAAAGGCGTTCAGCAACTGTCCTACTATAACAACTCTCCGGATACCTTAGTGCGGGTTTTTTACCACTTGTACTTCAATGCCTTTCAGCCCAACAGCATGATGGATGTACGCTCCCGCACTATTGTCGATTCCGACCCCCGGGTAGGTAGCCGCATTTTTGAACTGAAGAAAGATGAGATCGGGTATCATAAGATCCGTTCGCTGAAAATGGATGGCGAGCCGGTGAAATTTGAAGTCGTGGGCACTATCCTGGAAGTACAACTGGAGCGTCCTGTACTACCCAATAGCAAGGCTGTCTTTGAAATGGAATTCCAATCGCAGGTACCTTTGCAGATAAGGCGTTCCGGCCGTGATAATGCCGAGGGTATCGCCTACTCCATGTCTCAGTGGTATCCCAAGATGTGTGAATATGATTACCAGGGCTGGCACGCCAACCCCTACATTGGCCGGGAATTCTATGGAGTATGGGGGGATTTTGACGTCACCATCAATATAGACGGTGCGTATACCGTCGCAGCCAGCGGCTATCTGCAGAATCCCGATGAGATCGGCCATGGTTATAGCAACCAGGACGCTAAGAGGAACAGTAAAAAGCTAAGCTACCATTTTATTGCACCCAATGTACATGACTTTGTCTGGGCCGCCGACCCCGATTATACCCACGACACCTTTACCCGGAAAGATGGAACGGTGCTCCATTTTTTCTATCAGAAAAATGAAAAGACAACAGATGGCTGGAGCCGCCTGCCGGCAATTATGGATAAAGCTTTTGACTTTATAAACACCAATTATGGCCCGTATCCCTACAAAAAATACTCTTTTATCCAAGGAGGAGACGGAGGTATGGAATATCCGATGGCCACCCTAATTACCGGAAATCGCAGCCTGGGCAGCCTGGTGGGGGTTTCCGTCCATGAATTGATGCACAGCTGGTACCAGATGGTACTGGGTACCAATGAAAGCCTGTATGCCTGGATGGATGAGGGCTATACCAGCTGGGCCAGTGATGAAGTGATGAATTACCTGCGAGCTGAAGGACTCATTCCGGGGCGGAAGATCGACAATCCTCACGCCAGTGACTACCAGGGGTATGTCAATTTTGCGAAAAGCGGGTATGAAGAACCGCTGTCTACTCATGCCGACCACTTTGTGACCAATACGGCTTATGGTATTGCCGCCTATGTGAAAGGAGCGGTCTTCCTCTCTCAACTGGAATACATCATTGGAAAGGATGCTTTTAGAAAAGGCATGCTCCGGTACTTCGATACCTGGAAATTTAAACACCCCAATGCCAATGACTTTATCCGGGTCATGGAAAAACAATCGGGCCTGGAACTGGATTGGTACCGGGAATACTGGGTCAATACCACCCATACCATCGACTATGGAGTTAAGAGCGTAGGAGAAGCGGCCAGCCCGGCGGGTAAGGCCGTTGTCACCCTGGAGAAGGTTGGCGTCATGCCTATGCCTCTGGATGTACTCGTACACTATGCGGACGGAAGTAAGGAAATATTCAACATCCCACTTCGCATTATGAGGGGGCACAAACCAGAAAGAACTTCGGAAGGGCCATTCAAAGTGCTGGAAGACTGGCCCTGGGTGAACCCAACCTACCAGTTTACACTTGACGCCAGCCCGGCGGAGGTCATCGATGTTATCATCGACCCGGAAGGTGGCATGGCCGATGTTAACCGCGAAAATAATGGCTTGAAGGCGAAATAGTGCAGGAGGGGGGGCAGCCTGCAACCTTATAAACCAGGCTGCCAATGCTCCAAAACCTGCTGGAATTCGTGTCTCAGAATTCAATAACAACATTTTATTTTACTCAGTTAGAAATTTCTTTTAAATTGAACAAAAAAATAATCAAGAAAAGCATTCAAAACACTCCTGCCTTCACTGCAGGAGATGAAACGCTCATCCGGGAGGTGCTGCATCCCAGGAATGACGGATTGTCTCTGGGATACAGCCTGGCTTTTGCTACCCTCGAACCGGGCCAGGCCTCGCTGCCGCATGTACTCCGCGAAAGCTCGGAAGTATACGTCGTTCAGAAGGGTAGGGGCAGGGCCTTCATTGGAGAGGAGGTAGCCGACGCCGGGCCGGGGGATGTTATTTTTATTCCTTCAGGCGCCCGGCAATACATAGAAAATACAGGCGAAGAGAGGCTTGAATTCTGGTGCATCGTTTCTCCGCCCTGGAGTGAAGAGGGAGAAGGGTTGGTTGAGTGAGTCCTGCTAACTCAACCAATTATATCTGGACGGCCAAAACGGACGGCCAACCAATCTGCCTCTCCGGCCCGTCTATACATAGTAGTAGAAAAAGACTATTTTTGCCAACCCGATAAAAAGCCTCCAAACAAACAAACTGCATGAAGATACTTCAACTGTGTAAGAAATTTCCCTACCCCCTGAAGGACGGAGAGTCGATTGCAGTGACGACTCTGAGCCGGTCTCTCCGGGAACTGGGATGTCAGGTATCCTTACTGGCCATGAACACCCATAAGCATTTCTTCAACTCTAATGGCTGTCCGGAGGCGTTAGGGCATTACAAAGATATTTTCAAAGTACCGGTCGACAACCGGGTAAAACCTACGGAGGCTTTTCTGAACCTTTTTTCCCGGGAATCCTACCATATTGCCCGCTTCATATCGCCGGCTTTTCGGCGCCAGCTCATCGAGGTGCTGAAAAATAATTCTTTTGACCTTATCCAGCTGGAGACGCCCTATCTGTCGCCCTATATTCCCACCATTCGCCAACATTCGGATGCATTGATCGCCATGCGCGCCCACAATGTGGAGCACGAAATATGGGAGCGCATTGCCGAAAATACGGCCTTTTTCCCCAAGCGATGGTATCTGAAACACCTGGCTCAAAAGCTATATCGCTACGAAGTGGAACAGTTGGAGCAATACGACATTCTGGTGGCTATCACTCAGCGGGATCTCGATTTTTTTCGAAAGTTGGGTTACCGAAAAACAGCGGTGGTGGCCCCCATTGGAGTGCGCTCTGAGGTTTATCGGCCCGATTACGATAGTTATCGCCGGCCCTTGTCCCTGGCTTTTATCGGCTCTCTGGACTGGATGCCCAATCAGGAAGGGCTGCAGTGGTTTATCAGCCAGGTATGGACGGAGTTAGAAAAGAAGCACCCCGATCTGGAACTGCACATCGCCGGGAGGAATACCCCGGAAGACCTAAAACACAAACTGGCCGGAAAAAAGGTGTTTGTGCACGGAGAAGTGCCTGATGCTCAAGATTTTATCAATAGTCACAGCCTGATGGTCGTGCCGTTGCTTTCCGGTAGTGGGATGCGGGCTAAGATCCTCGAGGGCATGGCGCTGGGCAGAGTCGTTTTAACGACCAGTGTGGGCCTGGAGGGCATCGGCGCCCGCCCGGAACGGGAAGTGCTGGTGGCCAATACGCCGGATCAATTCGTGAGCCATATCGAATCTTGCCTTCGCCAGGGCCCGCAACTGGAAAGAATGGGCCGGCAGGCGTGCAACTTTGTGGCCAGCCAGTACGATAGCCTGGCCATTGCCCGCCGGCTATTGGACTCCTATCTGGCACTAACCGTGGAAGTAGCCTGATCATGACCGTTTTTCTGGTTTTTCTTTTGTGGTTGAGTTTGCTGGGTATCCTCCATTCTTACCTTTTTTATCCCCTGCTGCTCCGTTGGCTGGCCAGGGGAAAAAAGCCTAACCATTTGGTATTTACCCCAAAAGACAACTGGCCCCAGGTTTCCATCATTATGTCTGCTTACAATGAACAAGCGGTCATCCGCCAGAAAATGGAAAGCCTCCTCCAATTGGACTATCCGGAGGGCAAGCTTCACTTCTATATCGGCTCCGACTGTTCCAGTGACCAAACCAATGCTATTATCGCCAATTATGCGGCTCAAAACGCCCACCTTCATTTTTTCCCTTTCACGGAACGCCGGGGCAAGCCCGGGGTGATCAATCAGTTGACGGATATTGCTATTGAGAAATGGGGGCAAAGCCCTGAGCACATCTTCATCATCACCGACGCCAGCGTGATGATGGACCCGCATTGTGCACGGGCGCTGGTCCGCCATTTTAAGAACCCGGAGATCGATATCGTGGACGCTCACATGATCCATATTGGAATGAAAGAAGAGGGGATTTCTCAGGCGGAGGATGAATACATTTCTTCGGAGGTCCGGCTCAAACATCGGGAAGGGCTGGTGTGGGGTAAGATGATCGGCCCGTTCGGGGGGTGCTTTGCTCTTCGGGGCAACCGCTTTTCCAGGGTGCCTTCCAACTTTCTGGTCGACGATTTTTTCATCACCATGAAGGTGTTTGAGCAGGGAGGCAAGGCGATCAATGACCTGGAGGCCACTTGCCGGGAGCCCGTCTCCCATGAGATCGGGGAAGAGTTTCGCCGAAAGGCCCGCATCTCCGCCGGCAATTTTCAGAACCTGACAACCTTTACTCACCTGTGGTGGCCGCCGGTGCGCCCCTTGGCTTTTGCTTTCTTTTCACACAAGGTGCTGCGCTGGCTGGGCCCTTTTTTCATCCTGATCATCCTGCTCACTTCAGGCCTTTTGGCGTTGGGGGGCAACTTATTTTATACTCTGCTGTTTTCGGTTATGGTAGGCGCTGTGATAATGTTACCTTTGCTCGACGTTTTGTTTAACTCTCTGGGGCTAAACCTATTACCGTTAAGAGGCGCCCGCTATTTCATAATGATGAATCTGGCTCTGCTCCAGGGTTTTATTAATTTTATAAAAGGTATTCGCTCTAATGTCTGGGAACCAACTAAAAGAGACCGTCCATCTTAAATTAAATACGATCGAAGAGGCCATTGCCGATATCAAGGCAGGCAAAGTGATCATCGTGGTCGATGATGAGGATCGCGAAAACGAGGGAGATTTCATCTGTGCCGCCGAATGTGTCAGCCCGGAGATCATCAACTTCATGGCCACCCACGGCCGGGGCCTCATCTGTGCTCCTGTTGATGAAAAACGGGCCGACGAACTGGAGCTGGATATGATGGTTTCTTCCAATACGGCCCTGCACGAGACCGCCTTCACGGTTTCTATCGACCTGATCGGACAGGGCTGCACTACCGGCATTTCCGCCTACGACCGCGCTACCGGCATCCGCGCCCTGGTCGACCCCCAAACCAAGCCGTCCGATTACGCCCGGCCCGGGCACATTTTCCCCTTGCGTGCCAAAACGGGAGGGGTGCTGCGCCGCACCGGCCATACCGAAGCTGCTATTGACCTGGCCCGCCTGGCAGGCTACTCTCCGGCCGGCGTGCTGGTGGAGATCCTCAACGAAGACGGCACCATGGCCCGCCTGCCGCAGCTGATGGAAATCGGCGAAAGATTTGGCCTTAAGATCATTGCCATTAAAGACCTGGTGGCCTACCGCATGCGCACCGAACGCATTGTCAAAAGGGAAGTGTCGGTCAACCTGGATACCAAATACGGCAACTTTGAGGTCATCGCTTTTCGGCAAATCACTACCAACGATATTCACCTGGCTATCAAATGCGGGGACTGGCGGCCGGAGGAACCGGTGCTCGTCCGCGTGCATTCCTCCACCGAAACCGGAGAGATACTGGGGTCTCTCTTCGATGACTACGGCGTGCAGTTGCAGCGGTCGATCGAGATGATCTCCGGGGAAGGCAAAGGCCTGCTGCTGTATATGCGGCACGGAGAAAAGGCGGACACCATCCTGCACCGCCTCGAATCATATCGCCAAAAAGAAGAGCAAGGCGAAAATGTGGCCCTGGAGAAAAAAGGAGAAATGACCCAGCGGGATTTCGGCGTCGGCGCCCAGATACTTAGAGAACTGAACATCTGCAAGATCCGGCAGATCTCTAACAACCCGAAACGCCGGATCGGCCTGATCGGCTATGGGCTGGAGATTGTGGAGAATGTGCCGTTGTAAAGGGCAGGGGCATCCTATGCGCTATGAAATAAAATACAAACTCGACAACATCCATCCCTCCGTATTCGGGCAGGCCATCCGCCTGCACCCAGCTAGCTTTCGTCCTCTGTATAGCCCCCGCTGGGTTAATAACCTGTATTTCGACACCCCCGATTTCAGCGCCTTCCACGACAATGCCGCAGGCATCTCTCAACGGGTGAAGCACCGCCTGCGCTGGTACGGCCGGCCATTTGAGGCTATGAATAACCCCGTTCTGGAAACCAAGGTGAAAGAAAACCAGCTGGGGAGAAAGGAGAGTTTCCCGATGCCGTCCGGCCGGTACCGGGCCGGTCAATTGGATGGGCTACTGTTGCAAGTACGGCAGCACCTGGGCTACGGGAAGGAATTGCAGCCGGTACTGTTTAACACGTATTACCGGTCCTACTGGTCTACCTCCGACGGCCGCTTCCGCATCACAGTGGATAGCGAGCTACAGTTCGGCGCTTTCCAGCAGCAAGAAGGCCGGTTGTTGCCTTATTGCCTGCCATCAGTCATCATGGAGCTGAAATATGAGCAGGAGGAAGAAGGACAGAGCGATTTTATCCTGCGGCACATCCCTTTCCGGCAGACGAAAAGCTCGAAGTACGTGATGGGGGTGGAGGTGTGTTATGGGGGTGGCGATTGAGTACCTAGACAAGACACTCGTTAAAACTTCGGGCACAACACCACCTCATCCTCATACTCTCCCAGATAGGCGATAGAGATTTCGATCGCTCCGCCCCGTTGCCGTTGGGTTCCCAGTGCATTCATCCGGGCGTCGTAGCTGATGCCCAGCAGGAAGCTGTTGTACTCGATGCCTACCATGGCGACGATGGCGTCGAGAGAGAAGCTGTCGTCGGCATTGCGCACGGGGCGGAGCCAGCCGCCGACGTGCAGGGCGGTGCCGTTGATGTCGTCGATCAGGAAGCGGATGTTGCTGCCGGCGTTGAGCGCCAGGTGGGGGCCCTGGTTGTATACCAGGGCGCGGGGGTGGAACTGGAGGGACTCTCCAACGGGAATTCTCAGGTTGACGTAGGCGGAGTATTTGCGCAGTAGCGTGTTGCTCTCCGCCCGGTCGGGATCCTGGTCGCTGGCGAAGAAACTTACCTCGGGCTCGAGGATGTGGTGCATGGCCGCGCCGGCAAACAGGCCGATGGAGCGTTCAGGAGCGTAGGAGTAGTTGAGGCCTACTGCAAAATCGGCGACGGCGAAGTTGTTTTCGGGAAAAATCTCCGCAGTGGGGTTGTCGTAACCCGAAGAACCGGAAAACTGGTCTTCGAAGAAGAGGTTGCCATAGCTGAAGTTGCGTTGAGAAATGCCCGCCTGGGCGCCGATGCTCAGAAACTCGTTGTTGCGCGGGCTGAGGGATTTGTGGAAACCGCCGGAGATGTTGATCTGGTTGTTGGAGTAGCCCACTTCGGGCACTTTGTCGTTGTAAAAAACGACGCCCACGCCAAAGGCGTCCTTGTACCGTTTGCC
>JAGQXQ010000081.1:0-8301 GCA_020436535.1 Phaeodactylibacter sp.
AAGGGTAGGGGATTAACTTTTGGTTCACCTTTGTGTGGGTAAGTAATTCGTCCCATCATAACCAGCCTCCGTCCGTGCCCTCACTGATACACTGATCACTGATCCCTGACACACCACCCACTCCCCTCCCTACAACTCATACTGTTTGATCTTTCGGTACAGCGTTCGTTCTGAGATCCCCAGGTCCTGGGCGGCTTCTTTGCGGCGGCCCTTGTGTTTGATGAGCGCTTTGTGGATCAGGTCCTTTTCGTTTTCCTCCAGGGAGAGGCTTTCCTCTACTTCTTCGGAAGGGGAGTACGACTGGCCCCCTTCCCGATTAATGATGATGGGCTTGACCTGGTTGGCCTGGTTGTTCGGGGTGTCGTCTCTGTCCTCATGGTAATCGGAGAGAAAATCGCTGACGTCCTGCAGGGGGGCGGGGACATTGCTTCGTTGCTGGTAGCTTTCCGCGGGCTGCAGGCTGCGGATATCCTGTGCGTCGGGCACGCGCAGGTCGTTATTGCGGATGAGTTCGAAAACCAGGTTTTTCAGGTCGTTGAGGTCTTTTTTCATATCGACCATTAGTTTGTAGAAGATCTCTCGTTCCTGCATTGAGGCGCCGTCATCGTTGTTTCGCCGGCTGGTTTCCGGGATCATGGGCAGGTTGCGTTTCAGTATCTGAGGGACGTAACGCGCCAGCCGTTCGGCGGTCACCATTTTATCTTCCGCCAGTACAGAAACCTGTTCCGCAAAGTTTTTTAGTTCCCTGATATTGCCGGGCCAACTGTAACTTTCCAATACCATTTGGGCGCGGTCGTCAAGTTGTACCGGGGTCGTGCGGTACTTTTCGGCGAAGTCTACGGCAAATTTGCGGAAGAGCATGTAAATATCCTCAGGCCGGTCGCGCAGCGACGGCACCTGGATCGGCACGGTATTGAGGCGGTAGTAGAGGTCCTCCCGAAACTTTCTTTTTTTTACCTGCTCGAACAAGTCGGCATTGGTGGCGGCAATGATGCGTACATCTGTTTTCTGCACCTTTGAGGCTCCCACCCGGATGAATTCGCCGCTTTCCAGTACCCGCAAAAGAAAAGATTGCGTGTCCAGCGGCATCTCGCCGATCTCATCCAGAAAGATGGTGCCGCCGTCAAAGCTCTCGAAGTACCCTTTGCGTTCGCTGGTGGCTCCGGTAAAGGCGCCTTTCTCGTGTCCAAACAGCTCTGAATTGATGGTGCCCTCCGGAATAGCCCCGCAGTTGATGGCGATAAATTTATTGTGTTTCCGGGCGCTCAGTCCGTGAATGATCTTAGAAAAAACCTCCTTGCCGACCCCACTCTCGCCGGTGATCAGGACCGATAGGTCGGTGTTGGCGACCCGCACAGCCGTCCCTAGGGCACGGTCCAGTAGAGGAGACCTGCCGATAATTCCAAATCGCTGTTTGATGGCCTGGAGATTAGTGTTCATTGTTCTGTTTGGTTGTAATTTTTTGGGGATTGGGTAACGGGACAATATAGCCCAACCCTCCGTCGCCATTAGCCGTGGCGTACGAAAAACAATATGGCCTGTAACTGAATAGCTACCCAACGACTTCTCCTTTCAGCGTAGCGCTGGTCGCTTCGTTGATTTTAACATAGCAGTAGTCGCCGGGTTCAAGGCCTTCCGTTTTTGGGAAAACGATCATCTTATTCTGGGAGTTGCGGCCCTTGAAATCCTCACCGGAGCGCTTGGAGTCCCCTTCGATCAGCACCTTGAACGTCTGGCCGATATCTTGTTGATTATGCTGTTGCGATATTTGGGCTTGCAGGCGGATGATCTCCTGCAGGCGCCGCTTTTTAACTTTTAGTGGAATGTCATCTTCGTATTTACGGGCGGCGAGGGTGCCCGGGCGTTCCGAATAAAAGAACATATATGACATGCTGTAGCGGGCGAATTCGATCATGCTCAACGTTTCCTGATGTTCTTCCTCCGTTTCGCTGCAAAAGCCAGTGATAATATCCGACGAAATAGCGCAATCTGGAATGACCTCATAGATGCGCCGGACTTTGTTCATGTACCATTCACGGTCGTAGGTGCGGTTCATCAGGCTCAGGATGCGGCTATTGCCCGACTGTACCGGAAGGTGGATGTAATTGCAGATATTCTCGTACTTCGCTATGGTAAACAACACCTCATCAGTAATGTCTTTGGGGTGGGAAGTAGAAAACCGAATGCGCAGATTGGGGTTGACCTGAGCAACCATCTCCAGGAGTTGGGCAAAAGTGGCGCGCTCTCCCGTCTCGGGGTTTTCCCACTTGTAGGAGTCTACATTTTGGCCCAGAAGGGTTACTTCCCGGTACCCTTTACTGAATAGGTCTGTAGCTTCCGCCACGATGCTGAAAGCATTGCGGCTGCGTTCGCGCCCCCGTGTAAAGGGCACCACGCAGAAGGAACACATATTGTCACAACCTCTCATGATGGAAATGAAACCCGTAACGCCGTTGGAGTCCAGCCGTAGCGGGCTGATATCAGCGTAAGTCTCTTCCCGGGACAGAAATACATTAATGCCTTTGTCTCCGTCTTCGGCAGTACCGATCAGGTTGGGCAGGTCGCGGTAGGCGTCCGGCCCGACTACGAGGTCGACCAGTTTTTCTTCCTCCAGGAACTGGGCTTTCAGCCGCTCGGCCATACAGCCCAGTACCCCTACCAGCGTGCCTGGCCGCTGCCTCTTCACTTTGTCAAAAATGCGAAGGCGTTTGCGCACCGTTTCTTCCGCCTTTTCCCGGATGGAACAGGTATTGATTAAAATGAGGTCCGCCTCTTCCAGGATGCGGGTGGGCTGATAACCGGCCTCCGCCAGAATCGAGGCGACGATCTCACTATCGCTAAAGTTCATCTGACAGCCGTAGCTCTCGATGTAGAAATGCCTGCCATCTGCCTTAGCGCCCCGGGCCTGCTCCTGGTAAAAAGCTTCCCCCTGGCGGCTTTCGTCTACCTTCTTTTGTATACCTGCAAGAGTAGGGTTGTTATCGTACATCTTCCTGTTAAATTTTTATCAGCTCGCATTATGCAAATGAGCGATGAGTTGCATCCTGACTAAAAAAGCGATTTAATTGCCAAAGGTTCAATAAACCGGGCCACAAAGATAAGGATTTTAATGCCTCCGGTGACATTTTGGCAGTTGCTTTTTCTAATTAGTAGTAACTTCAACAAAAAAAATCAATACCGTATGAAAACGAAGATCTGGATCCTTTTATCGCTTCTTGTTTTTTTGAACATTGCCTGCCAGGGCGGCAGCGGGAATGCTGAAGACCGGATGGAACGCTCCGGCTCAAATTATGGCTATGATGCTCAAATGACGAAGCAGTCCTACTCTGAAGAATCTGGCGATCAGGAAGGCCAGGGTGAACCACTTTTGTCGGAAAAGAAAGTCATTCGAACCGCCGATGTAAGGATGGAAGTAAAGAACTACGAAGAAGCTTTGGCTTCCATTAAAAAATTGGTAGCAGCTTACGAAGGAGAACTCACCGGCGAAAACGAGCAACAGTATGGAGGGCGGCTGGAAAACACCCTGGTGATCCGGGTATTTCCCCGGCGCTTCGACTCCCTGTTACTGGAATTTGAACAACTGGCATCGCATGTAGACTTTAAGTCCATCAACGCCGAAGATGTAACCCGCCAGTATATCGACCTGGAAACCCGCCTGGCTTCCAAACGGGCAGTAGTAACGCGCTACCAGGAACTGCTGAAGCAGGCTATAAATGTAGAAGAGGTGCTGGCGGTGGAGGAAAATATGCGCAAGGTCGTCGAAGAGATCGAATCCATTGAGGGGCAGCTGCAATATCTCAGCCGGCAAGTGAATTTCAGCACCATCAACCTCACCATTTATGAGGAAGGCAGCCAACTGAGCACCAGCCGTTCCTTCTGGAGCCGCGTCGGAGAAGGCTTTGAAGATGGATGGCAACTACTGAAAAGCCTGGCTGTCGGCTTGGTTACCATTTGGCCCATCCTCCTGATACTGGGCCTCCTCGCCGCATGGTGGGTACGCCGGCGGAGGAGGAAGAAGTGATCGTTGCTTGTTGCCGATGCCCGGCGGTAGGGGGCAACTATCAGCCATAAACAAGCAACAGAAAGCCGTCAGCCCATCTTATTCTTTCCGGCAAAGCCCATGATCAGCGGAACGAAGAACAGGACGATGGCAAAGAAGATCATCAGTGAGGCGGATTCGGGAGTCATAGCATCAGGATTTTAGTTTTTGATGCTTGTAAGTTAAATAATGAGATCATTCGGGCAAGTGATGGAAATCAGGGGATAGGGTGATTTTTATTAGTTCAGGCAGCAATTCCCGCTTTGGCATTCCAGGGAGGCCGCTCCGCTGTCAGCTGACAACTTTCTGTTGTCTGCTGACTTTCTACCACAAGGTTTCCGGGAGAAGGGAGCTGATAACTCGTATACCTACGCATGAAGCTTCAGCAGCCGGTGAAAGTTGTCAGCTCCCAGGTTGGGCAAGGCGGGAATCGCTGCAGTGGCGCTCATCCTACTGGACATTTTGCATTCACACCCTTAGCATGTTTGGAGGCCACCCTTTGAGCTAAAAAATGCCCCTTTTATCTCCAAAAGCGGCCTCCAAACTCTTAATCAGAATTTAAAATCAAGCCGTGCAGTCAGGTTGCGGGGCGCTTCCATCAGGGCGGGCCGGGTGGTATATTCGATATTGGCAGTATTGTTGAGCAATAAAGTGAAACGGAGGGTTTCGGTGAAGTTGTACCCAGTGCGCAGGTTGAGCAGGGTATAGCCGTTGCTGTGAGCTTCCCGAAACCTCCGCACGCCGTTGAGCAGCACTTCAAAAAGGTTGTCGATAGCGACGATCTGGCTATTGTAAAAAACTTCGGTGCCCAGGAAAAGCCCTTTATAGGAGCCTTCTATATCAAATTTAAAAAGGTGCTGGGATCTGTATTTCAGGATGTTCTGGCCAGGTTCTGAAGAGCTTTGCGAGTTAAAAAGCGCCTGGGAGCCTTCTTCTCCATTGGGGTCAAATGATTCAAAACGAGGATCGATGTAGGTATAGCCGGTGAGCAGGCTAACGGGCACGCCCAGAATATTACCCCGTCCTGCGATAGTAGCCTCGAAGCCCCTGATATCGGTGCCTCCTATATTAACAGATCGAAAGCCATCGCCAACGAAGTTGAACTCGATCATATCCTGATATCTGGAGATGAAGCCCGCCAGGTCGACAAAGCCCTCAAACCCGCTGATGCGGAAGCCTTGTTTGATAGCCAGTTCTGCGCTCCATCCTGTTTCCGAGCCGAGGTTGGGGTTGGGCAGCACCTTGATGAAACCAGCGTTGGTGACGATGAATTTCTCCGCTACGGTAGGGAATCGGTAGCCTTGCCCCCAGGACGCTCGTAAGAAAGAAGCCTTGCCGACACGGTAATTGGCGCCGATGCGGAACACCGGTTTGGATTCCCGTTCTTCGGAGGGGGCAATGGTGTCCTTTGGGTTGGCAATGGTGAAGCCGGGATTGGACAACAGGTTGTCCTCATAGCGGAACCCTCCGCTGAGGTTGAGCCGGTCCATTAGTTTCTTTTCCAGCTGAACATAACCGGCAATATTGCGGGAAGTGAAGGTGGTGTCCCCATACAGCTCGGCCGATATGTTGGTGCCGGAAATGACGGCTCCGGCGGTGATTACCAGCTCGGCGTCTACGATCTGCCGCTGAAACTGGTACTCTCCGTAGTACATATCCGAAGAGTTGGACTGATTGAGGTTGTTATCGTTGTCGACGTTGTAAAAACGGCCCTGCAGGCGGTGCCGGTTGCCGCTCTTGTCATAATAATTGATGAAGGGGTCGATGTTGTAACGCGTCCGCTTGCGGTCAGAAAGGGTGTTGGGCGCACCGACGTAAGCCATGGTGTCAGATGCCCAGTAGAGAAAGGCGGCAGCTTCCCCAATGTTGATGTTGCCATTCAGCCCAAACGTCAGGCGGTCGGTTGCCCGGTAGCGAGTGCTAAAATTGGCGCGGCCAAAGCGCCGGTAAGTGCCCATATTGTAATCTTCCTCCCGGAGCAAGTACCCACCCAGCACCAGGTCGAGTTTGCCGATCTTGCGGCGATGAGCCAGGCTCGCGCCATAAGTGTAAGGCGCGCTATCCCACCATTTCAGGCGCTCATCCCCGGGCGCCATATAGGAGGTGTACCAGGCGGCTACTTCCGTTTCCGGTTTGGCCTTTGGGTAGGCGGTGCGAACGTTGATGATGCCGTTCAGGGCGGAGGACCCATACAAAGCGGAGGCGGCCCCTTTGACCACTTCTACCTGAGCAATATTTTCAATCGGTACGTCATCCCAGTTGGGGAAACCGGCGTCGGCAGTGAGGATCGGCATGTCGTCTACCATGAGTAAGACCCGGCTGCCGGCGCCTTGAGAATAGCCCGATCCACCCCGAATGTTAGCTTGTCCGTCGATGATAGTGACACCAGGAATCTTTTCCAGCGCCTCGTCAATGGTCACCTTGCCGGTGCTCTTGATCAGATCGGGCCGCAGGACTTCCAGAGAAACGGTAACCTCGCTCAGCGGCTTTTCGAATTTGCCGCTGGTGACCGTTGCCGTTTGCAAAATAGCTGCCTCCACATCCAAAAAGGCATTTAACTCCATGGATTGGCCTGCGTCCAATTTAACGGTTGTGTTGAAAGGCTGATAGCCAACATACCGGATGGACAGATTGTGTTCGCCGGCGTCCAGCTCCAGGTTGTAAGCCCCATTGAAGTCGGTGATGACTCCGTCGGCGCCGATGCGGACAGTGGCGGCAATCAATGGCTCTCCGGTAGTAGCGTCCACCACTTTTCCCCGAATGTTAGCTTTCTGTGCGACTGTAGTTTGAGAATAAAGGGCCAAAAAGCAAAAAAAAGTAAGCATTCTGCTCATATGTAGTGTTTTGCGGTTAAAATTTCACTTGACAACAGGCCCATAGAGCAAATCAAAGAGGCGAAAATAGGACAAAATGTGGGTTATTGGATAAAATTAACAGAAATTATAATATAGACGATGATTATGTAATTACAATTTTTTACTTTTGCCTTTGCCCTTAAATTTGAATCTCCACTATCTCAGCACCCTACCCGTTAAGGCGGACTAATTCCTGTTATTCATTCTTCTGCAAAAGAAGAATGAACTGCAAATGTTATATATTGCCTAGCTTTTTTACGATATAACCATAAAACTTTTTACTATGAAAAAAGTCATACTCCTCTTCTTGGGGTTAACAACCTGGAGTTTCATCTATGCTCAGGAAACAAGCTGTGATCCCGACCAGACAGTTGCGGATACGGTCGTAGTGTCCCCTTTGCCCCAATCTGCAGAACGCCCGGATGGAGGAATAATAGACACGGCCTGCGCCAATGAATATTACCGGTTTGTCTTTACTTTCAATATCCCGACCACTTATGACACGCCGTTCGGCCCGGCGCCGATCGATAATGTCAGGGTTGCCCCTGATGGAGCAATAGAAAACCTGCCCGCTTCCTTCGACTACGTTTGTAACCCTCCGAATTGCATATTTAACGCCGAGACTAAGGGGTGTGTAGTGCTCTTCGGAACTGCTACTCCCGGAGAAGTCATGGCTCATGATCTCAAAGTAGCGGCGGATGTGGCCATTACCGGGGTTCCTTTGCCTTTCACCCTGACCCTGCCCGATGACCTGGAGCCTGCCAGCCATTACTACCTGGTAGTCAAACCGGCCGGTTCGGCCAATTGCCTCATGGTGGATACGTACGAGCAGTTCGCTTCCCAGTTCAGTATCAGCAACCAGCCCAATCCGACGAGTGGCTGGACGCAGATAATGGTCAATGCTCAAATCGGCGGCGCCTTTGACTTTTTCGTCAGCGACGTGATGGGGCAAAGGCTGTACCGGGAGCAGGTGATGATCCTGCCGGGAGAGAATATCATCGATTACAATGGCAGCCACCTGCCCAACGGCGTTTACCTGTACAGCCTTAGCAACGGCCGGGAAATGGTAACCCACAAGATGGTGATCAACCGGCGTTAACAAAGCAACAGCAACTATTATTGTGGGGCCCGGCAGGGTTTGATTGAGATCAAAAGCTACCGGGCCAGCATACCATTGTATAAGCACTACATCTCTAAGTTCTAATCCCTTCTGATTTTCGGAGCGAGGCCGTTGCATCACCCTGCAGCATTATGGCTTCGCTCCAGCACCCTGATGAGAAACGCTTTATTTTGGAGCATTGCTCCTGGGCAATAGCTCTTGTACCGTGCCGGCGCAGGTTTGAAACTGGTAATAAGTAACCGGTTACGCTCTCTGCAGGGCCTCTAAAAGCCATTCCTATGTTGAAG